>NZ_JAKZHU010000001.1:959288-1279051 GCF_022568795.1 Arsenicicoccus dermatophilus | reverse complement strand
CGCGACGAAGGGGCTGCCGGTCCCGTCCCAGCCGGTGGTGGAGACGCGCAGGGCCATCAGGATCGGTATGACGAGGAAGACGACCACGAGTGCGAGGGCGGGCGCCGTCATCAGCCAGCCCGCCTGCGTGGTCGCCCGCCCGTGCGTGCGTCCTCGCGCGGCCCGCATCGTGCCGGCGGTCACTCCTGCAGCGCCGGCTCGGCCACCCGCTGGGCGTCGCGCAGGAGCACGCCGGCCTCGGTGGTGGGCAGGGTCTGCAGGTGCGCGTTGAGCTCGTCCACGACCGCGGAGAAGCCCGGCAGGTTGGGCATGCCCCGGCCGTAGGACGCGCCCTTGACGAAGGCCGCGTCCTGCGGGGCCTGTCGGGCGTAGCTGCGCATCGCGCTGGTCGTGGACGGCATGACGCCGAAGGCCTTGGCCGCGGCGAGCTGCTCGGTGTCGCTGCCGAGGTGGCGGACCAGGTCGACGGCGGCGTCCCGGTGCGGGGAGGCCGCCGCGATGCCCCAGCAGGTGGTGAACATCAAGGTTCCGCGGCCGACCGGGCCGGCGGGCAGCTCGGCGACGGTGATCCGGCGCCCGGGCGCGTCCTTGGCGAGCGCGCCCCGGACCCAGTTGCCCTCGATGACCATGGCGGCGCGGCGGTCGACGAGCGCCTGCCCGGCCCAGCCGGCGTCGACCTGGGTGGTGAGCCGGGCGTGGCCGGTGTCGAGCAGGCGCCGGATCTCCTGCAGAGCATGGACGTTGGCGGGGCTGCTGATCGTGAGGGTGCCACCGTCGGGGGACAGGACCCACCCGCCCGCCTGGGTCATGAAGGCCCCGACGCGCTGCAGCTCTGGGGCCAGGACCAGCCCGACCGCGCCGTCGCGGGTCAGGCGGGCGGCGACGGTGCGCAGCTGCGCCCAGTCGCGGGGCAGGTCGGACGCGGTGAGTCCCGCTGCCTCCCAACGCTCCTGGTCGATGACCAGGGCGAGGGTGGAGAAGTCCTTGGGGGCGCACTGCAGCCGCCCGCGGTAGGTGAAGGTGCGGGTGAGGGCGGGCAGGTAGGGCACGTCGGCGACCTGGTCGCCGTAGGCGTAGAGGTTGCCGGCCTTGGCGTAGGTGCCCAGCATGGCCGGCTCGACGTAGAACAGGTCGGGTGGTGAGCCCCCGGCGAAGCCCTTGGCGAGCTCTTCGGTGAGCCGGGCCGCGGCCGACACCTCCACGGTGCTGCCGGTGCGGGTGGCCCACCCGGCCACGGACCGACGCACGGCGGCGAGCTCGACGTCGGAGGACGCCGCGACGAGCACCCGGAGCCTGGTCGGTCCGGTGCTGGTGGTCTGCTCCTCGGCGAAGCCTCCGGTGCACGCGCCGAGCGCGAGCGCCGAGGTCGTGAGCGCAGCGACCGCCGTGCGGCGAAGGGTGGGTGACGTCACGGCACCTCCCCCCTGAACCCTGGCCCTGCCAAGCCAGGTGAATCGCGTTGAGTGGTCCCCACTGCACCCAGCGTATGTCGTTGAGCGAGAAACGACACCCATGCGTCGGTGCTGGGTTGCGGGCCCCGAGCCGGGCTGGGCAGTCGGGAGATTCGTGGAGAGGGCTGATCGCCGAGGCCAGGTCCTGGAGGGTGGAGAGGGTACGGCGGACGCTGCCCCGGCCGGCGGCGCGGCTCAGCGCAGGGTGCTCGAGTCCGAGCGCAGGCAAGGCGCGAGGAGCGTGCCCTCGACCGGGGCGTCCCGGCCCTCCAGCAGGTCGTCGAGCGTGCTGAGCAGGCACTCGACGATCTCGGCGAGCGGCTGCTCCACCGTGGTGAGGCCGAACATCGCCGCCGTGGGGGTGCCGTCGAAGCCGACGACGCCCACGTCTCGCCCGGGGGTCAGCCCTGCGGCGCTGATCGCGTCCTGGGCGCCGACCGCCACGACGTCGGAGACGCAGACAAGCGCGTCGCCGGGGCGCAGCCGCGCCGTGATGGCGGCGATGGCCCGCTGGGCCTCCTGCAGGTCCTGCCGGGTGCGCACGAGCAGGTCCTCGTCGAGCACCCCGAGCTCCTCGGCGGTGGCCCGCCATCCCTCCAACCGGTCGTCCCCGGTCTCGCTGCCCTCCGGCCAGCCGACGAAGCCGACGCGCTCGTAGCCACGCTCGACCAGGTGCCGGACCGCGGCCGCGGTGCCGGCCCGCCCGTCGACGTCGGCCCAGGCGGTGAACTCCGGCTCGTCCCAGACCTGCCCGAAGGTCACGTAGGGGATGCCCCGCTCGGTCAGCCACCGCGGGCGGGGGTCGCCGTGGTGGGTGTTGAAGAGCACGAAGGCGTCGACCAGGTGCGCCCGCACCATGGACTCGTACCCGCTCGTCGTCAGCGCGGGTGCCTCGTTGCCGAAGGTCACCACGTGGCAGCGGTGCTGACGGGCTGCCAGGGACAGCTGGGCCAGGAAGGGGAAGGAGATCTCGGCGCCTGCGGCTCCGGGCCGGGCATCCAGCTCCAGGCCGACGGCCCCGGCCCGCTGCTCGCGCAGCGACTTGGCCGCCGAGCTCGGCCGATAACCGAGCCGGTCGATCTCGGCCTGCACCCGCGCCAGCGTCTGGGGGGCGACCCGGTCGGGCCGGTTGACCACGTTGCTCACGGTCTGCCGGGAGACGTTGGCGGCGCGGGCCACGTCGTTGATGGTCGCGCGTCTGCCCCCGAGACTGCTGCTCACGACTCTCTCCCTCTTGCCACCCGGACCCTGGCGGGTAGCATGACCGGTTGAACGATCATCCCCACCCCCTCAGTTCATCATCCTCTGGGTGCGGGCAGGTGTCCACACGAGCGCTCGCCCGCATCACCCCGCGACCAGGGGACTTACCGCCGGCGAGAGGTGGACACGTGGTGAGGCGCAGCAGCGGACCTGCTCGGCAGCCGTGGCTGCACGACCTCCAGGTCGCCGTCCACGGCGCCGTGACGGCCCTGTCGGATCGCGCCGGGACCATGGGGGCACCGGGCACCGGGCTGCTGGTCGACGACCGGCGGGCCCTCGCGTTGCGGCACGTGCGCGTCGACGGCGAGGCCCCTGACGTGCTCACTTCCTCCGACGCCGGCGAGCAGACCCGGATCGTCGCCGCGCTGCGGCACCTCGGCGACCCCGGCCCCGACCCGACCGTCCAGCTGCACGTGCACCGGGTCCTCGACGCGGGCGGCATGACGGAACGACTCACGCTGCGCTCGCGGGCCACGGAGCCGGTCCGCACCCGTCTGGAGATCGCCCTCGCCGGGGACGACGCCTGCCTGCCGGAGATCAAGGACGGGCGCGATCCGGGCACCCTGCTGGCCGCCCGCTCGCTCCTGCGCCCGTCGGCCGGGGAGGACCCGGCGCGGTCGGAGACGGAGCACCCGGACGCGATCCTCACCTGGTCGGGCGACCGGCACCGCACCACCGTCGGCGTCTCGCCGCCCCCCGCCGAGGTCCGCCCGGGTGAGGGTGGCGCGCCGTCATACCTGCTGCTGGTCCTGACGGTGCCCCCTGGTGGCACCGCGGAGGTGACGCTGCGCGTCGACGTCGCCCGCACCCGGGCCTCGGCCCTGGACGCCGATCCCGGGGCGGACGCCGTCGACTGGTCGCTGCGCGTCACCGCGGGAGACGGCCGGGTGGCGCCCCTCGTCGAGCGCTCGCTGCGGGACCTGCGCGGCCTGCTGCTGCGCGATCCCCTGGACCGGGAGGACCTCTTCGCGGCGGCGGGATCACCTTGGTACCTCACGTTGTTCGGACGGGACTCCTTGTGGACCGCGCGCCTGCTCCTGCCGGTGGGCACCGACCTGGCGCGCGGGACGCTGCGGGCGCTGGCGCGCCGGCAGGGCCGGGTCGACGACCCGGCGACCGGGGAGGAGCCGGGCAAGATCCTGCACGAGGTGCGCCGGGAGCAGGTCCAGGACGCGCAGGGCCGGCCGGTCCCGCTGGTCTACTACGGCAGCATCGACGCGACCGCGCTGTGGGCGCTGCTGCTGCACGACGCGTGGCGTCACGGGCTCGCCGAGGCGGACGTCCGGGAGCTGGCCCCCGCCCTGGGCGCCGCGGTCGGCTGGCTGGTGCGCCGGCTGCGGAGGAGCCCGGACGGGCTGCTGCGCTACGTCGACGCCTCGGGCACGGGCCTGGCCAACCAGGGGTGGAAGGACTCGGGCGACTCGATGCGCCGCGCCGACGGGACGCTCGCGCCACCGCCGATCGCGCTGGTGGAGGCCCAGGCGTATGCCGTCGCGGCGCTGCGCGGGGGAGCGACCCTGGCCCGCGCGCTCGACCTGCCGCTGCGGCCGGGGTCCGGCCCGGAGGTCGACTCGGACGTCTTCGACCCGGCAGAGCTCGACCGGCTGGCCGACGACCTCGCCGAGCGGGTGCGGCGGCGTTACACCGCCCACGACGAGCGCGGCACCTATCTGGTGATGGCCCTCGACGGGCAGGACCGCCCGGTCGACGGGGTGGGCTCCAACATGGGTCATGTCCTCGGCACCGGGGTCCTGCCCCCGGACGGGGCCGCCGCCGTCGCCGCCCGGCTGGTCGCCCCCGACCTGCTCATGCCCTTCGGGATCGCGACCCTCTCCCGGGACAACCCCGGCTTCAACCCGCTGGGCTACCACAGCGGCTCGGTGTGGACGCACGACACGGCGATCGTCCTGGTCGGCCTGGTGCGGGAGGGCCGCACCGCGGAGGCGGCGGCGGTGGCCCGGGCGCTCGTCACCTCCGGGTGCGGCAACGCCGGACGCTGGCCGGAGCTGCTCGCCCCGGATCCGGTGCTGGGGCGCCCGGTGCCCTATCCCGCGTCCTGCCGCCCGCAGGCCTGGTCGGCGGCCGCAGCCGGGGCGCTGGTGACCGGGCTCCTCGGTCTGCAGGTCGACGTGCCCGCCGGCCGGGTGCGCCTGCGGCCGCTGCCCGGCCTGCCCTGCGGACCCCTCGTGGTCGACGGCCTGTCGTACGCCGGCAGGCCGTTCTCGGTGCAGGTGCGCGGCGACGGCACGGTGCAGGTGACGGGGCTTCCGGCGGGCGTCGCCGTCGACCTCCCCGGCGCCTGACCGCGCAACCCGGGGGTCTGTCGGACCTTGGCGGCACACTGGGGGGCATGACTGCGCACGCCCCTCCCGGCTGGCCGGCGGAGGTCCCGCCGCCCGGCGTCGACGGCTGGCGCGAGCAGGCCGTGCCGTGGCTGCTCGACCAGTGCCCGGCGGACTTCCGCGGCTACGACTCCTGGCGCCGGCACCCCGCCGCGCTCGCCTGGGTCGCCGTCCAGCACGTCGAGGCGCAGCTCGCGGGCATGCGGGCGGCCTACCGCCAGGTGCGGGTGGCGCTGGGGGAGACGTTGATGCCCGAGGCGCTGCGCGACGTCATGACCGACCTGGAGGCGGAGGGGGTGCGGCTGCGCGGCACGGCCCGCGCGGTGCACCTGGTGCACGAGGCGATGCAGGGCGCGACCTTCGTCCCGCGCCTCTGACGCGCGGACCGCTGGTCTAGACTCGGGCGTCCCGTTCTGTCCTCGAAGGAGTCGGTGTCCACCGTGGGTCTGCTCTCGACCATCACCAGCCCGACCGCGCTGCGGCGCCTGCCCGCCGAGCGGCTGCCCGAGCTGGCCACGGAGGTCCGCGACTTCCTGGTGCGGGAGGTGGCCAAGACGGGTGGCCACCTGGGCCCCAACCTCGGCGTCGTCGAGCTGACCATGGCGCTGCACCGGGTCTTCGAGTCCCCGCACGACACGATCGTCTTCGACACCGGCCACATCAGCTATGTGCACAAGCTGCTGACCGGCCGGCAGGACTTCTCCCGGCTGCGCACCCGCGGCGGGCTGTCCGGCTATCCCTCGCGCGCCGAGTCCGAGCACGACGTGAGCGAGAACTCCCACGCCTCGACCTCCCTGTCCTGGGCCCACGGCATCGCCGTCGCGCGGTCCCTGAGCGGCGAGCACGACCGGCACACGGTCGCGGTCATCGGGGACGGCGCCCTGACCGGGGGCATGGCCTGGGAGGCGCTCAACAACATCGCCGCCCGCAAGGACCTGCCGCTGGTCATCGTGATCAACGACAACGAGCGGTCCTACGCCCCGACCATCGGCGGCATGGCCGAGCACCTGGCCGCGCTGCGCACCCACCAGGGCTACGAGAAGGTGCTGCGGCTCGGCAAGCGGGCGATCGCCGGTGCCCCCGTCGTCGGTCGCCCCGCCTTCGAGACCCTGCACGGGATCAAGAAGGGGCTCAAGGACATCATGGCGCCGCAGGGCCTGTTCGAGGACCTCGGCCTGAAGTACGTCGGGCCCGTCGACGGCCACGACCACCAGGCGCTGGAGACGGCGCTGCGCCAGGCCAAGCAGTACGGCGCGCCGGTGCTCGTGCACGTGCTGACCAAGAAGGGCAAGGGCTACCGCCCGGCCCGGCAGAACGCCGACGACCAGTTCCACGCCGTCGGGGTCATCAACCCCGAGACCGGGCTCCCGCTGGAGGTGTCCGGCCGCTCCTGGACCGACGACTTCTCCGACTCGCTGGTCGCGCTCGGCGCCGAGCGCGAGGACCTCGTGGCGATCACCGCGGCCATGCTGATCCCCGTCGGCCTGCGGGACTTCGCGATCAAGTTCCCCGAGCGGGTCCTCGACGTCGGCATCGCCGAGCAGCATGCCGTCGCCATGGCGGCCGGTCTGGCGTATGCCGGCAAGCATCCCGTGGTCGCCGTCTACTCGACCTTCCTCAACCGCGCGTTCGACCAGCTGCTGATGGACTGCGCCCTGCACCACGCGGGCGTGACCTTCGTGCTCGACCGCGCCGGGGTCACCGGCTCCGACGGCGCCTCGCACAACGGCATGTGGGACATGACCCTCGCCAACGTCGTCCCCGGCCTGCACCTGGCCGCTCCCCGCGACGGCGAGCAGGTCGAGCTCGCCCTGCGCCGGTCGCTCGACATCGCCGACGCCCCCTCGGTCGTCCGCTTCGCCAAGGGCAACCCGCCCGCCACGATCCCCGCCGTCGAGCAGCACGGCGCCGTCGACGTCCTCGCCGGCCCCGGCCCCGACCGCGTCGACACCCTGGTCATCGGCCTGGGCTCGCTCGTGCCGACCGCGCTGGCCGTGGGGGCCCGCCTGGAGGAGGCCGGGCGCACCGTGCGCGTCGTCGACCCGGTGTGGGCCCTGCCGGTCTCGGAGGACCTGATCGACGAGTGCCGCCTCGCCGGCGAGGTCGTCGTCATCGAGGACAACCTCGTGTCGGGCGGGATCGGGTCGGCCGTGAGCACCGCGCTGCAGCTCGCCGACGTCGACGTGCGCGTGCGGCCCTTCGGCATCCCCAAGGAGTTCCTCGACCACGCCTCCCGCGGCCAGGTGCTCGCGTCGATCGGGCTGACCCCCGACGCGATCGCCGAGGCGGTCCTGCGCCGCCGCGGCCCCCGGCGGGTCGTCGACGCCAGCTGAGCGGCGGCGCCGACATACCTGCTCCGATCTCCCGGACCACCCGGCAGCCCGGGCCCGTTCCCGCCGGCTGACGCCCCGGTGCTGGGGTATGAACGAGGCATGACCCGCTTCGGCTACACCCTGATGACCGAGCAGGCCGGTCCCAAGGACCTGGTCCGCCACGCCCGCAAGGCCGAGGAGGTCGGCTTCGACCTCGAGGTCGCCAGCGACCACTACTTCCCGTGGCTGTCCGCGCAGGGCCACGCGCCCTTCGTGTGGAGCGTCCTCGGCGCCGTCGCGCACGCCACCGAGCGCGTCGACCTGATGACCTACGTCACCTGCCCGATCCTGCGCTACCACCCGGCCGTCGTCGCGCAGATGGCGGCGACCGTCCAGGTCATGGCCGACGGCCGGTTCACCCTGGGCCTCGGCTCCGGCGAGAACCTCAACGAGCACGTCGTCGGCGCCGGCTGGCCCACGATCGCCGCCCGCCAGGACATGCTGGCGGAGGCCATGGAGATCATCCGCGAGCTGCACACCGGCGAGCTCGTGACGTATGACGGCGAGTACTACCGCGTCGACTCCGGCCGGATCTGGGAACTGCCGGAGCAGGGGGTCGAGATCGCCCTGGCCGCGGGCGGTCCGAAGGTCCTCGAGCGGTGCGGGATGCTCGCCGACCACCTGGTCGCCGTCGAGCCGAGCGAGGAGCTGGTGACGGCGTGGAACGACCTGCCCGACCAGCCGCAGATCGGCTCCGGTGCCCGCGCCATCGGTCAGATCCCGATCTGCTGGGACCGCGACGAGGACACCGCGGTCCAGCGGGCGCACGACCAGTTCCGCTGGTTCGCGGGTGGTTTCGCCGTCAACGCGGACCTGCCCACGACGGCCGGGTTCGCCGCGGCGACGCAGTACGTGCGGCCCGAGGACGTGGCCGAGGCGATCCCCTGCGGCCCCGACCTGGACGCGATCGTCGAGGCGGTGCGGCCCTACTGGGAGGCGGGCTACACCGACGTGGCGCTGGTGCAGGTCGGTGGCGAGCACCAGGACGAGTTCCTGGAGACGGCCGCCGGTCCGCTGCTCGACAAGCTCCGCGCCGCCGCGCGCTGACCCCGGGGACGCCGCAGGGAGCACCCGCTCGTGCGGGTGCTCCCTGCGTGGGGCGCTGTGGTCAGGCCAGGCCGTGGCGGTCGAGCAGGTGCTGCACGTCCGGGTCGGCGCCGCGGAAGTCGCGGTAGACCTCGCGCACGTCCAGCGACCCGCCGCGAGCCAGCAGCCGGCGCCGGAACCGCTCACCGGTCTCCCGCGAGAGCCCGCCGTTGTCCTCGAACCACGCCACGGTGTCGGCGTCGAAGACCTCGGACCACATGTAGGAGTAGTAGCTCGCGGCATACCCGCCGCCGAAGATGTGCGAGAAGTAGCCCGTCCGGTAGCGCGGCGGCACGAGCGGGAAGCTCATCCCGGTGCTGCTCAGGGCCCGCTGCTCGAAGGCCTCGACCTCCTCCGGGGAGGACGGCAGCTCCGCGACCGGCGTCTGGTGCCAGACCTGGTCGAGCAGCATCGCGGCGTAGGACTCGGTCATCGCGTAGCCCTGGTCGAAGTGCCGCGCGTCGAGCAGGGTCTGGATCCACTCGCGCGGCATCGGCTCGCCGGTCTCGTGGTGGACGGCGTACCGCTCGAGCAGGGTCGGCTCCCAGGCCCACATCTCGTTGACCTGCGAGGGGAACTCGACGAAGTCCTGCGGGGTGCGGGTGCCGGACCGCGAGACGTAGCGGACGTCGGACAGCAGTCCGTGCAGGTCGTGCCCGAACTCGTGGAACAGCGTGATGACGTTGTCCCAGGACATCAGGCTGGGCCTGCCGGGCGCGGGCTTGGGCAGGTTGCAGGTGTTGGTGACCACCGGACGTTGGTCGAGCAGGGTGGACTGCTCGACCAGGGAGGTCATCCAGGCACCGCCCTGCTTGGTGGGCCGGGTGTAGGGGTCCAGGACGACGGCGCCGAGCGCCTCGCCGCTCTCCTCGTGGATCTCGTAGACCGTCGCGTCGGGGGTGTAGCCGACCAGGTCGGTGCGCTCGTGGAAGGTGATGCCGTAGAGCGCGGTCGCCGCCGCGAACACGCCGTCGTGCAGGACGCGCGAGTACTCCAGGTAGGGCCGCAGCAGGCCCTCGTCCAGCGAGTAGCGCTCGGCGCGCACGAGGTTGGCGAGGTACTGCCAGTCCCAGGGCTCCAGGGTGGCGCCGGGGGAGAGCTGCTCGAGCCGCTCCTGCAGCACGGCCGCCTCGGCGCGGGCGTTGCGCACCGCGGCCGGGCCGACCTTGGTGAGGACCTGCATGACGGCCTCGGTGGAGCCGGCGCACCCCTCGGAGGCCACGGCCGCCGCGAAGTGCGGGTGCCCGAGGAGCTCGGCCTTCTCCGCACGCAGCCGCACCATCTGCAGGACCAGGTCCCGGGTGTCGTGCTCGCCTCCGAGCCCGCGCGCCACGCTCGCCTCGAAGATCCGCTGCCGCAGCCCGCGGTCGGCGAGCTCGGCGAGCACCGGCTGGCCGGTGGTGTTGACCAGCTCGATCAGCCATCCGTCCTCGCCCCGGTTGGCGGCCGCGGCCCGGGCCCGCTCCACGTCCTCCTCGGACAGGCCGGCCAGCTCCTCGCGGTCGGTCACCAGGACGGCGGCGGCGTTGCGCCCGGCCAGGGCCTGCTCGGCGAACCGCGTCTGCAGCGTGGCCAGCTCGGCGTTGACGGCCCGCAGCCGCTCCTGCGCCTCGCCGGACAGCGCGATGCCGCCGCGCTCGAACTCGCGGATGGTGTCGTCGAGCAACCACCGGCTCTCGGGGTCCAGCTCCACCTCTGCGGCATCCGCGCGCTCGCGCAGCGCCACGAAGCGGTCGTAGAGGCGTCGGTCCAGCAGCACCGCGTCGGTGTGCTCGGCGAACTTGGGGGCCATCTCGGCGCGGATCGCCTCCCGGGCCGCCGTGCCGTCGGCGGCGCACAGGGGATAGAACGCGTCGGAGGCGCGCTCCAGCAGGCGACCGGACCGGTCCCAGCGCTCCAGCACGTTCTCGACGGTGGCGGGGGACTGGTCGGCGGCCAGGGCATCCAGCTCTCGACGGTGCTCGGCCATGCCCTCGAGCATCGCGGCCCGGTAGTCCTCGTCGGTGAGGGTTGCGTAGTCGGGCAGGGCGTGCGGCAGCGTCGACGGTGCCAGCAGTGAGTTGGTGGGGTTGCTCATGCCCCCATCCAACCCCAGCGGCGCGCGCCGGGCCGCAGGCGGCCCCGCTAGCGTGACGGTCGGCGACGGCATAGCCGGGGCCTATCCATCGCATGCACACAAACGATCGACGTTGGCTTTCAATCCATCGACGATCCATATAGATTTCTTATCGGAAGTTCCCACCAGCGACAACGCCAAGGAGCGCACCGCATGAACCTCATGAACACCAAGATCCTCCCCTTCGCCACGACCGCCTTCAAGGACGGCGAGTTCGTCGAGGTCA
This sequence comes from Arsenicicoccus dermatophilus, assembly GCF_022568795.1. NCBI lineage: Bacteria > Bacillati > Actinomycetota > Actinomycetes > Micrococcales > Intrasporangiaceae > Arsenicicoccus > Arsenicicoccus dermatophilus. Next base: position 1,268,198 of record NZ_JAKZHU010000001.1, on the reverse strand, counting down.
CCGAGAAGGACGTCCTGGGCAAGTGGGCGATCTTCTTCTTCTACCCGGCCGACTTCACCTTCGTCTGCCCCACCGAGCTCGGTGACATGGCCGACCACTACGAGGAGCTCCAGCAGCTCGGCGTCGAGGTCTTCTCGGTCTCCACCGACACCCACTTCGTGCACAAGGCCTGGCACGACGCCTCCGAGACCATCGGCAAGATCAAGTACTACATGCTGGGCGACGCCAACGGCGTCATCACCAACAACTTCCAGAACATGCGTGAGGGCGCCGGCCTCGCCGACCGCGCCACCTTCCTGATCGACCCCGAGGGCACCATCCAGTTCATGGAGGTCACCTGCGAGGGCGTCGGCCGCAACGCCGCCGAGCTCATGCGCAAGGTCAAGGCCGCGCAGTACATCGCCGCCCACCCGGGCGAGGTCTGCCCCGCCAAGTGGGAGCAGGAGGGCGAGACCCTCAAGCCGGGTCTGGACCTCGTCGGCAAGATCTGATCCAGCTCTCCTGACCCGCATCGGGTCTCGGCGTACGGCGGAAGACAGACCGCCGCATCGCCACCTCGCGTCGCGGCGGGTGGCCGGACTCTCGAGCCCCGGCCACCCGCCGTCGCCATACCCCCGCCTGACCTCGAACCCCGCATCCCGCGCCACCCAGCACACCCACGTCACCGCACCAGAAGGAGCCCCACCGTGCCCGTCCTCGACGCCGACCTCACCACCCAGGTCAAGACCCTCCTGGAGAACGTCAAGGAGCCCATCGAGCTGGTGGCCTCCCTCGACGACCGCCCCAAGTCCGAGGAGATGCGTTCGCTGCTCGAGGAGATCGCCGCGCAGTCGGACCGGGTGACCGCACGCTTCGACGGGGACGCCGAACGCCGTCCGTCCTTCCGGATCGAGCGGACCGGGACCGACCACGCGGTCGAGTTCGCGGGCCTGCCCATGGGGCACGAGTTCACCTCGCTGGTGCTGGCGCTGCTGCAGGTCGGCGGCCACCCGGTCAAGGAGGACGCCGAGCTCGTCGAGCAGGTCAAGGGCATCGACCGCGACCTGCACTTCGTCACCTACATGTCGCTCAGCTGCCAGAACTGCCCCACGGTCGTCCAGGCGCTCAACGCCATGGCCGCGCTGAACCCCCGCATCCGCCACACCGCGGTCGAGGGCAGCCTGTTCCAGGACGAGATCGAGGAGCACGGCATCAAGGCCGTCCCCACGGTCTACCTCGACGGCGAGCTGTTCGAGTCGGGCCGGATGACCATGGCCGACATCCTCGGCCGCATCGACTCCGGCGCCGCCGACCGCGCCGCCCAGCGCCTCGCCGAGAAGGAGCCCTACGAGGTGCTCGTCGTCGGCCAGGGCCCCGCCGGCGCGACCGCCGCGATCTACACCGCCCGCAAGGGAATCCGCACCGGCCTGGTGGGGGAGCGCTTCGGCGGCCAGGTCCTGGACACCATGGCGATCGAGAACTTCGCCTCCGTCCCCTACACCGAGGGTCCGCGCTTCGCCGACGGCCTCAAGGAGCACGTCGGTCAGTACGACGTCGACGTGGTCTCCGGGCCGCTGGCCACCGAGCTGGTCCCCGCACAGTCCGAGGGTGGCTACCACGTCGTGAAGTTCGGCGACGCCGAGCTCAAGGCCCGCTCCGTCGTGCTCGCCACCGGCGCCCGCTGGCGCCACATGGGCGTCCCGGGCGAGGAGGAGTACCGCAACAAGGGCGTGACCTTCTGCCCCCACTGCGATGGACCGCTGTTCAAGGGCAAGCGGATCGCCGTCATCGGCGGCGGCAACTCCGGCGTGGAGGCCGCGATCGACCTGGCCGGCGTCGTCGGGCACGTCACGGTGCTGGAGTTCATGCCCCAGATGCGTGCCGACCAGGTGCTGCAGGACAAGCTCCGCTCGCTGCCCAACGTCGACGTGCTGCTCAACGTCGCGACCACCGAGGTGGTCGGTGACGGCAAGGCGGTGACCGGCCTGCGGTACGACGAGCGAGAGTCCGGGGAGTCCAAGAAGCTCGAGCTCGAAGGGATCTTCGTCCAGATCGGCCTGCTGCCCAACACCGAGTGGCTCAAGGGCTCGGTCGAGCTGTCCGAGCGCGGCGAGATCGTCGTCGACGGCCACGGGCGCACCTCGATCCCCGGCGTCCTCGGCGCCGGTGACTGCACCACGGTCCCCTACAAGCAGATCGTGGTCGCGGAGGGCGCCGGAGCCACCGCCGCCCTGTCGGCCTTCGACCACCTGATCCGCACCTCGGCGCCGGCCACCACGTGAACCTGCGCGACCTGGAGTACCTCGTCGCGCTCGCCGACGAGCGGCACTTCGGCCGGGCCGCGGCCCGGGCCTATGTCTCCCAGCCGACGCTCTCCACGCAGATCCGCAAGCTGGAGTCCGAGCTCGGCGTGGACCTGGTGGAGCGGGGCTCCCGACAGGTGCTGCTCACGGCGGCGGGGGAGCAGGTCGTGGCCCGGGCCCGGGCGATCCTGGCCCAGGCCGACGACATCCGCGACATCGCCCGCTCGGCCCGCGACCCGCGGGCCGGGCGGCTGCGCCTGGGCGTCTTCCCGACCCTCGGCCCCTACCTGCTGCCGCACGTGGTCCCCGGGCTGCGGCGCCGGTTCCCCGACCTCGAGCTGCTGCTGACCGAGGCCAAGACCGGCGAGCTGGTCGCCCAGGTCCACGCGGGTGCGCTCGACGCGGCGCTCATCGCCCTGCCGGTCCCCGACGAGGCCCTGCACGCGGAGCTGCTGTGGCGGGAAGACTTCCTGCTCGCCGTCCCGGAGTCCCACCGGCTCGCCGATCCTGCGACCCCGGTCACCTCCGCCTCGCTGGCCGGCGAGGAGCTGCTGCTCCTCGCCGAGGGCCACTGCCTGCGCGACCAGGCGCTCGACGTGTGCCGGGCCACCGGCGCGGGCGTGCAGTCGGGATTCCAGGCGACCTCCTTGGAGACCTTGCGGCACATGGTCGCCGCGGGCGTGGGCACGACCCTGCTGCCCCGGCTCGCCGTCTCGCCCCCGACGACCAATCCTGAGGGTGTCGCCCTGCGCGAGCTCGGCGGGGAGACCCCTCACCGGGACATCGCCCTGGTCTGGCGCCGCACCACCGTCCACGGTGCGCTGCTGACCGAGCTCGCGGAGGAGCTGCGGGCGGTCCCGACGGACCTCGTCTCGCCGGTCCCCGCCGGATCGGTCGCCGAGTGCCCGGCGCACCCGCGCAGCAGGGCGGTTCCCGGCCGAGCATGACGCTGCCCCGGGGCCGGGGGAGCGGTCCCGGGGCAGCGAGCTGCGGTGCGGCCCAGGCGAGCTTGCCGATCGAGACGACGTACGTGTCGTCGAAGACGGGCGCGACGGCGGCCAGGGTGGGGGCGGCCGTCTCGTCGGCCAGGGCCAGGGCCAGGGCCAGGGAGAGGGCGATGACGGGGATGGCAGAGCGCAGAGCAGACCTGACGAGGGTCCTCACGGGGTGCGGTGGGGTCTGTCCAGAGAGACCTCGGTGGCGTCGAGATCTCTCGTGCCGCGGGCGATCTCGCCCTGCGACAGCAGCATCCTGGCAGCGCCTCCGCCTGGCCTGCAAGCTCCCCGCGATCGATTCACTACATGCTGCAACCGAGGAGTAATGGGCTCTGACCTGGGGTGACGGGATCACCGACCCCCGGCAGGACCACTCGCCGTGGCCCACCGTTGGCCCAGGGTTGCCCAGGACGTCACCCCGCGCATGCGCCCAGCGCAGACTCATGCACCGACGAACCGGTGGACGGGCCGGACGGTCGAGGCGACTCAGTGGTGGTGGACCTCGTCGCCGCCGTCCCGGCGCACGAGGTGCATGATCGCGACGACCACGGCGCCCACGAGGATCCCGGCGATGGCCGAGCCGATGGTGTTGGTCAGCCAGCCGAGGACGCCGCCCAGGGGGCCGGTCGCGTGGACGACGGCCTCCTCCGCGTGGTGGACCAGGCCGTATGGCGCGTGCCACCCCAGCTCGTCCAGCCCGGCCAGCAGGATGTGACCACCCACCCACAGCATCGCCACCGTCCCGACGAGTGCGAGCGCCCGCAGCAAGGCCGGCATCCCACGCACCAGGCCGTTGCCCACCGCGCGCGCGGCGCCGGAGTCCCGGCGCGCCAGCGCCAGGCCGATGTCGTCCATCTTGACGATGAGCGCCACCACGCCATACACCCCGAAGGTGATCAGGAAGGCCACCGCGACGAGCGACAGCGCCCGGTTGAGCAGCGGCTCCTGGGCGACCTCGTTCAGCGCGATCACCATGATCTCCGAGGAGAGGATGAAGTCGGTGCGGATGGCGCTGGCGGTCATCTCCTTCTCGGCGTCGTCGCCCATGTCCACGGCCGTGTGCTCGTCCGCGTCGTGGCCATGGCCGGAGAGCTTCTCCCACACCTTCTCGGCGCCCTCGAAGGACAGGTAGAGACCGCCCAGCATGAGCAGGGGGGTGAGCGCCCAGGAGGCGAACTGGCTCAGCAGCAGGGCAGCCGGGAGGATGAAGAGCAGCTTGTTGCGCAGCGAGCCGATCGCGATGCGCCGGATCATCGGCAGCTCCCGGTCCGGGGTGAATCCCGTGACGTAGCGCGGGGTCACCGCGGTGTCGTCGACGACGACGCCTGCCGCCTTGACGCTGGCGCGGGTGGCCGCCACGCCCACGTCGTCGACCGAGGCGGCGGCGAGCTTGGCCATGGTGGCGATGTCGTCGAGCAGGGCAGCGAGTCCGCCGGCCATGAGGGATCCTCCGAGGGGTGTGCAGACAGGGGGTCATCGAGCAGACGTGTCGGGGGTGGTGCGCGTTCCGCACCACCCCCGACACGATCCTGCCCGATCCGGACTCTCGACGGTCAGATGTCCCGGAAGGTGCTGACCCCGGCGCCCAGCGCGGTGAGGCGCTCGGCGAGCTCCTCGTAGCCGCGATTGATGACGTAGACGTTGCGCAGCACCGAGGTGCCCGGCGCGGCCAGCATGGCGAGCAGCACCACGACGGCCGGGCGCAGCGCCGGCGGGCACACGACCTCGGCCGGACGCCACCGGGTCGGACCGCTGATCATGACGCGGTGGGGGTCGAGGAGCTGGACGTGGCCGCCCACCCGGGTCAGCTCGGTGAGATAGATCGCGCGGTTCTCGTAGACCCAGTCGTGAATCATCGTCGTGCCCTCGGCCGTCGCCGCGATGAGCGCGAAGAAGGGGAGGTTGTCGATGTTCAGACCAGGAAGGGCAGGGGGTGGATCTTGTCCCGCGGGGCCACCAGCGGCCCGGGGATGTGCGTCAGGTCCACCAGGCGGGTCTTCCCGTTGGCCGAGAGGTACTCCTCGGACAGGGAGTACTGCATGCCCATCGTCTCCAGGGTGGCGAGCTCGATCTCCATGAACTCGATCGGCACCCGGCGGATGGTGATCTCCGAGCCGGTGACCACACCCGCCGCGAGCAGCGACATCGCCTCGATCGGGTCCTCGGAGGGGAAGTACTCCACCTCGCGGTCGATGGCGCGCACGCCCCGGACGGTCAGCGTCGTGGTGCCGATCCCGTCGATCTGCACCCCCAGCTCCTGCAGGAAGAAGCACAGGTCCTGGACCATGTAGTTGGGGGAGGCGTTGCGGATCACGGTGGTGCCCTCGTAGCGGGCGGCCGCCATGAGGACGTTCTCGGTGACGGTGTCGCCGCGCTCGGTCAGCACGATGGCCTTGGTGGGCCACTGGTCGGCGGTGACGCGGGCCTGGTAGGCCCCGGCCGTCGCCTCCACGTCCAGGCCGAAGTGGCGCAGGGCGATCAGGTGGGGCTCGACGGTGCGGGTGCCGAGGTCGCAGCCGCCGGCATACGGGAGGGAGAAGCCATCGAACTCGTGCAGCAGCGGGCCGAGGAACATGATGATCGTGCGGGTGCGCTTGGCCGCGGCCTCGTCCATCGCGTCCAGCGCGAGCCGCGCCGGGGGGGTGATGCGCAGGTCGTTGCCGCCGTCGATCCACTCGGTCTGCACGCCGATGGAGTTGAGCACCTCCAGGATGCGGGCGACCTCCTCGATCTTGGCGAGGTTGCGCAGGGTGGTCGTGCCCTTGTTGAGCAGGGCGGCGCACAGGGTGGCGACGGCGGCGTTCTTGGAGGTGCGGACCTCGATCGAGCCGCTGAGGCGGCGTCCGCCCTCGATCCGCAGGTGCTGCGGGCCGGAGTGACCCATCGACACGAACTCGGCCTCCAGCTCCTTGCCCAGCGCCGCGAGCACCTCGAGGCTGAGGTCGTGCTGACCACTCTCGATCTGCTCGATGTCCTGCTCGGTCATCCCGACCTTGCTCGCCAGCTCGCGAGTGGTCAGACCACGTCGGACGCGGGCCTCGTGGACGAGCGTGCCGATACGGCGGAGGTAGCCATCAGTCATGTGGCCCATCGTAGGTCAGCCCGAGGGCGACTCCGGGCGGTGACATGCGACGGGCCCCGCGTCTGCCTAAAGGAGTACGCGGGGCCTATCGTTGACTACTCTGAGTCGATAATTGGCACTACTCAGTGCGAGGCTTCGGCCACTCCGAGCGGCAGAAAGCGCTTGCCGGCGACGCGCTCGGCGATCCCGGTGCGGTCGAGCAGGGGCGTGAGCCCGCCGTTCCAGAACTGGAAGCCGGCCCCGGTGATCATCGCCAGGTCCAGGTCCATCGGCGCCGTCACCACGCCGTCGTCCAGCATGGTCCGTGCCTCCTCGGCCAGACCGGACAGCACCCGCTCGCGCACCTGCTCGGGGGTGAGGACGACCGGCTCGGCGGGCAGCTCGTGCAGTGCCACCACCTCGGGGTCGAGGACGGTGCGGCCGTCGACCTTGGTGTAGTAGCTCCGCTTGCCCGCCGCGACCACGCGCTGCAGGTTGGGCGAGACGTAGAAGCGGTCCGGGAAGGCCTTGCCCAGCGTCTCGTTGTTGTGCAGGGCGATCGCCGGACCCACCAGCCCCATGAGGACGAAGGGCGGCATCGGGGCGATGCCCGCGAAACCCTGGTCCGCCACGTCGATCGGGGTGCCCTCGTCCACGATCCGGGCCATGTCGGACATGAAGCGCCCGAGCAGACGGTTGACGATGAACGACGGGGAGTCGGTGCACAGCACGGTGGTCTTGCGCAGGCCCTTGCCGACCGCGAAGGCCGTGGCCAGGGCCGCGTCGTCGGTGCGCTCGCCCTTGATCACCTCGAGCAGCGGCATGACCGCGACGGGGTTGAAGAAGTGCAGGCCGACGACCCGCTCGGGGTGCTGCAGGTCCGCGGCCATCTGCGTGATCGACAGCGAGGAGGTGTTGGACGCCAGCACGCACTCCGGGGAGACGACCGCCTCCACCTCCGCCCAGACCTGCTTCTTGACGCCCATCTCCTCGAAGACGGCCTCGATGACCAGGTCGGCGTCGGCCATCTCGTCCTTGGCGGTGTCGCCGGTGACGAGCGCCTTGAGCCGGTTGACCTGGTCGGCGCCGATCCGCCCCTTGGCGGCGAGGGCGTCGAGCTCACCGTGGACCCAGGCCACACCCTGGTCGACGCGCTGCTGGTCGAGGTCGGTCATCACCACGGGCACCTTGAGCTGACGCACGATCAGCAGCACCAGCTGGCTGGCCATCAGGCCGGCGCCCACGACACCCACCTTGGTGACCTTGCGGGCCAGGGCCTTGTCGGGGGCCCCGGCAGGGCGCTTCGCGCGCTTCTGCACCAGGTCGAAGGCGTAGAGGCCGGCCCGCAGCTCGTCGCTCGTCAGCAGGTCGCCGAGGGCCTGGTCCTCGGCGGCGAAGCCCTCCTCGCGGCTGCTGGTGCGCGCCGCGGAGAGCAGGTCGAGCGCGGTCGCGGCCGAGCGCGAGCTGCCCCCGGTGCGCTTGGCGACGGCCTTGCGGGCGGCGGTGATCCCTGCCTCCCAGCGCTGCTCGTCACGGTCGACCTCCGGGCGCTGCACGGTCGTCGATCCGGCGAGCACCGACGCGGCCCAGCGGATCGACTCGGCGAGGAAGTCGGCGTCGTCCAGGACGGCGTCGAAGATCCCGAGTCGGGCGGCCTCGACGCCCCTGAGCATGGTGTTGTTGCTCAGGGGATTGTCGACGACGACCTTGAGGGCCCCCTCCAGGCCGATCAGGTTGGGGAGCAGCCAGCAGCCGCCCCAGCCGGGGACCAGCCCGAGGAAGACCTCGGGGAGGGCGACGGCCGGCACCGAGCGGGCCACGGTGCGGTAGTCGCAGGACAGGGCGATCTCCACGCCGCCGCCCATGGCCGCGCCGTTGACGAAGGCGAAGGACGGCACCCCCAGTCGGCCGAGGCGACCGAAGACCTCGTGCCCCAGCGCGCCGATGGCCACGGCCTGCTCGCGCTGCTGCACCTTGGCGACCCCGGTGAGGTCCGCGCCCACGGCGAAGACGAAGGGCTTGCCGGTCACGGCGACGGCGGCGATCTCGCCGGCCCGGGCACGCTCGGCGCACCGGTCCAGCGCCTCGTGCAGCTCCAGCAGCCCGCGGGGGCCCATGGTGCTGGGCCGGGTGTGGTCGTGGCCGTTGTCCAGGGTGATCAGGACCAGGGTACCGGCGTCCCCGGGCAGGGTGACGTCGCGGGCCAGGGCGTGCGTGACGACTTCGTCCTCGAAGGCCGTCAGCAGCTGGTCGATGGTGGTCTGGTCGCTCATCGGGCGGTCTCCTCGCCGTCGGAGGTGGACGGGGTGTAGTCGGCGTGGTGGGGGTTCTCCCAGATCATGGCCACGCCCATGCCGATGCCGATGCACATGGCGGTCATGCCGTAGCGCACGTCCGGGCGGGCGGCGAAGTGCGCCGCCAGCTGGTTCATCAGGCGTATGCCGGAGGAGGCGAGCGGGTGGCCGGTCGCGATCGCGCCGCCCCAAGGGTTGACCCGCTCGTCGTCGTCGGCGATCCCGAAGTGCTCGAGGAAGGCCAGCACCTGGACGGCGAAGGCCTCGTTGAGCTCGAACAGGCCGATGTCGTCGACGGACAGCCCGGCCTGGGCGAGGGCCTTCTCCGCGGCGGGGACCGGGCCGTATCCCATGACCTCGGGCTCCACCCCCACGAAGGAGTAGGTCACCAGGCGCATCTTCACGGGCAGACCGAGCTCGGTCGCGGCGGCCTCGGAGGCCAGCAGGCAGGCGGTGGCGCCGTCGTTGAGGCCGGCGGCGTTGCCGGGGGTGACCTTGCCGTGCGGGCGGAAGGGGGTCTTCAGGGTGGCCAGGTCCGCCGTCGTGACGCCGGGTCGCGGGGGCTCGTCGACCGTGGCCAGGCCCCAGCCCTGCTCGGCCGAGCGGATGGCGACGGGCACCAGGTCGGGCTGCACCTGGCCGGCCTCGTAGGCCGCCGCGAGCTTGCGCTGCGACCCGACCGCGAAGGCGTCGCTGCGCTCCTTGGTCAGCGAGGGGAAGCGGTCGTGGAGGTTCTCCGCCGTCTGCCCCATGACCAGGGCGGACTCGTCGACGAGGCGCTCGGACACGATGCGCGGGTTGGGGTCGACCCCCTCACCCATCGGATGACGCCCCATGTGCTCGACGCCGGCCGCGACCACGACGTCGTTGACGCCCATCGCGATCGAGCCCGCGGACGAGGCGACCGCGGTCAGGGCGCCGGCGCACATCCGGTCCACGGAGTAGCCGGGGACGGTGGTGGGCAGGCCGGACAGGAGCGCGGCCATGCGGCCCAGCGTCAGGCCCTGGTCGCCGATCTGGGTGGTGGCGGCCACGGCGACGTCGCCGATGCGCTCGGTGGGCAGGTCGGGGTTGCGGCGGACCAGCTCGCGGATGCAGGCCACGACCAGGTCGTCGGCGCGGGTCTGGGCATAGATGCCCTTCTCGCCGGCCCGTCCGAAGGGGGTGCGGACGCCGTCGACGAAGACGACCTCGTGCAGGGTGCGGGGCACAGGAGCCTCCCGGTGGGTGGGGTGGGGACGTGGCGAGGTTACCGGTCGGTAATCAGGCTGTCAGCCCGTGACCGGACGAGCACCCTGTGGTGTGCCGGACGTCACCGCAGGACCGGGTCACCGGTGCGGGTAGGGATGCTCCTGCGCGACGCGAGCGACGACGGGGGAGACGAGGGACGCCTGCCAGGGGCGGGCTCCGAGGTCGAGCATGATCTCGGCGAAGCCCTCGGCCGACTCGTCGACCGGCGGCGCCCACAGGACGCGGCGCAGGGTGTCGGGGGTGAGGAGGTTCTCGGCCGGGACGCGGACCTGCTCGCCGAGGGCGGTCACCTGCTCCTTGGCGGCGACGAGCCGCGCGGCCGCCACGGGATCCTTGTCGGCCCAGGCACGCTGGGGCGGCGGCCCCTCCGCCGGCAGGTGGTATGCCGGGAGGTCCTCCTCCGGGATCGTCATGGCCCGGTCGATGGCCGCCAGCCAGGGCTGGGGGTTGCGGGCGACCGAGCGCGGCTGGCGGGGCCGGTCGCCGGAGGGGAGGGCGAGCTCGAGCAGCGAGGAGTCGGGCAGGACCCGGCCGGGGGAGCAGTCGCGATCCTGGGCGATGGCGTCCCGCGTCAGCCACAGCTCGCGCACCACGGCCAGGCCCCGTCGCGTGCGCACCTTGTGCAGGCCCGAGGTCTTGCGCCAGGGATCCACCTTGGCCTGAGGGCCGCGGAAGTGGGTGAGGGCCTCGAACTCCTGGGCGGCCCACGCCGCCTTGCCCTGCTCGGCCAGGTCCGCGGCCACCGCGTCGCGCAGCTCCACGAGGAGCTCCACGTCGAGCGCGGCATACAGCAGCCAGGGACGCGGGAGCGGCCTGGTCGACCAGTCCTGGGCGCTGTGCTCCTTGGCGAGGGTGACGCCGAGGTAGTGCTCCATCGCCGCCGCGAGCCCCACGCGCGGACGACCGGCCAGACGGGACCCCAGCTCGGTGTCGAAGAGGGTGCGCGGGTGCAGCCCGAGCTCCGCCAGGCAGGGCAGGTCCTGGGAGGCCGCGTGCAGGACCCACTCGACGTCGGCGACGACCTCCTGCAGCTCGGACAGGTCGGGGCACATGACCGGGTCGATCAGCCAGGTGCCCGAGCCGGCGCGGCGCAGCTGGACGAGGTAGGCCTTCTGGCCGTAGCGGAAGCCCGACGCGCGCTCGGCGTCCAGGGCGACGGGACCGGAGCCGGCCGCCACGGAGGCGACGACCTCCCGCAGCGTCCGCTCGTCCTCGACGACCGGCCGCAGCGGCTCCGCCGGGGCGTCGACCAGCCGGGGCTCGGGCGCGTCGGTGGGAGCGTGCGGGGTCTCGGGGTCGGCGCTGGTCAGGTCAGTCACGGCGACCAACCTATCCCTCCCGCGTCAGGAGATCAGTCCGCGGCGCAGCGCGGTGTACGTCATCGCGGCGCGGTCGCCCGTGCCGAGCTTGCGCGCGATGCGTGCCAGGTGGCTCTTGACCGTGAGGGCGGACAGACCGAGCGACGCGCCGACCTCCTTGTTGGTCTTGCCCTGCGACACCAGTTGGAGCACCTCCACCTCGCGGGCGGAGAACTGCTCGTTGCCCGCGCCGCGGGTGCCCGGGCCGGAGGGGGCCTGGCCGCCGGTGCGGATGTAGGCGCGGACGCCGGTCTTCAGCGCGCCCCGGACGTAGATCGGGTCCTCGGAGTCCGACAGCACGATCGTGCGGCGCCAGCCGCGCGCCCGCAGCTCGTGCAGCAGCGGGATGCCGGAGCCGTCGGGCAGGGTGAGGTCCGCGATGCAGAACTCGCCCGCCGGCACCTCGCGGGCCACGATCCGGGCGCGCTCGATGGTGGGCGCCTCGATGATGTGTCCCTCGGTGATCCGGCCCAGCGCGCGGCGCACCATGGCGCCGGTGTGCGGGCCGGCGGAGATCACCATCGCGCTGATGGGCTGCGGCCGCTGCAGACGAGCGTTCTTGGGCAGCACAGTCATGGCCTCTCCTCCGATGTCAGGCGGTCGGAGAACGTCTCACGACCAGCAAGAGAACTGTAGAGCAAGGCTAGTGCCGAACGGGTGAGATTGATCGAAGTTGGGTGACCCTTAGCGACGCGACGCGAGCGGGGCTACACCCTCCGGGAGCGGGGGCAGCCCGCCGAGCGTGCAGAGCACCTCGCACCAGGCCGACAGGTGGGCTCCGAGGTCCCCCTCGACGGCGGTCCAGGAGGCCCGGATCTCCATCTCCACGGCGGCCCCGTCCTCGGCCAGGTCGCCGAACTTCTCGCTGACGATGCGGGTGACCGTGCCCGCGAGGGCCGTGACCTCCACGCCCGCCCGCTCGAGCCCGTCCTGCAGCCAGGACCACCCGGCGCCGCCCAGGGCCGGGTCGGCGGCCACCTCCGGCTCCATCGCCGCCCGGGCGTAGGTCACGACCCGCCAGCACCCGCCCCAGGGATCCGGCGCCGCGGGGTCGAAGAGCACGACGAAGCGACCGCTCGCCAGCTCGTCGTCGTCCCGGGGGTCGGCCATCACGTCGGCGGCCAGCGCCAGGGAGTGGGGAGCGAGGCGTCCGGGAGCCGGGACCTCCTCCAGCACGATCTCCGGACGACGGCGCACGGCGCGGACCGAGACGAGGGCCTCCTCGAACTGCCTGGAGCTGTCGTCGGTCACACGTCGGTCGGCCACCTGCCGAGGCTATGCAACGGTGCGGCGCCGTTCCGCGCGGCGCGCCGACGGCCCGGTCCGACATGGGAGGATCGGCCCCGTGAACGCCAGCCCGCTCGCCGACAGCCTCCTCGTCCGCGCCGCCCGCCGTCAGCCCGTGCCGCGCCCGCCCGTGTGGTTCATGCGCCAGGCGGGCCGCTCCCTGCCGGAGTACCGCGCGGTCCGCGAGGGGACCACGATGTTCGAGGCCTGTCGCGACCCTGAGCTGACGACCGAGATCACCCTGCAGCCCGTGCGCCGTCACGGCGTCGACGCGGCGATCTTCTTCAGCGACATCGTCGTCCCGCTGGCCGCCGTGGGGGTCGACGTCGACCTCGTCGCGGGCGTCGGGCCCGTCGTCGCCGAGCCCTTCCGCACCCGCGCCGACCTGGACCGGCTCCCGGCGCTGACCGCCGAGCACGTGCCCTACGTCGTCGAGGCGGTGCGCCAGACCGTCGCCGAGCTGGGCGACACCCCTCTCATCGGCTTCGCGGGAGCGCCGTTCACCCTGGCGTCCTACCTCGTCGAGGGCGGGCCCTCGAAGTCGCACGAGCGCACCAAGGCGATGATGTACGGCGACCCGCAGCTGTGGCACGACCTGTGCGACCGGCTGGCGCAGATCGCCGGGACCTACATGACCGTCCAGGCCCAGGCCGGGGCGAGCGCGGTGCAGCTGTTCGACTCCTGGGTGGGCGCCCTGCCGCGCCGCGTCTACGAGTCCTGCGTCCAGGAGCACTCGCGGCGGGCGCTGGGGATGGTCGCCGAGGCCACCGACGTTCCGCGCATCCACTTCGGCGTGGGCACAGGCGAGCTGCTGCACCTGATGGGGGAGGCGGGGGCCGACGTCGTGGGCGTCGACTACCGCGTGAGCCTGCTCGACGCCGTGGACCGCCTCGGCCCGTCGTACGCCGTGCAGGGAAACCTCGACCCGGCACTGCTGTTCGCCCCCTGGGAGGTGCTGGAGCGCGAGGTGCGCCGGATCGTCGACGAGGGGCGGCAGGCGCCCGGGCACGTCTTCAACCTGGGTCACGGGGTGCTGCCCGCCACCGACCCGTCGGTGCTGACCCGCGTGGTCGAGCTGGTGCACTCCCTGGGGCAGTAGACTGCTCATCTGCGCCGCGCCGCGCGTGGACGCCCACCCGCCCCCGGCGGCCCAGCCGCCTCGACAGATGGCGTCACATGTCCGTTGTCAAGATCGTCCTCGAGGTCCTGCTCGTCCTCGGCAGCCTGTTCCTGACCCTGCTCATCCTGCTCCACAAGGGCAAGGGCGGCGGCATGTCCGACATGTTCGGCGGCGGCGTCTCCAACACCCTGGGTGGTTCCAGCGTCGCCGAGCGCAACCTCGACCGGTTCACCATCGCGGTCGCCGTGGTCTGGTTCGTCTGCGTCGTGGCCCTCGGGCTGCTGCAGCGCTTCGGCGCCTGAGGCGGGCGTCCTCGACCGGGGACGCCCGCCCTCCACGAGCCCCGGGGGGACTCGTCACGTCACGCGGGCATCACCGCCCGCCCCGGACCTGCAGAAGGTCGGGTCCGGTAGCCAGAGGAGAAGTCATGTCTGCGGGTGGGAGTGCCATCAAGGGCACCCGGATCGGGTCCGGTCCGATGGGGGAGACCGAGCGGGGTGAGTCGGCGCCGCGCCTGGTCATGAGCTACTGGTGCGCCCACGGTCACGAGACGACGAGGGCCTTCGCGGAGGAGGCGCGCTCGGACGTCCCGGTCGAGTGGGAGTGCCGACGCTGCGGTCTGCCCGCGGGGGTGGACCGGGACGACCCGCCGGCGGCGCGACGCACCGAGCCCTACAAGACGCACCTGGCCTACGTGAAGGAGCGGCGCAGCGAGGCCGAGGGCGAGGCGCTGCTCGAGGAGGCGCTGCAGGCGCTGCGCGAGGGGCGCCGGCTCTTCCGCTGAGGCGGGCCCCTGCGAGCTGCGGGCCCCGCGAGCTGCAGGTCCGTCCCAGGAGACCGCGAACCACCACGACGCGGGGCCGGCCACCGGCTGCACAGCGCTGGCCGGCCCCGCGTCGTCACCCTGCCCAGGGGTGGGGCCGAGTCAGACCAGCCGGCTCGCCGCCTCCTCGTCGAGCAGCCACAAGGTGCGACGCCGACCCGTGACCCCGGCGGCGGGGGCCTCGACGACGTCGGTGCCCCCGAGCGCGGTGGCCACCGCGTCGGCCTTGTCCTCGCCGGCCACCAGCAGCCACACCTCGTCCGCCGTGCACAGGGCGCGCAGCGACAGCGAGAGACGCGCGGGCGGGGGCTTGGGCGAGTCGGGCTCGGCGACGACCGTCCGGTCGGCGACGTCGAGCGAGGCGTGCCCGGGGAACAGGCTCGCCACGTGGGCGTCCGGACCGACGCCCAGCATCACCACGTCGAAGGCCGGCAGGCCGTCGCTGCCCGGGCGGCCGAGGGACAGACCGTCCTCGTCCGACGTCGCCGACTCTTGGGCGACCCGGGCCAGCTCCTCGGCATACCGCTGCGCCGCAGGCTCGAGGTCCAGACCGTCGTCGAGGGCCGGCAGCTCGTGGACATTGCCCTCGGGCAGCCCCAGCTCGTGCAGTCGGCCGAGTCCCGCCCGGCGAGCCTGCTCGGCGTTGCGGTCCGCCGACGCACGCTCGACGAAACGCTCGTCCCCCCACCACAGGTGCACCAGCTCCCAGGCGACCGCGGCGACCGCGGGCGAGGCCACCAGCGCCTCCAGGGACGCGGTGCCCATGGACCCGCCGGTCAGCACCACGTGGACCTCCCCGTGCCGGGACTGCGCGTCGGCGAGGGTGGTGACGAGACGAGCCGCGACGGCCGCGGCGAGGATCGACCTGTCCGGGTGGACGACGACCTGCGCGGCGGTCATGAGGTCCCCTTGGGCGAGGACGTCGCCGAGGTGGACGGGCCGGTAGCCTTGCGGGCCGACCCCTCCTTGGTCCTGCCGTCCGCGCCCTTGGCGGCGCCGGGCCTGCGCTGGGCGTCCTCGGCGTGGACCACCTCGACGGTCGCCACGTCGTCGCTGATCTTGGTGCCCAGGCGCTTCTGCTGCTGGGCCCGCCGGGCGGTGTGCGGGTCCGGTGCCTTGTCGGTGGCATGCACGGTCGCGGCCTCCTCGTCCACCGTCACCATCTCGCTGGAGGTGGTGCGCGTCCGGCCGATCTCCGCAGCCAGCCGGCGGGACTCCTCGGGGGAGGGCGCCTTGCCGGCCTTGATCAGCCGGCTGGAGGTCGAATCCCGGCTGTGGACCTTCGCCAGGCCCTCGACCAGGGCCTCCTCGTAGACCTCGTCGGCGTCCAGGCGACGCAGCTCGTCGGTGAGGCAGTCGGCGTCGGAGCGCCGCTTGAGCTCGATGCGGCGCACCGGCTGCAGCGGGTGGGACAGGGTGGCCAGCGTGGTCCCCTCGGGGCGCACCAGGTCCAGCGGGCCGCTCGGCCGCTCGAGGCGCACCGAGATGAGTCCCGACCCGGCGGGGGTGCGGGCCCGGGTCACCGGGACGTCCAGCGCCTGCGCCAGCCACGCGGCCAGCAGGTCGGTCGCCGAGGAGTCCACCCCGCCCGACACGACGGCGCCGGTGATGGTCTCGTAGGGCCGCACGTCCAGCGCCGCGGCCAGCAGGGCTCGCCAGGAGGTGATCCGCGACCAGGCCAGGTCGGTGTCGCCGTCGGAGTAGTTCTCGGCCCGCCGCTCGAGCTCGGCATAGGGATCCTTGGCCACGGCGGAGTCGTTGATCCGGCGGTGGCACAGCTCACCGACCGGGTCCGCGGCCAGGTCCTCGGGGGCGATGCCAGGCCACCAGCCGACGACCGGGGAGTCGGCGAGCAGCAGCGGCAGCACCAGGGCGTGCCCCTGGGCGTTCACCTCGCCGTGCAGCCGCAGGACGATGACCTCGGAGGCCGCCGCGTCGCCGCCGACGCGGATCTGACCGTCGACCCGCGAGGATCCCCGCTCGTCGACGTGCACCAGCGCCACGATCCGGCAGGGGTGCTCGTGGGAGGCGGTGATCGCGGAGGCGATCGCGTCCTCCGCCCGGCCCTCGTCGACGTCGATGACCAGCGTCAGCACGCGGGACAGGGCGATCGCGCCGCCCTCCTCCCGCAGCGAGATCAGCCTCTTGTTGAGCGCCGAGGTCGAGGTGTTGGGCAGGTCGATGATCACGGCATCCTCCACTCGCGGCCGTCGCGGGCCATCATCTCGTCAGCGCTCGCGGGTCCCCAGGACCCGCTGGTGTAGGGCTCCGGGGCGCCCTTCTGGGCCCAGTGCCGCTCCACCGGGTCCAGGATCTGCCAGGACAGCTCCACCTCCCGCGTGCGGGGGAACATCGACGGCGCGCCGAGGAGCACGTCGAGGATGAGCCGCTCGTAGGCCTCGGGCGACTTCTCGGTGAAGGCCGACCCGTAGGCGAAGTCCATGGTGACGTCCCGGACCTCCATGCGGCCGCCGGGCACCTTGGACCCGAAGCGCAGGGTGACGCCCTCGTCGGGCTGGACCCGGATCACGATGGCGTTCTGCCCGAGCTCCTCGGTCTGGCTCTCGGTGAACGGCAGGTGCGGGGCCCGCTTGAAGACCACGGCGATCTCCGACACCCGCTTGCCGAGCCGCTTGCCGGTGCGCAGGTAGAACGGCACCCCCGCCCAGCGCCGGGTGTCCACGTGCACCTTGACGGCGGCGTAGGTCTCGGTGGTGGAGCCGGGCTTCATCCCGTCCTCCTCGAGGAAGCCCGTGACCTTCTCCGAGCCCTGCCAGCCGGCGGCATACTGCCCGCGCGCGGTCGTGGCGTCCAGGTCCTCGCACAGGGCGACCGACGCCAGGACCTTCTCCTTCTCGGCGCGCAGCTGCTCCGCGGTGAACGAGATCGGCTCCTCCATCGCGGTGAGGGCGAGCAGCTGGAGCAGGTGGTTCTGGATGACGTCGCGGGCGGCGCCGATCCCGTCGTAGTAGCTCGCCCGACCGGCCACGCCGATGTCCTCGGCCATGGTGATCTGCACGTGGTCGATGTGGTTGGCGTTCCAGATCGGCTCGAACATCTCGTTGGCGAAGCGCAGCGCCAGGAGGTTCTGGACGGTCTCCTTGCCGAGGTAGTGGTCGATGCGGAAGACGGACTCCTCGGGGAAGACGCCCTCGACGATGGCGTTGAGCTCCTGGGCGGACTCCAGGTCGTGGCCGAAGGGCTTCTCGAT
The DNA here is from genome assembly GCF_022568795.1 of Arsenicicoccus dermatophilus. Lineage (NCBI taxonomy): Bacteria > Bacillati > Actinomycetota > Actinomycetes > Micrococcales > Intrasporangiaceae > Arsenicicoccus > Arsenicicoccus dermatophilus. The sequence goes on along the minus strand of NZ_JAKZHU010000001.1, from coordinate 1,250,516 downwards.
CACCACGCGGCGCCACTCGCCGTCGCCGGCGTGCGCGAGGCCGCAGCGCTCCAGCTGCTGGCAGACGGTGCCGAAGAAGCCCGGGGGGATCGACAGGTAGAACGCGACGTTGCCGCCGGTGCCGCGGTCGCGGTGCAGCTCCTCGACGGTCGCGGCGAGCAGGTCGAAGGCCTCGTCGTCGTCGAAGGTGCCCGGCACGAAGCGGAAGCCCTCGGCGAGCTGCTGCCACGTCGACTCCCGGAAGGGGGTGCGGGCGTGCTCCTTGACCGCGTCGTGCACGATCTGACCGAAGTCCTGGTCCGCCCAGTCGCGGCGCGCGAAACCGACGAGCGAGAAGCCCGGGGGCAGCAGCCCGCGGTTGGCGAGGTCGTAGATCGCGGGCATGACTTTCTTGCGGGACAGGTCACCGGTGACGCCGAAGAGCACGAGGGCGCAGGGGCCGGCGATCTGGGGGAGACGCTTGTCCCGTGGATCGCGCAGGGGATTGTGCTCGGCCGTGACTCGGGTGGGGCTCAACTCGTTCTCCATTCGACGCGGCGGATCCGGCACCAAGGTAGCCGAGCCCATACCCCGCGGCCCCGGTCCGACACCGGGCGTCCCGGAGCGTGACCGAGGCCCGGCCGTCCGCGGGTGCGGGCGACCGGGCCTCGGCAGGAGGTATGGCGGGGGTCAGTGCTTGTCGAGCTCGCCCTGGACGGTGGCCAGGAGCTCCTGCCAGGACGTCTCGAACTTCTCGACGCCCTCGCGCTCCAGCAGGTCGACGACCTCGTCGTAGGAGATGCCCTGGCGCTCCAGGGCGTCCATGACCGCCTCGGACTCCTCGATGTGCCCGGTGATGGTGTCCCCGGTGATCCGGCCGTGGTCGGCCGTCGCCTCGAGGGTCTTCTCCGGCATGGTGTTGACGACCTGCGGGGCGACGAGCTGGTCGACATACATCGTGTCGGGGTAGGCCGGGTCCTTGACGCCGGTGGAGGCCCACAGCGGGCGCTGGGCGTTGGCGCCGTCGTCGGCGAGGTTGGCCCAGCGCGGGGTCGCGAACTGCTCCTGCCAGGCGTGGTAGGCCAGGCGCGCGTTGGCGATGCCGGCCTGGCCCTTGAGGGCCTTGGCCTCGTCGGTGCCGAGGGCGTCCAGGCGCTCGTCGATCTCCGTGTCCACGCGCGAGACGAAGAAGGACGCGACCGAGTGGATGGTGGAGAGGTCCTTGCCGGCCTCGCGGGCCTGCTCGATGCCGGTCATGAAGGCGTTCATGACGGCGCGGTAGCGGTCCAGGCTGAAGATCAGCGTGACGTTGACCGAGATGCCCTCCGCGAGAACGCGGCTGATGGCGGGCAGCGCCTCGACGGTGGCGGGGATCTTGATCATGACGTTGGGCCGGTCGACGGTGGCGACGAGCTCCTGGGCGACCTCCACGGTGCGCTCGGCGTCGCGGGCGAGCCGGGGGTCGACCTCGATCGACACGCGGCCGTCGACCCCCTTGGTCAGCTCGTAGACCGGCATCATCACGTCGCAGGCCCGCTGCACGTCGGTGGTGGTGAGCGCGAAGACCGCCCGCTCCACGTCCGCGCCCTGGTCCTTGAGCTCGACGACCTGGTCGGTGTAGCGCTCGCCTCGGGCGAGGGCCGCGGCGAAGATCGACGGGTTGGTCGTGACGCCGACGACGCCGTGGTCCTGGACCATCTCGGCGAGGTTGCCGGACTCGAGCCGCTCGCGGGACAGGTCGTCCAGCCAGACGGAGACCCCGGCGGCGGCCAGGTCCTGGATGCTCGTGGTGGTCATCGGTCGTTCTCCTCACGCTCGGCCGGTGCCGAGCTCTCGAAGCCGGGGTCGGAGGTGGCGTGGGCCGGGGCGGTGTTGCCGGGGGCGACGTGCCCACGGGCGGCGGCCAGGGACTCCTCCGCGGCCTCGACGACCCTCTCCGTGGTGAAGCCGAACTCGCGGAACAGCGTCTTGGCGTCGGCCGAGGCGCCGAAGTGGTCGATGCCGATGATCCGTCCGGCGTCGCCGACGTAGTCGCGCCAGCCCATGGACGAGCCGGCCTCGATGCTCACGCGGGCCTTGACCGCGGCGGGGAGCACCGACTCGCGGTAGGCCGCGTCCTGGCGAGCGAACCACTCCAGGCAGGGCATGGACACGACGCGGGTGGCGATGCCCTTGCCCTCGAGCTCCTGGGCGGACTCGACGGCCAGCGCGACCTCCGAGCCGGTGGCCATCAGGATCACCTGGGGGGTGGGCGAGGAGCTCTCGACAAGGACGTAGGCGCCCTTGGCCACCTGCTCGGCCGTGACCGTGCCGGGGTCGAGGATCGGCAGGGCCTGGCGGGACAGCGCCAGGCCGGTGGGCGTGCTGTGGCCCTCGAGGATGCGCTTCCAGGCGTGGGCGGTCTCGTTGGCGTCCGCCGGGCGCACCACGTCGAGGTTGGGCATGGCGCGCAGCGAGGCGAGGTGCTCGATGGGCTGGTGGGTGGGGCCGTCCTCGCCGAGACCGATCGAGTCGTGCGTCCACACGAAGATCGAGTCGACCTCCTGGATCGCCGCGAGGCGGACCGCGGGCCGCATGTAGTCGGAGAACACGAGGAAGGTGCCGCCGTACGCCCGGGTCAGACCCTCCAGGCAGATGCCGTTGAGGGCCATGCCCATGGCGTTCTCGCGGACGCCGAAGTGCAGGGTCCGGCCGTAGGGGCCGCCCTGCCACTCGGGCGTCTGCCGGTCGTCCGGCAGGAAGGACGGCTGGCCGGACATGGTCGTGTTGTTGGACTCGGCCAGGTCGGCGGAGCCGCCCCACAGCTCGGGCATGACCTCGGCCAGCGCGGCGAGCACCGTGCCGGAGGCGGCGCGGGTGGCCAGACCCTTGTCGTCGGGGGCGAACGTCGGGAAGGCCTCGGCGAATCCCTCCGGCAGCTCGCGCGCGGTGAGACGGTCCAGCAGGGCGCTCTTGTCGGGGTTGGCGGTGCGCCAGACGGTGAGACGCTCGTCCCACGCCCGGTGCGCCTCGGCGCCGCGGTCGCGGACCCGACGCACGTGCTGCTCGACCTCGGGGGCGACCTCGAAGGTCTGCTCGGGGTCGAGACCGAGGAGCTCCTTGAGGCCCTTGATCTCGTCGTCGCCGAGGGCGGCCCCGTGGGACTTGCCGGAGCCCTGCTTGGTGGGGCACGGCCAGGCGATGACGGTCCGGACCATGACCAGGGTGGGCCGGTCGGTGACCTTCTTGCCCTCCTCGATCGCGGCCAGCAGCGCGTCGACGTCCTCGACGTAGCCCTCGTCGCGCACGCCGTGGTGGCGGCGCCACTCGACGACGCGCACGTCCCAGCCGTAGGCCTCGTAGCGCCTGGCCACGTCCTCGGAGAAGGAGATGTCGGTGTCGTCCTCGATGGAGATCTGGTTCTGGTCGTAGACCAGCGTGAGGTTGCCGAGGCGCTGGGTGCCGGCCAGGGAGCAGGCCTCGCTGGCGACGCCCTCCATGAGGCAGCCGTCTCCGGCGACGACGTAGACGTGGTGGTCGAAGACGCTCTCGCCGGGGGCGGCGTCGGGGTCGAGGAGCCCGCGCTGACGGCGCTGGGCCATCGCCATGCCGACGGCCGTCGCGACGCCGGAGCCCAGCGGACCGGTCGTCAGGTCGATGCCGTCGGTGTGGTGGACCTCGGGGTGGCCGGGCGTCTTGGAGCCCCAGGTGCGCAGGGCCTTGATGTCGTCCAGCTCGAGCAGGCCGGAGTAGTACAGCTGGATGTACTGCGTCAGGCTCGAGTGGCCCGCGGACAGCACGAAACGGTCCCGGCCCAGCCAGTGCGGGTCGGCCGGGTCGTGCTGCATGACGTTCTGGTAGAGCAGGTAGGCGACGGGAGCCAGGCTGATCGCCGTCCCCGGGTGGCCGTTGCCGGTCTTCTGCACGGCGTCGGCCGCGAGGCAGCGCGCGGTGTCCACCGCGCGGACGTCGAGATCGGTCCAGCCTGCCCGGTCCGCGATCATGTCGGAGACCTGGCGGCCGTTGGCCTGGGGGGTGATGCTCACGTGGTCACACTTCCTAACGTGGTCGGAGTCACATGGAGCCTATTCCACGCCCTACCCACCCTCCGGGCCGGCGAACCGGTGCCTCCGGCATCCGGACGGACCTGACCGGCATCCGGACCGGGCCGCTCGGACCGATCGCCGTCGAGTCGTCTCCGCAGGAACACTCGGCGTGCTCGCCACGTCGCTGCGGGCATGGCGAAGGGATAGGATCGACACACCCTCTCGGGCGCCTGCCCCACGTCGATCGAAGGACACCGTGACAGCTACGCAGCCGAGCACCGCTCGCCGTGACCGGACCGGTGTGCCCTCCTCGCGCTTCTCCTACACCGTCAAGAACTACATGGCGCTGACGAAGCCGCGGATCATCGAGCTGCTGCTGGTGACCACCTTCCCGGTGATGTTCCTGGCCCAGCGCGGGCTGCCCGACCTGTGGCTCGTCGTCAACACCCTCGTCGGTGGCTCCCTGTCGGCCGGGGCGGCCAACACGCTCAACTGCTACCTCGACCGGGACATCGACCGGCTCATGGCCCGCACCGAGAACCGTCCGCTGGTGACCGGGGAGATCAGCCCGTCCGCGGCGATGCGCTTCGGGATCGTGCTGACGATCGTGTCGACGCTGTGGCTGGGGCTGCTGGTCAACTGGCTGTCCGCGGTCCTGTCGGTCAGCGCGATCCTGCTGTATGTCGTGTTCTACACCCTCGTGCTCAAGCGCCGGACCTCGCAGAACATCGTGTGGGGCGGCATCGCCGGCTGCATGCCCGTCCTCATCGGGTGGGCCGCCGTGACCGAGTCGGTGTCCTGGGTGCCGTTCGTGCTCTTCCTGTGGATCTTCTTCTGGACGCCGCCGCACTACTGGCCGCTGTCGATGCGCTTCAAGGACCAGTACGCCGCGGCCGGCATCCCCATGCTCCCGGTGCTCAAGCAGGACACCGCGGTCGCCCGACAGATCGTGGGTTACGCCTGGGCGACGGCCGTGATCTCGCTGGTGCTCGTGCCGGTCGCCGACATGGGCTGGATCTATCTGCTCACCGCGATCGTGTCCGGCGGGCTCTTCCTGCTGGAGTCCTACAAGCTCCTGGCCCGCGCCAAGGACCCGGCCAACGCGACGACGGCGTCGCTGAAGCCGATGCGGCTCTTCCACTACTCGATCACCTACGTCACCCTGCTCTTCATGGCCGTGGCGATCGACCCGCTGCTGCACTACCCGCTGCTGGGCTCCTGACCCGCCGCGGGCCTGCCCGTCGAGCCGCCACCTCGGGCGAGGTGGCGGCTCGACGCGTCAGCGGGTGACCCGCGCGGGCGCGGCCCAGGTGGGCCGTGGGCGCCTCGGTCGGGCCGCGCCGTCCAGGGGCAGCGGCGGGCACCGCGCAGTCCGCCGTCGCCACGCCCGCGGCGCGATCACCAGGGCCGCGGCGCGACCTGGCTCCTCCGGCCTCGACCCGAGACCCGAGCCCCAAGACCCGAGGGCCCGAGGCCAGGGGTTCAGGGGTTCAGAGCCAGGGGTTCGGAGGTCAGGGGTTCGGAGGTCAGCGGCGGCGGGCGGTCAGGATCCCCTGGGTGAGCAGGGCGGTGAAGATCGCCGAGACGAGCAGGTGGAGGGCGACCACGCCGATCGGGCGGCCGGTGAAGTACTGCACGTAGCCGATGACGCCTTGCAGCAGCGAGACGCCGAGGATGGTGTCCCACACCCGACGGAAGGGCGCCGGCACGTCCACGAGGCGCGACGCGACCACCAGGGCGACCGCGAGCCCGAGGAAGAGCATCACCGAGTCGGCGTGCAGCCAGCTGGTGGCGTGGGGGTCGAAGCCGAAGCGCACGTTCTCCCGGCTGTCGCCCGAGTGCGGCCCGGAGCCCGTCACCGCGGTGCCGAGGACGCTCACGACCGCGCCGACCACGACCGCGGCCCAGGCCAGCCGATGCACCACGCGGGGCACGAGGGGCGCGGCGGGGGAGTCGCCCTCGCGGTAGCGGTAGAGCAGGTAGGTCGCGTTGGCGACCAGGAACAGCGAGATCAGGAAGTGGGGCGACACCGTCTTGGGGTCGAGCTTGGCGAGCACGATGATCCCGCCGACCACGGCCTGCACGAGCACGAAGACCAGCGGCACCAGGCAGTCCCAGACGAACCGCCGCCGGGTGCGCCAGCAGCGCAGGACCGCCAGCACGAAGACCGCCAGCGCCACGATCACCAGCACCGGGGTGAGCATCCGGTTGCCGAACTCGATGAACTTGTGGAAGCCCTCGGCCTGCTGACCGGTCGGCACGAGCGAGTCCGGGGTGCACCGGGGCCAGGTGGGGCAGCCGAGCCCGGACCCGGTGAGCCGCACGAGGCCGCCGGTGAGGATGATGAGCACGTTGCCGACCAGGTTGGCGATGAGCGCGATCCACAGCCAGTCGCGGGCCCCGCGCGGCGGGCGCACCACATCGGTCGGGGAGTCGGTCGGGCGGGCTGGGGGGGTCGGCGTGCTCACCGCCCCACCCTAGTCTTCGGCCCCCTGCCGGAGGCGGTCGCCCCACCACCCGATCGCCGTCGTGCAGGGCCGTCGTGCAGGCCCGTCACGGAGCCCGGACGTCGGGGTGGCCAGGGCCGGGACGGCGAGGTCAGTCGGACCAGCGGAAGAGTCGCGCCGCCATACCGCAGAAGACCGCGGCCCAGACCAGCAGCACGAGGAGCGGCTGCAGGGGCAGCCCGTGACTCTCGAAGGCTGCGCGGAAGCCGTCGCCCAGGGCCGCCGAGGGCAGGTAGGACACGAGCGTCGACCACGGGCGGGGCAGGTGGGAGCCGGGGATGAGCACGCCGCCGACGCCGAGCATCAGCACCCACACCAGGTTGGCGAGCGCGAGGGTGGCCTCGGCGCGCAGGGTGCCGGCGAAGAGCAGGGCGAAGCCCACGAAGGCCGTGGTCCCGAGCAGCCAGAAGACGAGGAAGGGCAGGACGCCGACCACGTCGGGGCCCCAGCCGAGAGCCAGCCCGACGGCACCGAGCACCACGAACTGGATGACCTGGATCGCCATCACCGCGAGCACCCGGGAGATCAGCAGGCCGGTCTTGCCGAGGGGAGAGGCGCCGAGCAGCCGGAGCACGCCGTACCGGCGGTCGAAACCCGTCTGGATCGCCTGCCCGGTGAACCCGGAGGACAGCACCGCGAGGGCGAAGACCCCCGGGGTGACGATGTCGACGCGCCGCCCGGCCCCGAGGTCGGGCCAGGGCGCGAGCACGCCCCCGACGAGCGCCATCGCGGGCAGCACGATCGAGACGAGGGTCTGCTCGCCGTTGCGCAGGAAGGTCCCGATGTCGAAGGCCGTCTGCGCCTTGATCCGGGCGGCGACGGGGGCGGCGGCGCTCATCGGCGGACCTTCCTGGTGAGCTCGAAGTAGACGTCCTCCAGGGGACGGCCGGCGCACAGCTGGGCGGGGGTGCCGGCGCCGACGACGCGGCCGTCGCTGATCACGACCAGGTGGTCGGCGAGGCGGTCGGCCTCTTCGAAGGAGTGGGTGGTCACCACCACGCCGACACCGCGGTCGCGGGTCTCGCGGACCAGGTCGTAGACGTCGAGCCGGGCGTGCGGGTCCAGGCCGGCGGTCGGCTCGTCGAGGAAGACGACCTCGGGGTCGCCGATCAGCGCGGCGGCGAGGGCGACCCGCTGCCTCTGGCCACCGGACAGGCGTCGCACGGTGGTGCCGGCGAAGCGGTCGATGCCGAGCCGGGCGGCGAGGTCGTCGACGGGGAGGGGAGCGGCATACAGCGCGGACAGGTGATGCAGCAGCCGGACCGGCTTGGCGCCGTTGGGCAGCCCGCCGTCCTGGAGCATGACGCCGACGCGGGCGCGGTGCTCGGCGGAGGCCTCCCAGGGGTCGGTGCCGAGGACCCGGGCCGCACCCTCGTCGGGGCGCTGGAGGCCCTCGAGGATCTCCATGGCCGTGGTCTTGCCGGCGCCGTTGGGCCCGAGCACGCAGGTGATGGCGCCCTGCTCGGCGCTCCAGGTCAGGTCGTCGACGGCGCGCACGGAGCCGAAGCTCTTGCGCAGCCCCCGGGCGGTCACGGCAGTCGTCACGGAACGGCACTCTACGCGCGGGCCGCCCAGCAGGGGCTGAGCGACCGCGACGGGGCGCGGGATCCGGCACACCCCAGGAATTAGGCAACACGGATCTTTCGTTTATCATCGGTGCAGGTCCTGCGCAGCCGCTCGGAGCAGCGCAGATCACGGAGAGGAGCAGGGTGTATGGCGAAGCCGTCGGCCCTCACCTCTCCCGCGGATTCCAGCACCCGGGCCCGCGTGCAGCAGGGCGTCTCCGAGCACGGTCCGGTGACCGCCGCGTCGCTGGCCGAGATGCTCGACATCACCCCGACCGCGGTGCGTCGCCACCTGGACGCGCTGGAGGGCGCCGGGCTGATCACCGCCCGCACCGCCGCCGGGACCTCCCGGGGGCGGGGCCGACCCGCTCGCGCCTACGTCCTCACCGACGCCGGGCACCGCGCCCTGGACGCGAGCTACGACGACGTCGCCACGTCGGCGCTGCGGTTCCTGCACGAGCAGGTGGGGGAGCACGCCGTCGAGGCCTTCGCCACCCAGCACGTCGCCCGGCTCGAGGAGCGCTACCGCGACCGGGTGCGGGCCGCGGGCGACGACCCGGAGGCACGCGCCCGCGTCCTCGCCGAGGTGCTGACGCAGGACGGCTACGCCGCGAGCAGCCGCCCGGTGGCGCTGGCCGACGGCACCACCACGCTGGGCGTCCAGCTGTGCCAGGGCCACTGCCCGGTGCAGCAGGTCGCGAGCGAGTTCCCGCAGTTCTGCGACGCCGAGCGGAAGGCCTTCGGCAGGCTGCTCGGCGTCCACGTCCAACGCCTGGCGACCCTGGCCCACGGCGAGCACGTGTGCACGACCTTCGTGCCGGTGGGGGCGGGGTCCTCCCGGCATGCACCCGGCGCAGCCGCCCCACCGGACCCACCACCCGACGCGCCCGCGCCGGACCGACCCGACCACGCACCGCCTCCGCAGACCCCCGACCACGACGAAAGGTCCACCCGATGACCACCAACATCGAGGAGCTCAACCCAGGCCTGAAGGGCCTGGGTCGCTACGAGTACGGCTGGGCCGACAAGGACGACGCGGGCGCCACCGCCCGCCGAGGCCTGTCCACCGACGTCGTCGCGGACATCTCCGCCCGCAAGGGCGAGCCGCAGTGGATGCTCGACGTCCGCCTCAAGGCGCTGCGCCTGTTCGACAAGAAGCCGATGCCGAGCTGGGGCAGCGACCTGACCGGCATCGACTTCCAGAACATCAAGTACTTCGTGAAGTCCACCGAGAAGCAGGCCACCAGCTGGGAGGAGCTGCCCGAGGACATCAAGGCGACGTACGACAAGCTGGGCATCCCGGAGGCCGAGAAGCAGCGCCTCATCGCCGGCGTCGCCGCGCAGTACGAGTCCGAGGTCGTCTACCACCAGATCCGCGAGGACCTGGAGGAGAAGGGCGTCATCTTCGTCGACACCGACACCGGTCTGCGCGAGCACGAGGACCTGTTCAAGGAGTACTTCGCCAGCGTGATCCCGGCGGGCGACAACAAGTTCTCCGCGCTGAACACCGCGGTGTGGTCGGGCGGCTCGTTCATCTACGTCCCGCCGGGCGTGCACGTGGACATCCCGCTGCAGGCCTACTTCCGGATCAACACCGAGAACATGGGCCAGTTCGAGCGGACGCTGATCATCGCCGACGAGGGCTCCTACGTGCACTACGTCGAGGGCTGCACCGCCCCGATCTACAAGTCCGACTCGCTGCACAGCGCCGTCGTGGAGATCGTGGTCAAGAAGAACGCGCGGGTGCGCTACACGACCATCCAGAACTGGTCCAACAACGTCTACAACCTCGTCACCAAGCGAGCCACCTGCGAGGCCGGCGCCACCATGGAGTGGATCGACGGCAACATCGGCTCCAAGGTGACGATGAAGTACCCCGCGGTCTTCCTGCTCGGCGAGCACGCCCGCGGCGAGACCCTGTCGATCGCCTTCGCCGGCGAGGGCCAGCACCAGGACGCCGGGGCCAAGATGGTCCACGCGGCGCCGCGCACGTCCAGCTCGATCGTCTCCAAGTCGGTGGCGCGCGGCGGCGGTCGCACGTCGTACCGCGGGCTCGTGCAGATCGCCGAGGGCGCCCACGGCTCCAGGAGCAACGTCCGCTGCGACGCCCTGCTCGTCGACAACGTGTCGCGCTCGGACACCTATCCGTACGTCGACGTCCGCGAGGACGACGTGCAGATGGGTCACGAGGCCACCGTGTCCAAGGTGAGCGACGACCAGCTGTTCTACCTGATGTCCCGCGGCATGTCCGAGGAGGAGGCCATGGCGATGATCGTGCGCGGGTTCGTCGAGCCCATCGCGCGCGAGCTGCCCATGGAGTACGCCCTCGAGCTCAACCGCCTGATCGAGCTGCAGATGGAAGGAGCCGTCGGCTGATGCCAGTCGAGCTCAAGACCCCCACCACCGCAGGTCGCCCGGACGCCCGTCCGGAGGCCTTCCAGACTCCCTTCGTGCCGGACCAGTCCCGCGCCGAGCGCACGACCTCCTTCGAGGTCGAGGACTTCCCGGTGCCGAACGGCCGCGAGGAGGACTGGCGCTTCACCCCGGTCGACCGGCTGCAGGAGCTCTTCCACGTCGCGCCCTCGGACCTGGGCGGCGTCAAGACCGACATCCAGGTCCCGGCCGGCATCAAGGTCTCCGAGGTGCCCCGCGGCGACGCGCGGCTCGGGCAGGTGCTCCGGCCCGCCGACCGCGCCTCCGCCGTCGCCTGGGCGGGTTTCCAGGACGGCTACGTCGTGCAGATCCCGCAGGGCCGCGAGTTCGGCGAGGCCTCGCGGATCACGGTGACCGCCTCCGGCGGAGCCCGGGTCAACGGGCACCTGCTCATCGACGCGGGCGCCCAGTCCAAGGCCACGGTCCTGCTGAGCCACAAGGGATCCGCGCGCTGCGGCAGCAACGTGGAGATCCGGGTCGGCGACGGCGCCCAGCTCACCGTCGTGACGGTGCAGGAGTGGGACGACGACGCGCTGCACCTGGCCCAGCACGACCTCCTCGTCGGGCGGGACGCGACCGTGCGACACATCGCGGTCACCCTCGGCGGCGCCGTCGCCCGCGTCTGCACGACGGTGCGGTATGCCGGTCCGGGTGGCTCCGCCGAGTGTCTCGGCGTCTACTTCACCGACGCCGCCCAGCACCAGGAGCACCGCCTGTTCGTGGACCACGAGGCTCCGCACTGCTCCTCGGACGTGGAGTACCGCGGCGCCCTGCGCGGCGAGACCGCCCACTCGGTCTGGGTCGGCGACGTCCTGATCCGCGCCGCGGCCGAGGGCACCGACACCTACGAGCTCAACCGCAACCTGGTGCTGACCGAGGGTGCCCGCGCCGACTCGGTCCCCAACCTGGAGATCGAGACCGGGCAGATCGTCGGGGCGGGCCACGCCGCCGCGACCGGCCGGTTCGACGACGAGCAGCTGTTCTACCTCCAGGCCCGCGGCATCCCCGAGCGGGAGGCACGCCGCCTGGTCGTGCACGGCTTCTTCGCCGACATCATCAACCGCATCGGGGTCACCGACACCCAGGCCCGGCTGATGGAGATCATCGACCGTGAGCTCGCCGACTCGGTGGACGCGGCCTTCGAGACGGCCCCGCGCGAGGTGACCGCGTGAGCTTCGAGAAGGTCTGCGCCCTGGAGGAGATCCCCGTCGGCCGGGTGGCCGCCGCGGAGGTCGACGGCGTGACCATCGCGCTGGCCCGCACCGGCGAACGCGAGCTGCACGCCGTGAACGACACCTGCACCCACGCCAACGTCTCGCTGTCCGAGGGCGAGCTGTCCGGCTGCACGCTCGAGTGCTGGCTGCACGGCGCGACCTTCGACCTGCGCACCGGCGCCCCCCTGACCCCGCCGGCCACGGTCCCGGTCGCGGTCTACCCCGTCAAGCTCGAGGGTGACGACGTCCTGGTCGACGTCGAGGCGCCCACCAACAAGGAGAACTGAGCAGATATGGCAACGCTGGAGATTCGCGACCTGCACGTCACGGTCGAGACCGAGCAGGGCACCAAGGAGATCCTCAAGGGCGTCGACCTGACGATCCGCTCGGGGGAGACCCACGCGATCATGGGCCCCAACGGCTCGGGCAAGTCCACGCTGGCCTACGCGCTGGCCGGGCACCCGCGCTACACCGTCACCCAGGGCACCGTCACCCTCGACGGCGAGGACGTCCTCGCGATGAGCGTCGACGAGCGCGCCCGCGCCGGCATGTTCCTCGCGATGCAGTACCCCGTCGAGGTGCCCGGCGTCACCGTGTCCAACTTCCTGCGCACCGCCAAGACCGCGGTGCAGGGCGAGGCCCCCAAGCTGCGCACCTGGGTCAAGGACGTCAAGACCGCCATGGGCGAGCTGCGCATGGACCCGGCCTTCGCCGAGCGCAACGTCAACGAGGGCTTCTCCGGCGGTGAGAAGAAGCGCTTCGAGGTGCTCCAGATGGAGCTGCTCAAGCCGTCGCTGGCGATCCTCGACGAGACCGACTCCGGCCTGGACGTCGACGCGCTCAAGATCGTCTCCGAGGGTGTCAACCGGGTCATCGCGGGCGGCGACGTGGGCGTGCTCCTCATCACCCACTACACGCGGATCCTGCGCTACATCCAGCCGCAGTTCGTGCACGTCTTCGTGGCGGGCAAGATCGTGGAGGAGGGCGGCCCGGAGCTCGCCGAGCGCCTGGAGGAGGAGGGCTACGACCGTTTCGTCAACGCCCCCGCCCCGGCCGCCGCGGGCGCTCCCGCCTCGCCCTCGCTCCCGGCGGACGCCCCCGCCGAGGTCGCGCAGGCCTGACGGTGGCCCAGCCGTTCACCCCCGAGGAGTCGGCCCGGATCCGGGCCGACTTCCCGATCCTCGCTCGCACCGGCCGGGGGGGCCACCCGTTGGTCTACCTCGACTCCGGCGCCACCTCGCAGAAGCCCCGCCAGGTCGTCGACGCCGAGCGGCGGTTCTACGAGACCGTCAACGCCGGTGCCCACCGCGGCGCGCACCTGCTGTCCGAGGAGGCCACCGACGCCTACGAGCAGGCCCGGGCGACCGTGGCCCGCTTCATCGGTGCGGGTGACCCCGACGAGGTGGTGTTCACCAAGAACGCCACCGAGTCGCTCAACCTCGTCGCCTATGCCTTCAGCAACGCCGGGTTCGCGGGTGCGATGGACGGGGTGCCGCCGGAGGTCGCCGAGCGTTTCGCCCTCGCGCCGGGGGACGAGGTGTGCCTGACCGAGATGGAGCACCACGCCAACCTCGTGCCCTGGCAGGAGCTGTGCCGCCGCACCGGCGCCACGCTGCGCTGGCTCGGGGTGACCGACGACGGCCGTCTGGACCTGTCGGACCTCGACGAGGTCGTCACCGAGCGCACCAAGGTGCTGGCCTTCACCCACGTCTCCAACGTGCTCGGCACCGTCAACCCCGTCGACCGGCTCGTCGCCCGCGCCCGCGAGGTCGGTGCCCTGACCGTGCTCGACGCCTGCCAGAGCGCCCCGCACCAGCGACTCGACGTGCAGGAGCTGGGCGTCGACCTCGTCGCCCTGTCCGGGCACAAGATGCTCGGCCCCACCGGTGTGGGCGTGCTGTGGGGGCGGGCCGAGCTGCTCGCCGCCATGCCGCCGTTCATCACCGGCGGGTCGATGATCGCGCTCGTGCGCATGGAGGAGACGACGTATTCCGCTCCGCCCGCGCGCTTCGAGGCCGGGTCGATGAACGTCGCCCAGGCCGTCGGGCTGGCCGCCGCGTGCGACTACCTCGACGAGCTGGGCCTGGACCGGGTGCAGGCCCACGAGGAGGCCCTCGCGCAGCGGCTGCTCGACGGCCTCGCCCGGCGACCCTGGGTGCGGGTGATCGGTCCCACCGAGATGACCGACCGCGGCTCGTCCGTGGCCTTCGTCGTCGAGGAGGTGCACGCCCACGACGTCGGTCAGGTCCTCGACGACCAGGGCGTCGAGGTCCGCGTGGGCCACCACTGCGCCTGGCCGCTGCACCGCCGGATGCGCGTCGCCGCGACGACCCGCGCCAGCTTCGCGGCATACAACACCGTCGAGGAGGTGGACGCCCTCCTCGCCGCGCTGGACCGCGTCCCCGAGATCTTCGGCCTGGACACCCAGCAGGAGGCGAGCTGATGGACCTCTATCAGGAGCTGATCCTCGACCACTCCAAGCACCCGCACCACGCGGGTCTGCGCGAGCCCTTCGAGGCCGAGGTGCACCACGTCAACCCGACGTGCGGGGACGAGGTGACCCTGCGGGTCCACGTCGACCGCACCGCGGGCACGCCGGAGCAGATCACGCTGCAGGACGTGTCCTACGACGCGCTCGGCTGCTCGATCTCGATGGCGTCGACGTCGATGCTCGCCGAGGAGTGCATCGGCCGCCCGCTCTCGGAGGTCTTCGCGACCTTCGGTGCCATGCGAACCATGCTGACCAGCAAGGGGACCGATCCCGGCGACGAGGAGGTCATCGGCGACGGGATCGCCCTGGCCGGCGTCGCGCAGTACCCCGCCAGAGTCAAGTGCGCGCTCCTGGGCTGGACCGCCATGGTCGACGCGCTGGCCCGCGCCGGTGTCGACATCAGCAGCACCTCCCCGACCCCCGCCGCCCCGACCAGCAAGGAGCAGTGATGAGCGAGACCGCCACCACGGGCGCCACGCCGCCCAACGTCGCCGACGTCGAGGAGGCCATGCGCGACGTCGTCGACCCCGAGCTCGGCATCAACGTCGTCGACCTCGGCCTGGTCTACGGCATCACCGTCGACCCGGCCGCCGGCGCCGTGATCGACATGACCCTCACCTCGGCGGCCTGCCCGCTGACCGACGTGATCGAGGACCAGACCGCCCAGGCGCTCGAGGGGCTGGTGAGCTCCCACCGGATCAACTGGGTGTGGATGCCGCCGTGGGGCCCGGACAAGATCACGCCGGACGGGCGCGAGCAGCTGCGGGCGCTCGGCTTCAACGTCTGAGCGACGCAGCGCCTCGCGGCGGGGCCCCTCGGATCTGCGAGGGGCCCCGCCGTCGTCGGCCCGGAGTCTGCCCGGTCGGCCGGCATCGCAGGATCGGCCCCGCCGCGCAGCGCTCCTTCGGGGCCAGGCTGGCCTCGACGAGTACGCCATGACCCCTCTTTGAACGTGCCACAGGGCCAGCCTGGCCCCGTGGCACGCGCGGGGGCACCCCCGGGGCCGTCGTTCTCCGGGCGGTCGCGGATCCGCGTCGGCGGCGCCGACCGACGGTCGTGTCCGTGCAGGCCGCCGGGCGTGGCCGGGGCACTACCATCGACGCCATGACGACGCCGCCCGAGAGGCCATGAGCGAGGGGTCGGGCACCGCCCCGCGCACCGTCGAGCTGCCTCGGGAGCGGCTCACCCGCTGGGTCGGGGACCTGCTGGACCGGCACGGTGCGCCCACCTGGTCCCACGACGCGGACGCGATCGTCATCACCTGCGCCGACGGGACCGTCGCCCGGCTCACCGCCCTGGACCCTGCGGGCGCCTCGCAGGTCTCGTCGCTGCGCACCCTCGTGGGGTGGCCCGCGGCGAGCCCCCGGCTCGCGCTCGTCCTGGTCCGGCGGGGACGCTACGCGCTGGGGCTGGCCGACGGGACGACCTTCGTCGCGCACACGGCCGGGTCCCGCTACGTCCAGTCCCGGACGGCCGCGGGCGGTTGGTCCCAGCAGCGCTACGCGCGACGGCGGGCCAACCAGGCGGACGCTCTGGTCGAGCACGTGGTGACCTGCGTCCTGCGGATGCACCAGGCGCGGGCCGTGGGCGGCTCCGGTCTCGGGTGGGCGCAGGCGCTGGCCGTCGGGGGTGACCGCGGGCTGGTGGACCGGGTCCTGGCCGACCCCAGGCTCGCGGCGTGGACGGACCTGGCGCGCTACCAGGCCTTCGACATACCGGACCCGACGCACGAGGTCCTGCGCTCGGTGCTGGCCCGCGCCCGGTGCGTGCAGGTGGGGGTGACCGACCCCGTGCGGCAGCCGGTCCGGGTCGATGGCAGAGTGTCCACCATGACGTCGACGGAGATGTCCAGCGCCCGCAGGCTGCTCCCGGCCGCAGCAGCCTCGGTGACGGACTTGGTGGAGCGGCTATCGGATGAGGCATGGTCCCGGCCCAGCCCGTGCGAGGGGTGGAGCGTGCGGGACGTGCTGGGACACCTCACCGCCGAGCACCTCTGGGCGCCCAGGCTGCTCGCCGGGGAGACGCTGGGGGACGTGGGCTCGGACTACGACGGTGATGTCCTGGGGTCGGACCCGGTCGGAGCCTGGCACGCAGCCGTGGATCGCTCCCTGGCGTCCTGGGACGCGGTCGAGGACGAGTCCCGGGTGCTGCGGATGTCCTTCGGGCCCTGCCCGATCCATGAGTATGCCGAGCAGATGCTCGTCGACCTCACCGTGCACGGGTGGGACCTGGCCCGCGGCGCCGGTGCGCGCTGGACGGCGGTGCCGGAGGCCGTCGACGCATGCCTGCGCTACGAGACGCCCCGGGTGAGCGGAGGAGGGGTCGAGGGCATCTTCGCGCCGCCGATGGCGACCGGATCCCGCGACCGGTTGGATCAGCTGGTCGCCCTGCTGGGGCGCGAGCCGGGGTGGCGGGCATGATCGCGTGGGTGACGGCCTTCGTCGACGTGCCGACCGCTAAGGTGCCTGCGGCAGCGGACTTCTGGAGTGCGGTGACCGGCTCCACGATGTCGCCCGTGCGCGGCCACCAGGGCCAGTTCTCGACCTACCTGCCCCGCGACGGGGACCCGCACCTGCGGCTGCAGGACGTGGGCTCCGGTCTGCCCGGCGTGCACGTCGACCTGCATTGCATCCATCCCGAGGCGTTCGCCGCCGTCGGCGAGGCCGCGGGTGGCGCGGTCGTGCACCACGAGCCGGGGTTCGTCGCGCTGCGCTCGCCCGGCGGCTTCGGGGTGTGCTGCGTCGGCCACGACGGGGAGGCCGTGCTGCCGTCGCCGGTGGCGGACGAGCGGCTGGACCAGGTCTGCGTGGACGTCCCCGCCGACCGCTGGGACCTCGAGCTGACCTGGTGGAACGCGCTGACCAGCTGGCGGGTCCACCAGGTCTCCCGCCGCGCCGACCTGATCGTGCTGCAGCCGCCGCGCCCCAGCGCGATGCACATCCTGCTGCAGCGGCTCGACGACTCCGGCGGGCCGGTCCACGGGCACCTGGACATCGCGGTGGGGGAGCGGCAGGAGCGCCTCGAGCAGGCCACGGCGCGGCACACGAGCCTGGGCGCCGACTTCGTGGCCGAGCACCCCTGGTGGCACGTGATGCGGGCGCCGGACGGCACGACCTACTGCCTGACCAGGCGGGAGATCGAGCCGTCGGGCGTCGTGGCTGCACGTCCGGGTCCGGCGGCCCGGGTCCGCTGAGCGAGGGCGACGGGACGGCGCAGGTGCCCTCCCGTCGCCCTCGTCGGGAACCGAGTCGGCGGACGAGCAGGCCGCCTCTCGTGGACCGGGTACGCCGCTGGTCCGGGCACACCGCGTCCGGGTCCGTCTCGGCGGTGTGCCGGGAAGGACAGCCACCTCCGTGGCCACCCGCTCAGGAGCAGCAGGTCAGGCGCCGCCAGGTGGAACGCCGCCAGGTCAGGCGCGAGCCTCCAGGTCGCGCAGGGTGACCGCCATCGCGATCGCCGCGGTGGCGGCCTCGTGGCCCTTGTCCTCCCGCGACCCGGGCAGCCCCGCACGGTCGACCGCCTGGGCGTCGTCGTCGCAGGTCAGCACCCCGAAGCCGACGGGCACGCCGGTGCGCACGGACACCTCGGTCAGCCCCTGGGTGGCGGCGCTGCACACGTAGTCGAAGTGCGGGGTTCCGCCCCGGATCACCACGCCGAGGGCGACCAGCGCGTCATACCGCGGCGCCAGCCGGGCGCAGGCCACGGACAGCTCGAAGGTGCCTGGCACGCGGACGATCTCGGGTCGGTCGATGCCGGCGTCGGCGCAGCCGCGGCGCGCCCCGTCGATCAGTCCGTCCATCACCTGGTCGTGCCACGAGGACGCGACGATCGCGACGCGCAGGCCGCTGCCGTCGACGGTGAGGGTGGGGGAGCCGTGTCCGGCCATGTCATGCCTCCTGGGCGAGCGTGGGTGCGAGGTGGGCGTCGTCGGGCTGGACGACGGGGGGGTCGGCGGGCAGCAGGTGGCCCATGCGGGTGCGCTTGGTGCGCAGGTAGGCCGCGTTGGCCGGGTTGGGCGGCACGAGCGAGGGCTCCACGGCGGCGACCTCGATGCCGGCGTCGGTCAGGGACGTGACCTTGTCGGGGTTGTTGGTGATCAGCCGGACCCGGGTGAGGCCGAGGTGGTGCAGGACCGCAGCCGCACCGGCATACTCCCGCGCGTCGACCGGCAGCCCGAGCCGGGTCTGGGCGTCCACGGTGTCGGCGCCCTCGTCCTGCTGGTGATAGGCCGCGAGCTTGGCGAGCAGCCCGACGCCGCGCCCCTCGTGCCCGCGGACGTAGACGACCGCACCGCCCTCGGCCGCGACCCGCGCCAGGGCTTGGTCGAGCTGGGGCCCGCAGTCGCACCGCAGCGACCCGAAGGCATCACCGGTCAGGCACTCCGAGTGCACCCGGACGATCGGCGACTCTCCTGGCAGGCCGAGGGGACTCACCAGGGCCACGTGCTCGGCGCCGGTCAGGAGGTCCTCGTAGCCGTAGGCCGTGAACGCCCCGTGGCGGGTGGGGAGCGTGGTGCGCGCGGCCAGCCGGACCCGGTCGTGGCGCTCCCGGTGGCGGACCAGCGAGGCGATGGTGACGACGGGCAGCCCGAGCTCGGCGCCCAGCGCGAACACCTCTGGGGTGCGCATCATCTCGCCGCTGTCGTGGACCAGCTCGCCGATCGCGGCGACGGGCTCCAGGCCGGCGAGGCGGCACAGGTCGACCGAGGCCTCGGTGTGGCCGCGGCGCACGAGCACCCCGCCGTCGCGGGCGCGCAGCGGCACCACGTGGCCGGGGCGGACCAGGTCGGTGGGCTCGGAGGCCGGGTCGGCGAGCACGTGCAGGGTGCGGGTGCGGTCGGCGGCGCTGATCCCCGTGGTCACGCCCGCCGCGGCGTCGACGGTGACGGTGTAGGCCGTGCGCAGGCTGTCCTCGTTGCGGGCGACCATGAGCGGCAGAGCCAGTCGGTCGGCGCGCTCCTCGGTCATCGGCGCGCAGACGTAGCCGGAGGAGTGCCGGATCGTCCACGCGAGCCACTCGGTGGTGACGGTCTGCGCGGCGACCACGACGTCGCCCTCGTTCTCGCGGTCGACGTCGTCCAGGACGAGCACCGGCCGGCCCTCGCGCAGCGCCTGCAGGGCCTCCTCGATGGGGGACTCGGTGTGCATCAGCACCCTCCGATCGGGTTGGGGGTCATGGTGATCCGCACGTCGCCGTCGAGCACGGTCACGTCGGTGGTGGTCAGGTGCACGGCCTCGGCCATGGTGGTGACGCCGAGGTCGGCGACGGCGGGGGAGCCTGCCCCCAGCAGCACGGGCGCGACGTAGGCGATCACCCGGTCGACGAGTCCTGCTGCCAGCCAGGCGGATCCGAGAGCGGGCCCGCCCTCGAGCCAGACGTGACGTATGCCGCGGGCGTGCAGCTCGGCCAGGGTCTGGGCCGGATCCTGGTGGGGGAGCAGGAGAGTCGGAGCCGCGTCGTCGAGCACCCGTGCGGTGCGCGGCAGCTCGCGCGAGCCGACGACCACGCGCAGCGGCTGCTGCTCGGCGAGGACGCCGTCGTGGCGGACCGTCAGGTGCGGGTCGTCGGCCAGGGCGGTGCCGGTCCCGACGACCACGGCACCCGCGGTCGCGCGCAGCCGGTGCACGTCCTCGCGGGCGGCCGGGCCGGTGATCCAGCGGCTGGTGCCGTCGGCGGCGGCGCTGCGCCCGTCGAGGGTGGCGGCGAGCTTCCAGGTGACGAAGGGCCGCCCGGTGCGCGCGGCGTGGTCGAACCACGGGTTGAGGCCCGTCGCCTCGGCGACCGGGACCAGGTCGGTGGCGATGCCTGCGGCCCGGAGGGTGTCGGCGCCCCCGGCAGCGAGAGGGGAGGGGTCGGCGGCGGCATACACCACCCGAGCCACGCGCGCCTCGACCAGGGCCTCGGCGCACGGGCCGGTGCGGCCGGTGTGGTTGCACGGCTCGAGGGAGACATAGGCGGTGGCGCCGCGGGTCTCGTGGCCCGCCGCGAGCGCGTCGGCCAGGGCGGCGGTCTCGGCGTGCGGCGTGCCCGCGCCGCGGTGCCAGCCCTCGCCGATCACCTCGCCGTCGGCGGCCACGAGGACGCAGCCGACCCGGGGGTTGGGGTCGACGGCCGGTCCGCGGGTGGCGAGGCCGACGGCACGCCGCAGGAGCAGCACGTCCCGCTCGGGCGTCTCGTGGTCGGTGGTGCGGTCGTCCATCGTCTCTCTCCGTGCTCGTCGGGCGAGCAGGTGCTCGCCTCGCGAGCTCCGGGGACGACGGCGACGGGCGACCGGGCGGCACGCGGACGCGCCGCAGGTCACCCTGCGTCGAGGCACCCTGGCGGGCCCTCTCGTGCTGCCTCCCATCCGGACTTTCACCGTCGGTCCTGGAGTTCCACCAGGTCAACCGCCCACCTCGAGAGGTGGTCGGGTCGCGGACTGTCACCGCCGGCTCGGAATTGCACCGACCCCGGAGCACGTATCTCGCATGATGCCACAGGCGGGCGGGGCGACCGTCGCCGTCCCGCCGGGCGCCACCCGGGCAGCCCCCCGTCTCTGCCACGTGCCCCTGGTGGTCGCGACATGCCGCGCGAACCTCGCGACGTGCCCCTGCCGGCGAGCGTCAGGAGAGGCGGGTGAGCACCTCGGGCAGCTCGGCCAGGGTCCGTATGACGGCGGCTGCGCCGGCTTCCCGCAGCGCGTGCTCGTCGTGGCCCCCGGAGACCACGGCGATCCCGACGGCTCCGGCCAGGCTCGCCGCGTGCATGTCGGCGATGTGGTCCCCGACGTAGAACCCCGCTCCCTCCTGCCGGATCGGGATAGCCTTCTGCTCGCCGAAGAGGTCGCCGTGGAAGCCGTCGAGCAGGTGGGCCAGCCCGGCGTCGGCGAGGGAGGCCTCGACGGCCGGGGTGTTCTTGGCCGAGACGACGAAGGACCGGAAAGCGTTGGCGTGCAGCCACTCCAGCGCCTCGACGGCGCCCGGCATGGGGGCGATGGTGCCGGGCCGGTCCACGTCGTAGGCCTGCCGGTACAGCGGCGTGAACACCGCCTCGTCGGCGCCGGGGGAGACCTGCGCCAGGATCTGCCCGAGCGGGTAGCCGAACCAGGGCCGGAAGGCCTCGGCGTCGACGTCGGGCAGCTGCATGGCCCGCAGCGCCGAGCGGAAGGACCCCACGATCCGTTCCTGGGTGTCCACGAGGGTCTGGTCGAGGTCGAAGCCGATGGTGCGGGACGTCATACGGCCATGCTCTCGCACCTCAGAGCCGCCGGGACCCCTCGGGACGAGCCGCAGGCCCGACCCCGGGACGGGATCGGGCCTGCGGACGGGTGGTCGTGGGGGTGCGCTCACTCGACCCGGTCGACGGCGAAGGTGTTGCAGGTCTGCAGGCTGCCCTGCTGGTAGCCCTTGAGGAACCAGCGCTGGCGGGCCTCGGAGGAGCCGTGGGTCCAGGACTCGGGGTTGACCTGGCCGGAGCCCATCGTGGACTGGATGTGGTCGTCACCGACGGACTTGGCGGCGGACAGCGCGGAGTTGATGTCCTTCTCGGACAGCGGCTTGATGAGGGTGCGGCCCTGGGCGTCCTGGGTGGTGCTGGCGTCCTTGGCCCACATGCCGGCGAGGCAGTCGGCCATGAGCTCGATGCGGACGCCGCCGGACTGCGGGCCCTGCGGGTCCTGCTGGGCCTTCTGCAGCAGGCCGAGCTGGTTCTCGATGTGGTGGCCGTACTCGTGGGCCACGACGTACTCCTGCGCGAGCGCACCGTCGTCGGCGCCGAACTGGGTGCTCAGCAGCTTGAAGAAGGAGGCGTCGATGTAGACCTTGCGGTCGGTGGGGCAGTAGAACGGGCCGACCTGGTTGGAGGCGGTGCCGCACGCGGAGCGGGTCTGGCCCTGGTAGAGGTTGGTCTTGGCCGGGACGTACTGGCGGCCGGCCTGCTCGGGCAGGGCCTTCTTCCAGTAGGCCTGGACGGAGTTGACGGTGCCGACCACGCGGCACTCGACGTCGGTGTTGCCCTGGGCGCCGGTCTTGCAGCGGTCGAGGTCCGCGGCGCTGCCGGTGCCGGCGCCCTGCTGGCCCGCGCTGCCGGTGGACGGGAGGCTGACGTTGCCGCCGCCGCACATGTTGAGCAGCAGCACGATGATCAGACCGAGGAGGCCGAGGCCGCCACCACCACCGACGATCATGCCCCCGGGGCTCATACCACCGCCGCCACCGCCCCGCTCGACCTGACTGGTGTCGAACTGGGCATCGTCGTTGAAGCTCATCCTTGCTCCTGACTCGTGCGGACGCCTGACTGGTCCGGCAAACGTGGCCGTAGACTAACTCGGCTGCCTCGCGCGCCGAGGTCAACCGGGGGTGATTGCTCACGACCTGTTACCCATCCTCGGGACCTGCCAGACGAACCCCTCACGAAGGACCCCACACGTGATCGCCGCGACCGACATCGAGCTGCGCGCCGGCGCCCGGATCCTCATCGACCACGCCTCCTTCCGAGTGGCGGCGGGCGACCGGATCGGGCTGGTGGGCCGCAACGGCGCCGGCAAGACCACCCTCACCAAGGTGCTGGCCGGGGAGGGGCAGCCCGCCGCCGGGCAGGTCACCCGCTCCGGCACCGTCGGCTACCTGCCGCAGGACCCGCGCACCGGTGACCTGGCCGTCCTCGCCCGCGACCGGATCCTGTCGGCCCGCGGCCTGGACGTGATCGTGCGCAAGATGCGCGAGACCGAGGGGGCGATGGCATCGGCCGACGTGGAGACCCACGAGGCGGCCATGGAGCGCTATCCCAAGCTGCAGGCGCGTTTCGACGCGGCGGGCGGGTATGCCGCGGAGTCGGAGGCGGCGACCATCGCGGCGGCGCTCGGCCTGGAGCAGCGCATCCTGGGCCAGCCCCTGTCGACCCTGTCCGGCGGTCAGCGCCGCCGGGTCGAGCTCGCGCGGATCCTGTTCTCCGGCAACGAGACCCTGCTGCTGGACGAGCCCACCAACCACCTGGACGCCGACTCGATCGTCTGGCTGCGGGACTACCTCAAGACCTACAAGGGCGGGCTGATCGTCATCAGCCACGACGTCGACCTGCTGGACCAGGTGGTCAACAAGGTCTTCCACCTGGACGCCAACCGCGCCACCATCGACCAGTACAACCTGGGTTGGAAGGCCTACCTCGCCCAGCGCGAGACCGACGAGAAGCGCCGCAAGCGCGAGCGGGCCAACGCCGAGAAGAAGGCCTCCACCCTGCTCGCCCAGGCCGCCAAGATGGGCGCCAAGGCCACCAAGGCCACCGCCGCCCACAACATGGCCCGCCGCGCCGAGCGGATGCTGGACGGCCTCGAGGGTGAGCGGCAGCAGGACAAGGTGGCGCACCTGCGCTTCCCGGACCCCGCGCCGTGCGGCAAGACCCCGCTCATGGCGCGCGGCCTGTCCCGGTCCTACGGCTCGCTGGAGGTCTTCACCGACGTCGACCTGGCCATCGACCGCGGCTCCAAGGTCGTCGTGCTCGGCCTCAACGGCGCCGGCAAGACCACCCTGCTGCGGATGCTCGCGGGCGTGGACACCCCGGACACCGGCGAGGTCCTGCCCGGCCACGGCCTCAAGATCGGCTACTACGCCCAGGAGCACGAGAACCTCGACACCGACCGGTCGGTCCTGGACAACATGAAGTCCGCCGCCCCCGACCTCGGCGAGACCGAGGTGCGCAAGGTGCTCGGCTCCTTCCTGTTCAGCGGCGACGACGTGGACAAGCCCGCCGGGGTGCTCTCCGGCGGCGAGAAGACGCGGCTGTCCCTCGCGCTGCTGGTGGTCAGCTCGGCCAACGTGCTGCTGCTCGACGAGCCCACCAACAACCTGGACCCGGCCTCGCGGCAGGAGATCCTCGGCGCGCTGCGGACCTTCGCCGGGGCCGTGGTGCTGGTGTCGCACGACGAGGGCGCCGTCGAGGCCCTGGAGCCCGAGCGGGTGCTGGTGCTGCCCGACGGGGTCGAGGACCTGTGGGGCGCGGAGTATCTCGACCTCATCTCGCTGGCCTGATCCGGCGATGCTGCCTGGCTGGGTGCGGCCCCTCGCGGGCACCGGGGGGTATGTCGGCAGGTCGGACTAGGGTGACGCCATGGCCCAGCACCCGCACCTGCGCGTCGACACCGACGGCCCGGTCCTGACGGTGACGCTCGCCAACCCGGCCGAGCGCAATGCCCAGACCCCCTCGCTGTGGGCCGCCCTCGCCGAGGTGGGGGAGCAGCTGCCCGAGGCGGTGCGCGTGGTGGTGCTGCGGGCCGAGGGGGAGAGCTTCTCCGCCGGGCTGCACCGCGGCCTGCTGGCGCCAGGAGGTATGCCGGGAGAGCCGGACCTGGTGCGCCTGGCCGTGGGTGACCCGGCGGGGGCGGCCGAGGCGATCGCGGGCTTCCAGCGTGCCTTCCGGGTGTGGCAGGAGATCCCGCAGACGGTGGTCGCCGCCGTCCAGGGGCACGCGATCGGGGCTGGCTTCCAGCTCGCGCTGGCCGCCGACCTGCGGGTGTGCGCCGACGACGTGGCCTTCGCGATGCGGGAGACCGGCCTGGGGCTGGTGCCCGACCTGGGCGGCACCCGCCCCCTGGTCCGGCTCGTCGGGCTCGCCCGGGCGCTGGAGATCTGCGCGACCGGCCGCGTCGTGGGCGGCGCCGAGTCCCAGGCGATCGGCCTGGCCACCGTGGTCGTCCCGCGCCCCGAGCTGGACGCCACCACCGACGACCTGGTCACCGCCCTCCTCGAGGCACCCGCCGGGGCGCTGCGCGAGCTCAAGCCGCTGCTGGCCTCCGCGGTCGACGCCGACCTCGACACCCAGCTGCGGGTCGAGCGGGAGGCCCAGGTCCGGCGTCTCGCCGCCCTCGCCCGGGCCCACGCCGGCGGGCAGCCGCCGGCTCAGGTCGGGCCCCCTGCCGGGGCCCAGGTGGGCGGGCAGCCGCAGGTGGCGGCGCGGGCCGAGGCCAGTGGGGAGGGTGGACGCGGTTGACCGGCATACGGCGGTTGAACGACCCGGCTGCGCACGCCCCTGAGGTGACGCGATGAGCATGCCGGGCGGCTGGCAGATGATGCGGTCGCTGACCAAGGACGCCTCGGTCAAGGACCGCAAGCTGGCGCCCGGGACGGCGCGGCGGGTCCTGGGCTACGCCAAGCCCTTCCGCACGCCGATCGCGGTGTTCCTCGTCCTGATCCTGCTCGACTCCGCCCTCGTGGTCGCGACCCCGCTGCTGCTGGGCAGGATCGTCGACGAGGGCGTGCTGCCCGGCGACCGCCGGGTCGTGGTCACGCTCGCGCTGGTCGTCGCGGGCATCGCGGTGCTCAACGCCGTCCTCGCCCTGGCGCAGCGGTGGTTCTCGGCGCGGATCGGCGAGGGGCTCATCTACGACCTGCGCACCCAGGTGTTCAGCCACGTCCTGGCCCAGCCGATCGCGTTCTTCACCCGCGCGCAGACCGGGGCGCTGGTCACCCGTCTCAACTCCGACGTCATCGGCGCGCAGCAGGCCTTCACCACCATCCTGTCCTCGACCGTCAGCAACGTCGTGTCGGTCGCGTTCATCCTCGTGGCGATGGCCAGCAAGTCCTGGGTGCTCACGCTGGCGGCGGTCGCGCTGCTGCCGGTCTTCCTGGTGCCGGCGCGGCTCATGGGGCGCCGGCTCGCGGGTCTGTCGCGCGAGTCGATGGGGCTCAACGCCGAGCTCGGCACCCGGATGACCGAGCGGTTCAACGTCGCCGGTGCCCTGCTGGTCAAGCTCTTCGGGCGGCCGGGAGACGAGGCCCGGGAGTATGCCGCGCGCGCCGGCCGGGTCCGCGACATCGGCATCAAGATCGCGCTCAACCGCACCTTCTTCTTCACCGGGCTGACCTTCGTCGCGGCGCTGGCGACCGCGCTGGTCTACGGCCTCGGCGGACTCATGGCGATCGACCGGTCCCTGTCCGTGGGCGCCCTGCTCGCGCTGGCCGCGCTGCTCGGCCGGCTCTACGGCCCGCTCACCCAGCTGTCCAACGTCCGGGTCGACGTGATGACGGCTCTGGTGAGCTTCGAGCGGGTCTTCGAGGTGCTCGACCTGCAGCCGCTGGTGCGCGAGGCCGCCCACCCGGCGGCGATCCCGGACCGCGCCGTGGCCGTCGACTTCGACGACGTCGTGTTCCGCTATCCCGGGGCCGACGAGATCTCCCTGGAGTCCCTGGAGCAGGGCGGAGCCACCGGCGACCGGGCGGCGGGCGGTGAGGTGCTGCGCGGCGTGACCTTCCACGTCGAGCCGGGCCAGCTGGTCGCGCTCGTCGGGCCGAGCGGCGCCGGCAAGACCACGATCACCTCGCTGGTGGCGCGGCTCTACGACCCCACCTCGGGGGTGATCCGGGTGGGCGGCGTCGACCTGCGCGAGGCGTCCTTCGACTCGCTGCACGACGTCGTCGGCATGGTCACCCAGGAGGCGCACCTCTTCCACGACACGATCCGGGCCAACCTCGACTACGCCCGGCCCGGTGTCGCGGAGGCGGACGTGTGGGCCGCGCTGGAGGCGGCGCAGGTCGCCGAGCTGGTGCGGAGACTGCCGGAGGGCCTGGACACGGTCGTCGGCGACCGCGGCCACCGGCTGTCCGGCGGGGAGAAGCAACGCCTCGCCATCGCCCGGCTGCTGCTCAAGAGCCCCGGTCTGGTGATCCTCGACGAGGCCACCGCGCACCTGGACAGCGAGTCCGAGGCCGCGGTGCAGCGCGCGCTCGACACGGCCCTGCACGGGCGCACCGCCCTGGTGATCGCCCACCGGCTGTCCACCATCCGCGGTGCCGACGTGATCCTCGTCGTCGAGGGCGGCCGCGTCGCCGAGCAGGGCAGCCACGCCGAGCTGCTCGCCCGCGGCGGGCTCTACGCCGAGCTCTACCGCACCCAGTTCGCCGAGTAGTCGGCCGGCTGCCCGTCGAGATCGTGGAGGCTCCTGACCGCGATCCGGTCAGGAGCCTCCACGATCTCTTCGGCGCGGGCCGGGCCCCGGAGCTGCGGCTGCGCGGCCCTGCAGGGTCAGCCCACCACCACCGTCGCGCCGGAGTCGGAGACGACGTGAGCGGTCGCCTCGCCGATGTCGAAGTAGAGACCGATGACCCGCAGGTCGGGGTGGTCCTTGACCACCGGGTGCCGACGCAGGTTGTCCACCTGGATCATCACGTTGTGGCGGGCGAGGTCGTCCACCGACAAGGTGCCGCTGCGCACGGCCTCCGCCGCGCGGTCGAGATCTGCGTCCACGGACTGCAGCCAGTGCTCGAGCGCCTCCAGACCGGGCGGCAGCTCGGGGTGGGCGATGGCCTGCATCGCCCCGCAGGACGAGTGTCCGCAGACGACGACCTCCCGGACGTGCAGGACGGAGACGGCATACTCGATCGCCGCCGCCACGGAAGATCCGGTGGCCGGGATCGCCCCGCCCTCCCACCGGGGGACGATGTTGCCGATCGAGCGCACGACGAAGAGATCACCCGGGCCGCTGGCGGTGATCAGGTGGGGCAGGACCCGGGAGTCGCAGCAGGTGATGAACAGGGTCGTGGGCGACTGGGCCTGGGCGAGCTCGGCGAGCGGACCGACGGCGTGCGCTCGTTCGGCGTGGAAGGCCTCGACCCCGGCGAGGACGGGCGAGTCGCCCGCGTGGTGGCCCCGGTGCCACCAGGCGCGGACGCGCTCGCGCACCGTCCCGGTGTGGGGCTCACGGCGCACGATCGGCTCACCTGCCTGCGCCTGAGAGAGCCAGGGAGTCCCGGCCTCCTCGATCGCGACCTCGCCACCGGAGCCGCGATGCCCGGCGATCCAGTCCTCGAGCACCGTGATGGCGGCGTGGTCGAGGTACTCCACGTCGATGACGACGCGGGCTCGCCCGCCCGGGGGCACCTGCTGGAGGCCGGAGACCAGGGCCGGCACGGTGAGGAAGCCGATGGAGCCGCGGATCCGCACCACCGTCTCCTCGCCCTTGGTGTGCGTCGTGACACCGTGCCAGCTGGCCCGACGCCGCAACAACCAGAAGGCCACGAGGAGCCCCAGCACCACACCCTCGACGAGGTTGAGGAGGACCACACCACCCAGCGTCGCCAGATAGGGCCACAGGTCCCGGTGCGCCGACAGCTCCCGCACGTGGGCGAGGTTCACGAGCTTGGCGCCCACGTGGATGAGCAGACCGGCGAGCGCGGCCAGGGGAATCGCCTCGACCGCGGAGGCCAGCAGGACCGAGCAGGCAAGCACCCAGACGCCGTGCAGCACGGCCGAGGCCCGAGTGCGGCCGCCCGCGAGGGCGTTCGTGGAGCTGCGCACGATCACGCCGGTGACCGGGAGCCCGCCGACGGCTCCGCACAGTGCGTTGGCCGCTCCCTGACCGACGAGCTCGCGCCCCAGGTCGACGCGGGGGCCTTGATGGAGCCGATCCACGGCCACCGCGGACAGGAGCGACTCGATGCTGGCGAGCAGGGCGACGGTGAAGACGGCCACGACGACCTGGGCCGGGTCCACCCCGCTCAGGCGGGGGACGAAGGTCAGGTCCAGGATGTTCTCCGGGAGGGTCGGACGTGGCACGTCGAGACCGAGGAGCACAGCCACCGCGGTCGTGAGGCCGACCGCGACCAGGGGGCCGGGCAGCAGCTTGACCCGGCCGGGAAGCCGATCCCACAGCACCAGGACGGCGATGGTCACCAGGCCCAGGGCCGCGGCCTGCACATCGGTGCGCGAGAGGGCGCCCGGAAGCGCAAGGACGTTGTCCAGCGGAGTGGACCGGCTGGTCTGGCCGAGCAGCACGTGACTCTGACCGAGACAGATGGAGACCCCGATGCCGGCGAGCATGCCGTGGACCACGGCCGGCGGGATGGCCAGCGCGTAGCGCGCCATACCGGTGAGCCCCAGGAGGATCTGCACCACTCCTGCGCCCAGGGTCACTGCGGCGACGACGGGCCATCCGTGCTCGGCCACCATGCCCGCCACGACGACCACCATCCCGGCAGCCGGACCGCTGACCTGCAGCTGCGAGCCGCCCAGGAGGCCGGCGACGATGCCGCCGACAGCGGCGGACAGCAGACCCGCCGCGATCGGTGCCCCGGAGGCGACCGCGATCCCGAGCGACAGGGGAACAGCGACGAGGAAGACGACGAACGAGGCGGGCAGGTCGTACCGCAGCACGGCACGCCACGCGGGTGGAGGTGTCGAGGAGTGCGAGCGAGTGAGTTCCATGAGTCCGTTCTTCGTGAGCGCACAGGTCCAGCGGTCGCTGGCCAGCGCTCACGGTAATCTCTTGAGTACCAACAGCGTTCGCGAGACACGGGAGTTCACTTAGGTGAACCTTCGTTCATCGTCGCGAAGCCCCTCCTGGACCCGGTGCGTCGACCTCCGGAGTGGTCTGCGCCACGTGACGCGTTCTTGCCCTCGCCAGGTGCGCACCGTCCGTCTGCCGCCGGCAGCACCGCGACCTGGCGTCCCCGCACGATCAGCCGACGCCGCCGCCCGGGTCGTCGACGAAGCACGCCGGACGCTCCCGACACCGGTCGGCCCCGCACCAGGATCCCTGTCCGGGCGGGAGCCGTCGTCGGCCCGGGGCTGGTGACGGTCGCCTCCTACCGGCATACGCATGCCGGACGCACGGAGCGGCGCCTCACGATGGTCGAGGCCGTGGCCGCCGAGGTCGACGTCGCCCTGCGCCGAGGGAGACTGGGGAGGTGCCCCACCCCGCCGAGGACCTGACCCGCGCCGCCTACGACCTGGTCGCGGACGTCTACGCCGACCACGTCCCCAGCACCGAGCCGGAGCAGCCGATCGAGCTGGCCATGATCGAGCACTTCGTGAGCCTGCTCCCCGAGCCCCGGCGGGTCCTGGACGCGGGCTGCGGCGCCGGACGGATGCTGCCCCACCTCGCGGCGCTCGGGTGCATGCCGGAGGGGATCGACCTGTCGCCGCAGATGGTGCGCCGGGCGCGGCAGGACCACCCCGGCCATCCGGTGCGCGTCGGCAGCCTCACCGAGCTGCCCTGGGGTGACGAGGAGTTCGACGGGGTCTTCGCGTGGTACTCCACGATCCACAGTCCCGACGAGGTCCTGGACGTCATCGTGGGCGAGCTGCGGCGCGTCTTGCGTCGAGGAGGATGCCTGCTCGTGGCCTGGCAGGTGGGCACCGGGGTGCGGCAGGTGGGGGAGGGCTTCCGGGCGCTTGGGTATGACGTCACGATGCGCCGCTATCACCGCACGCTCGCGACGATGGTCGAGCAGGTCACCCGCCACGACCTGGACGTGGTCAGCCACCTCGAGCGCGGGCCGGTGGCAGGGGAGTCGGACCCGCAGGCCGTGCTCATCGCCCGACGCCGCACCACCCGCTGCCCGGCTCGGGCACCCCCGTAAACTTGTCGGCAACACCTTGACGAGTCGTTGAGTACGGAGGGAGATCGGCCCATGACGACGCCTGGGCGGTTCACCTCGATCGCCTCTGCCCGGTCAACCTCCCCGAAGCCTCCATGGCCTTGCGTGACGTGAAGAACCACCTGTCGGAGGTCGTCGATCAGGTGGAGCGCCAGCATGACCGGGTCGTCATCACCCGCCGTGGCAAGCCCGCGGCCGTCGTCGTCATCGCCGACGACCTCGCGTCCCTGGAGGAGACCTTGGCGATCGTCAGCCGGCCCATGCTCGGCACCGTCGTCTGGCGCCGCTGGACCAGGCGCTGACCCGCCGTCGTCGCTCCCGGCCCGCCAGATCTGTCAGACGACCGGGGGAGGGGCGAAGCCCAGGCTGCGGTAGATCGCCATCGCGGCAGGTGAGGTGCCTTCCCCGACGCGCAGGCTGAGCGCGGCGTCGCCTGCCCGTGCGCAGGCCTGGATCGCGTGAGCCATGAGGGCCCGCCCGGCACCGAGCCCGCGCGCCTCCGGGGCCACGAAGAGCTCGATCACGAAGGGTCCGGCGAGCCCCGGGTCCCAGATGGAGCGTTCGACGACCATAACCGCGCCGACGGGGTGGTCGGCGGACCAGGCGGTGGCGCCGGCGTCCGACCTCAGCACGCCGTGCTGGCCGCGGAAGGTGGCCTCGATCTCCGCCACGGCTTCATCCATGTCGGCGGCGGCGATCCCGGGCGGATAGCTGGCGAGGTAGAGCACGGCGAGCGCCGTCGTGGACGCCGCTTCCAGGGGGCGCAGGGCGACGCGGGGTGGGGGACCGTCCTCGGTCGTCGCGGTCTGCGGGTTCACGCCGAGCAGGTCTGAGGTCATGGGTGATTCCCTTCGCCGGGAGGGCGGGACAGGTGGGGGCCGGTCCCAGTGTCACGCTCGTCGCAGCATACCCGCCCACGGGTCGCTCGAGGGTGGCGCCGTCGAGGGTCAGGGTGGGGCGGGGCCGTCACGACCGGGCCGTATGGCGACGGCACGGCGACCGTGCGAGCAGCTCGCGGGCCGCCCCCAGCAGGCTGATCCGCAGGACACCCGCCCGCGCCTGGGCGAGCAGCCGCAGCACCTCGGCCGCCATCTGGTGGCCGGTCGCGTGGTCGAGGGCCTGCACCGGCAACGCCCCCGGCCGCCCGCCCGCCGCTGCGCACACCATCGCGATCCCGGAGGCCGCCTGCACGATCGAGTCGAATCCCGCTCGGGTGCCCCACGGTCCGCGCTCGCCCCACGCCGAGCAGGCCAGCCGCTCCACGTCGAGCGGCCCGCCCCACCAGCGTCCCGGCGCCGCGTCCATGACACGATGGCAGGCGACCATGCCT
The DNA here is from genome assembly GCF_022568795.1 of Arsenicicoccus dermatophilus. Taxonomy (NCBI): domain Bacteria; kingdom Bacillati; phylum Actinomycetota; class Actinomycetes; order Micrococcales; family Intrasporangiaceae; genus Arsenicicoccus; species Arsenicicoccus dermatophilus. The sequence goes on along the minus strand of NZ_JAKZHU010000001.1, from coordinate 1,218,626 downwards.
CCCGGGCGCGCGCCCGGCGGATGTGGTCTCATCAGGTGGTGCACCCCGAGGACCAGCCCGTCGCCCAGGGCCTGCTCGACGTCGGCGACGGCCAGCAGATCCACTGGGAGGAGTGGGGATCCGCGCACGGCGTGCCCGCGGTCTACCTGCACGGCGGACCCGGCGGGACCCTCGGCGCCGGCGCCTACCGCCATCGCTTCGACCTGGCGCGGACCCGGGTGATCGGGCTGGAGCAGCGCGGCTGCGGGCTGTCCCGGCCGCACGCGAGCGACCCGGCCGTGTCCCTGGCGACCAACGACACCGCCCATCTGGTCGCCGACCTGGAGCTGCTGCGCCACCACCTCGGCGTCGAGGCGTGGATCGTCGACGGCGTCTCCTGGGGGTCGACCCTCGCGCTGGCCTATGCGGTGACGCACCCCGAGCGGGTCCTGGGGGCGGTGCTGTTCGCGGTCACCACCACCAGCTGCGAGGAGGTGGACTGGATCACCGAGGGCATCGGCTCGATCTTTCCCGAGGCGTGGGACCGGTTCGCCGGCCACGCCGAGGCCGCGGGGATCGGCTACCGGCGCGGGCAGGGACGGCTGGTGTCGGCCTACGCCCGGCTCATGGAGTCACCGGACCCGCAGGTGCGCGACGCGGCCTCCCACGAGTGGGCCCGGTGGGAGGACACCCACATCTCCATCGGCACCGGCGGCCTGCGACGGGACCCGCGCTGGGCGGACGACCGCTTCCGGCACGCCTTCCTGCGGCTCACCGCGCACTACTGGTCGCACGACGGCTTCTGCGATCCGCCGCTGCTCGACCAGGTCGACCGGCTGCACGGCATACCCGGTGTGCTGATCCACGGGCGGCGCGACGTCTCCAGCCCGGCCGTCACCGCGTGGCGGCTCCACCAGGCGTGGCCCGGCTCCCGGCTGGTCGTCGACGAGGGCGACGGTCACGGCGGCGTCTGCATGGTGGAGCACTGGCGCGCGGCCAACGACGAGCTCGTCACCCGGCATACGCCTGGCTGATCGCTCAGAGCCGGGTGCAGACCACGGTGAGGTCGTCGTGCACCTTGATCCCGCGCCGGCGCAGGTCGTCGGCGGCGGCGTCCTCGGCGGCCCGGACCTGCGCCACCAGGTCGGGCACCGCGTCGTCCAGGCAGGCCCGGGTCCAGCTCTCCAGGGTGTGCGTCCCCAGCAGGTCGAAGGCCCGCGTCGCCCCGTCCGAGGCCGCGACCACCCCGAGGACCTGCGAGCGCTTGTGCCGGACCGTGCGGGCCTCGTGCGCGGCCAGCGGGTCGTGGTGGGCGCACCAGAAGCCACCGGGCACGTTGCGGGTGGCCTCCAGCGCCCAGTGGTGCAGCTCCCGGTCGGTGAGGCCCTCGGGTGCGGGGACGCCGCCCACCGCGCGCTCGGTCACCGCCCGGGCCATGACCTCGGCGAGACGGTCGTCGGTGAGCTGCCGGGGCCCCGCGGGGGTGAGCACCACGAGGGAGGCGTCGCACAGCACCAGGCCCTCGATCTCGGTGCGGTCCGCGGTGGTGCGCCAGGCCGCAACCGTCGCCGACGGGGAGCCCGCCGCCAGGTCGCAGCTGTCCGCGTGCCGGTCCCGGACCTGTGTGATGGCGCGAGCGAGCGCCTCCCGCAAGGGAGCTCGCCGGTCCTGCATCGCAGTCCCGAGCGCGGCGGCCAGGTGGGTCGAGTACCACGCCACGGGGTGCGAGCATCCCGCCAGCAGGTGCGGCGGCAGCCCGGCACCGTCCACGACGACCACGACCTCGTCGCGGTGCCACGCGGCGTCCTCGTTGGCGCGCCCGGGGACGCCGGGACAGGTGTGGGCGGTCGTCCTCACGTCGTTGCGCCGGTCAGCAGCGGGAAGCGGTGCACCTTGGTCACGTGCGGCAGCCGCACCTCGCGGTCGTCGACGCCGCCGCACCAGCTGGCGACGTACGTCCGCACGCGCTCGGCCAGCTCCGCGCGCCGGTCGGGCTCCAGCGCGAGGTAGTAGGACCGGGTGGTGACCAGCTCGGCCAGCGTCCGGGCCGTCGTCGCCTGCTCCCAGCCGAAGGTCTCGCACTCGCCGGGCGCGAACCACGCCGCCGAGACGTCGCTCGCGGACTCGCCGCGCGGCTCGTAGCCGCCCTGTATCGAGTGCATCGTCTGGTCGAGCCCGGCCACCCACGGCACCCGCAGGTCCATGACGTTCCAGATCAGCACCAGCCGTCCGCCCGGCCGCAGCACCCGTGCCGCCTCCGCCGAGCCGGGCCCGGGATCGACCCAGTGCCAGGCCTGACCGTAGGTCACGGCGTCGCAGCTCGCGTCCGCCAGCCCCGTCGCCTCTCCCGGGCTCTGGCGGGCGACGACCTGGGGGTATGCCGTGCGCAGCTGCGCGAGCATGTCGGCGCTGGGCTCGACGGCGGTCACCCGATGGCCGAGGTCGAGGAGCACGCCGGTGAGCTTGCCGGTGCCGGCGCCCAGGTCAGCGACGTCGCCGGGGCAGTCACCGACACCCCAGGCGACCGCCTCGGGCGGATAGGTGGGGCGCAGCTCGGCATACCGCTGCCCGCCCTCGGCGAGGGCCGCCCCCAGCCGGGCGCGCTCCTCGGACAGACCTCGCGGCTGCTCGCTCACTCGTCCTCCTCGTCCCAGATGCGGACCTTCTTGGGCGTGACCGGCCGGGCGGGCAGCCCGCCCGCGGCCCGCTGCTCCTCCAGGTGCTCGCGGCGCGCGGCATAGAGCACCATCGCGATCGCGACGAGCCCGAAGAGCCACCACTGCCCGAAGTAGGACATGTTGTTCCAGCCCTGGTCGCGGTCCGGGCCGGGCGGCGCGGCGAGCCCGGTCGCGGGGTCGCCGGCCTTGGTGGCGTTCTCGGCCGCGAGGACGAGGTAGGCGTGGTTGACCGGCCCGCTGATCTGCTCCTGGGCGATGGTGTAGTTGATCGAGGCGAGCTGGCCGCGCGCCGGCGCCTTGTCCAGGTCGGTCTCGCCCCAGCGCAGCCAGCCGGTCACCGTCACCGGGCCCGTCGGCGCGGGGGGCACGGCGGGCAGCTGGGAGGCGGCGCCCTCGCCCGCCGCGAGCCAGCCGCGGTCGACGAGCAGCACCGACCCGTCGGTCAGCCGCAGCGGCCACACCACCTCGTAGCCGCGCTCGCCGTCGCGCGGACGGTTGCGCACGAGCAGGGGATTCGGGTCGTACCGCCCCTCGGCCCGCACCTGCCGCCACAGGGTCTGGTCGTCGACGCCGGTCGTGGTCGTCGGCAGCAGCTCGCGCAGCGGCACCGCGGGGGCGGCGTAGTTGCGGTCGATGGCACGGACCTTGGCCTGCTTGTGCTCGTAGCGACCCAGCTGCCACTGACCGAGCCACACGCAGGCGAGCATGAAGACGAAGGCCCCCGCGAGGGCACGCAGCCAGCGCGGCTTGCGCAGGGTCTGGATCATCGGACCTGGTGACCCAGGACGGACGAGGTCCGCAGGGTGGGCTCGCGACGCATACTGTGGAGCCTATGTCTGTTCTCCCGGATCCCCGACCCCGCGGCGCCCTCGTCGACGGTTTCGGCCGGGTCGCCCGGGACCTGCGCGTGTCCGTGACCGACCGCTGCAACCTGCGCTGCACCTACTGCATGCCGGCCGAGGGGCTGCCCTGGATGGCTCGCCCGGAGATGCTGACCGACGACGAGCTGGTGCGCCTGGTGCGGCTGTTCGTCGAGCTGGGGGTCACCAGGGTGCGGCTCACCGGAGGCGAGCCGCTGCTGCGCCGCACCCTGCTCGACGTGGTCCGCCGCATCGCCGCGCTCGAGCCGCGCCCCCAGATCGCCCTCACCTCCAACGGCGTCGGCCTGGCCCGGGTGGCCGCCGACCTCGCCGAGGCCGGGCTGGACCGGGTCAACATCAGCCTGGACACGGTGGACCCCGCGACCTTCCGCGAGCTCACCCGGCGCGACCGGCTGGCCGACGTGGAGGCCGGTATGGCGGCCGCTGCCGCGGCGGGGCTGACGCCCCTCAAGGTCAACGCCGTGGCCATGCGCGGGATCAACGACGAGGGGGTCGCCGACGTCCTCGCCTGGTGCCTGGAGCGCGGCTACTCGCTGCGCTTCATCGAGCAGATGCCGCTGGACGCGCAGCACGGGTGGGAGCGGGCCCGCATGGTCACCGCCGACGAGATCCTCGCCCGGCTCACCGAGCGCTTCGACCTGGCGCCCGTCCCCGCGTCGGAGCGGGGGAGCAGCCCGGCCGAGCTCTTCGAGGTCGTCGGACACTCCGACCTCGCCGGGCGCCCCGCGACGGTGGGCGTGATCGCCAGCGTCACCCGCCCCTTCTGCGGCGACTGCGACCGCACCCGCCTCACCGCCGACGGCCAGGTGCGCAACTGCCTGTTCTCGATGACCGAGACCGACCTGCGCGGCCCGCTGCGCGACGACGCCGGCGACGACGAGCTGAAGGCGCTGATCACGGGGGAGATGCGGGTCAAGCGGCGCGGCCACGGCATCGGCGAGCCCGACTTCCACCAGCCCGACCGCCCCATGTCCGCGATCGGCGGCTGACGCGCCACAGCGCCCGCCCGCCCACGGTGGAGGGTGCCGCGGTCAGGCGCGGTGCGGCTCGGTCTCGCGCAGGAAGCCCCGCATCGACAGGAACTGCGACAGCGGCTCCTTGTGGTCCTCGCACGCCAGCCACACCTTGCGCCGGTCGGGGGCGTGCAGCGTGGGATTGCGCCAGCGCAGCTCCCAGGTCCCGTCCGCGCGGCAGCCCCGGGCCGAGCAGCGGTGCGGCTCGCCGGGCGGGGGACCACCCAGGCCTTCCGTCATACCCACTCGTCCTGCCGGGTCGCACCGCCCGGAGCCGGGTCGTCCACGACCCGCCCCTCCAGGACCCCCTCGGATCGCACGCCGATCGCCGTGCGCGAGTGGTCGACCGGCTGCAGCTCGCCCTCGCTGCGGTGGTCGACGGCGTTCGCGAGCACGACCGCGAGGTACGGCAGCACCGCCGCCCCGAGCAGGAAGATCCAGCGGATCGGGTGGTCGATGACGTACATCAGGACGAAGCACACGGTGCGGATGCCCATGGAGAGCAGGTAGCGCCTGATCCGCATGTCCTGGTCCTCGGCCAACGACCGGCGCGCGGTCGTGACGGTGTGGACCGTCGGGGGCGAGACATCGGGAGCGGACACCCGACCAGGGTACGACTCCGCGGTGGGGACTACCGCTCGGTAGTCCTATAGCGTCCCCGGGCAAGGCGATTCGACCCTGACGAGGAGCACCATGAGCACCGACCGACCCGAGCCCCGCACCGTGCTCGTGACCGGAGGCAACCGGGGCATCGGGCTGGCGATCGCCCGGGCCTTCGTGGCGCAGGGTGACCAGGTGGTGGTGACCAGCCGCAGCGGCGAGGCCCCCGAGGGCCTGCGGGCGGTGGCCTGCGACGTGACGAGCACCGAGTCGGTCGACGCGGCCTTCACCGCCGCCGAGGAGATCCTGGGCGGCCCGGTCGAGGTGCTCGTCGCCAACGCCGGCATCACCCAGGACACCCTGCTCATGCGGATGAGCGACGAGGACTTCGACGCCGTGCTCGACACCAACCTCACCGGCGCCTTCCGGTGCGCCCGCCGCGCCTCCAAGGGCATGATCCGGCTGCGGCGCGGGCGGATCGTGCTCATCTCCAGCGTCGTCGGCCTCTTCGGCGGGCCCGGCCAGGTCAACTACGCGGCGTCCAAGTCCGGTCTGGTCGGTATGGCGCGCAGCATCACCCGCGAGCTCGGCGGCCGTGGCATCACCGCCAACGTGGTCGCCCCCGGGTTCGTCGAGACCGACATGACCGCGGTCCTGCCGGAGGAGACCGTCGCGGGCTACCGCAAGGCCATCCCCGCCGGCCGGCTCGGCCAGGCCGACGAGGTCGCCGCCGCCGTCACCTTCCTCGCCTCGCCCGCGGCGGCCTACGTCAGCGGGGCCGTCATCCCCGTCGACGGCGGCCTCGGCATGGGGCACTGACCTTCCCGCCATACCTCGAAAGGACGTGTCCCATGGGCATGCTCGACGGCAAGACCCTCCTGATCACCGGCGTCCTGATGGACTCCTCCATCGCCTTCCACGTGGCCCGCCTCGCGCAGGAGCAGGGCGCGACGGTCATCCTGACGTCCTTCGGACGGACGATGAAGATCACCCAGACCATCGCCAAGCGGCTCCCGCAGACCCCACCGGTCGTCGAGCTCGACGTCGCCGACCAGTCCCACCTGGACTCCCTCGCCGAGCGGCTGCGCGAGCACACCGACCGCCTCGACGGCGTCCTGCACTCCATCGGGTTCGCGCCGCAGGGGGCCTTCTCCTTCCTGGACGCCACGTGGGAGGACGTGTCGACGGCCGTGCACGTCTCGGCCTACTCGCTGAAGGCGCTGGCCGTGGCGACCACGCCGATGATGAGCCAGGGCGGGTCGGTCGTCGGCCTGACCTTCGACGCGAAGTTCGCCTGGCCGGTCTACGACTGGATGGGCGTCGCCAAGGCGGCCTTCGAGTCGGTCAACCGCTACTGCGCGCGCGACCTCGGCCCGCAGGGGATCCGCTGCAACCTGGTCGCCGCCGGCCCGATCCGCACCACCGCCGCCAAGTCGATCCCCGGTTTCGAGCAGTTCGAGCGGGTCTGGGACGACCGGGCGCCGCTGGGCTGGGACGTCAGCGACCCCGAGCCCGCCGCCCGCGCGTGCGTGGCCCTGCTGTCCGACTGGTTCCCGGCGACGACCGGCGAGATCGTGCACGTCGACGGCGGCGTGCACGCGATGGGTCAGTAGTCGGCGGACCCGCGGCAGGCGAGAGTGCGCGCCCGCGCCCCTCGGGGCCAGGCTGGCCCCGAGGAGTACGTTCAGACCCCTCTTTGAACGTGCCACAGGGCCAGCCTGGCCCGTCCTCGCCGGGTCGGGCACACCGGCAGCGGGCTCGCGGGTGGTGGACGGCTCGCGGCAGGGCGGGCCGGGTCAGCAGAGGTCGAGCTGCTCGCCCGACCACCCCGCCCGCAGCCACCGGTCGTGGCTGGCGACCACCACCGCGCCCGGGTAGTCCGGCAGCGCCCGCTCGAGCGCGGTGACGAGCAGCAGCGACAGGTGATTGGTGGGCTCGTCGAGCAGCAGCACGTCCGGCGGGTCGGCCACCAGGACGGCGAGGTCCAGGCGCCGGCGCTGCCCGACGCTGAGGGCGGCCACGGGCCGGTCCAGGTCGCGACCCGCGACGAGGCCGAGCGCCGAGAGGGGGACCTCCTGCGCGAGCTCGGGGCCCACCGCGGCGGCATACGCCTCCCGCACCGTCACCCCGGACCTGCCGCCGATGGTCGGATCCGCCTGCTCGATCAGGCCCGGCGGATCCGACCGCCCCGGCGAGGTCGGATCCTGGCGGAGCAGGCCCACCCGCACGCGCGCCTCGCAGGTCACCGACCCCGACGTGGGCACCAGCGCCCCCGCCAGGACGGCGAGCAGCGTGGACTTGCCCGACCCGTTGCCCCCGGTGACCAGCACCCGGCTGCGGGCGCCGACGGCCAGCGAGATGGGGGCCAGCCGCCCGGCCACCGCCACCTGGCTCGCGACCAGCACCGGGCCGTCCAGCCGCACCGACCCGGCCTCGCGAAACCCGCGGAACGACAAGGCCGCCGGCGGTCGCCGCACCTGCTCGCGCTCCAGCCGCTCCAGCGCCGTGGCCGCGTCGTCGACCCGTCGGGCGACGACCTTGGCGTTGCGGTCGGCATAGAACTTCTTGGCGCCCCGGCCCTCGGTGCGTGGCCCGCGCTCCGGGTTGCCCACCCTCTGGTCCAGGCGCACCCGCTCCCGCAGCCGCCGCAGCTCGGCCTGCTCGTCGCGGTGCCGCAGCACCCAGCGCGCCCGCTCCTCGCGCCGCCGCTGCAGATAGTCCGTGTAGCTTCCGCCGAAGCGCGTGACGCCATGACCGGATCCGGGCGAGTCCGCGTCGCCCGCCACCACCGCGTGGGCCACCGGAGCCGGGTCCAGATCGACCAGCACCGTGGCCACCTCGTCGATGAACGCCCGGTCGTGGCTCGCCATCACCACCGGCCCCGACCAGCCGCGCAGCAGCTCGGCGAGGAGCTCGGTGGCCGCCGCGTCGAGGTGGTTGGTGGGCTCGTCCAGCAGCAGCGTGTCCGGCGCACGCAGCAGCAGCCACGCCAGGCTGAGCCGCGAGACCTGGCCGCCCGACAGCTCGTTCGCGCGCCGGTCCCGGGGGATCGCCCGCAGCCCGAGCCCCTCCACGACCCGGTCGACGCGGTGGTCCAGGTCCCACGCGTGGTGCCGCTCGGCCGCCACCAGGGCCGCGTCGAGGCGGCCCGCCGCCTGCGCGTCGCCGTCCGCCAGGGCCTGCCCCTCCCGCTCGACCAGCGCGGCCAGGGCCCGCACCGGGGCGGTGCCGTCCTCGAGCACCTCCGCCACCGACAGGTGACGGGGATAGGGCGGCTCCTGGTGATACAGGCCCACGCCGCCGGGAGCCGTCACGACCCCGGCGTCGGGCACCAGCAGGCCCGCCCCGATCCGCAGCAGCGTGGACTTGCCGGAGCCGTTCTCCCCGATGAGACAGGCGATCTCGCCGGAGCTGACGACGAGGAAGACGTCCGTCAGCACCCGGCGGTGGGGATAGGAGTGCGAGACCCCGTCCAGGCGCAGGTGGTCGGCGCCGGACGCGGCGGAGGTGTGCAGGGGAGCAGGCATGCGAGGTCTCCGAGACGGTGCGGAGCCACGCGGGGCACAGGGCCACGGCGCGTGGCGGGGCTCGACGTCAGGAGAGGATCACGAGGCCGATCCTAGCCCCCGGCGGACCGCCCGCCGAGGGGATTTCGCGGGCCACCAGTCCGTATGCCGGGAGGCGGCGACGGACCGGCGCCGTCCTCCGGGGCAAGCCTTATGGTGGAGCGCATGACTCACGACGCGTCGCCGCCGATCACGGTGACCGAGGTCCGCGTGCTCGAAGGCCCCAACCTCTACTTCCCGCGACCGGCCGTCAAGGTCGTCCTGGAGGTGCCCGGCATCCTCGAGCTGCACCGGCCCCGGGCGCGCGCGCTGGCCGCCCGCCTCGGCCTGCGCCAGGCCGACCCCGGACGCGCCCACACCCTCGAGCGTCAGCAGGTGGCGCAGCGACTCGTCCGGCGGCTGGTGCGGCGCCTCGCGGCAGGCGCCGGCATACGGGGACTGGCCACCAAGACCCGCCCCGGCAACAGTCCCGAGGAGGTCGTCGTCGCCTTCCCGTGGCAGCGACGTGGGCGGGGGGTCGCCCTGGCCGAGGAGCTCGGCCCGGTCCTGCGGTCCCTGCTCGTCGACGACGAGGACACGGCCGCCGAGCTCCTGGAGGAGGCCGTGGACCGGATCGCGGCCGCGGCGCCGGGGGAGCGACACACCACGCTGACGCCCAAGGTGCCGGTCGCCTCCATCACCGGCACCAACGGCAAGACCTCGACCACGCGCCTGGTCGCGCACATGGCGATGACGGCAGGCATCCGCACCGGATGGTCCAGCACCTCAGGGGTGTTCGTGCAGGGCGAGCTCGTCGAGGCCGGCGACTTCTCCGGCCCGGCCGGCGCCGCCACCGTCCTCGGCAGTCGGGGGCTCGAGCTCGCCGTCCTGGAGACGGCCCGCGGCGGCATGCTCCTCAAGGGCATGGGCGTCACCCACAACGACGTCTCCGTCGTCACCAACGTCACCGCCGACCACCTCGGGATGCAGGGCATCGACACCGTCGACCAGCTCGCCGAGGTCAAGGCCATCGTCACCAAGGTCACCCGCCCCGACGGCTGGGCCGTCCTCAACGGCGACGACCCGCGCGTGTGGGCCATGCGCACCGGCACCGAGGCCAAGCCCTGGGCGTTCAGCCTCGACCCCTCGTCCCCGGCGCTGCGCGAGGCCGTCGACGACGGCGGCCGAGGCATCACCGTGCTCGACGACGGCATCGCCGTCCTGGACCGCGACGGCCAGGTCGACCGGCTGGTCGCCCTCGCCGACGTGCCCATGACCCTCGCGGGGCTGTCCCGGCACAACACCGCCAACGCCCTGGCCGCCACCGCCACCGCCCTCGGTCTCGGGGTGCCGCGCGAGGCCGTCGTCGAGGGGCTGCGCAGCTTCGCGCCCGACGGGGAGCACAACCCCGGTCGGCTCAACTGCTACACCGTCAAGGTCCCCTCGGGCGGCACCGTCACCGTCATCCTCGACATGGCCCACAACGAGGACGGGCTGCAGGCTCTCGTCGAGGTCGCCCGCGGCCTCACCCGCCCCGGCGCGCGCTTCCACCTCGGGCTCGGCACCGGCGGCGACCGCACCGACGAGATCCTGCAGAGCATGGGCGCCATGGCCGGCTCCAGCGCCGACGTCGTCCACGTGGTGCACAAGGAGCACTACCTGCGCGGCCGCACCCGCGAGGACCTCGAGGAGCACCTGCGCATCGGCCTGGCCCGCGTCGGCGTCGCCGAGGTCGACTCCTATCCCGAGGAGCTCGACGGGCTCCAGGGAATCCTCCCGCAGGCCGGGCCCGGCGACGTGGTCGCCATCATGACCCACGCCGACTGGACCACCCTCGACGCCTGGCTGCGCGACCACGGCGCCCGCCCCGACACCCCTGCCGCCACCCGCGCCAAGGTCCGCCGGGCCCGCGGGGAGCACGAGCACGAGGACGCGTTGCGGGCCCTGCGCGCCGACGCCGACCTCACCGCCGCGGACAAGGCCCACCGCATCGCGCAGCTGCTCGCCGTCACACCCGACGACGGGCGCCTCCTGTTCGAGCTCGGGACCTACCGCGACAGCGCCGGCGACCAGGAGGAGGCCATCGACCTCTACCACCGCGCCCGCGCCGTCGGCCTCGACGAGCCCCAGGCCACCCGTGCCATCATCAACGAGGCCTCCTCGCTGCAACGGCTCGGCCGGCCCCAGGACGCGATCGAGCTCCTCGCGACCGTCGACCCCCGACGGCAGGACACGGGCGCCTACGTCGCGCTGCTCGCCCTCGCCCAGCTCCAGGCCGGCATGCCGGGGACGGCCGTCGGCAACCTCGTCGAGGCGCTGCTGCGGCGGTCGGTGACCGAGGAGGACGAGTTCTACCGCGACGCGCTGCACCACGCCGTCGAGCAGCTCCGCGCGGCCGCCCTCGCCGCCGTCTGACCGCCCGACGGCTCCCCTCGCACCACCTTCGGCACCACTGCGCGTTCTCTTTCCGCTCGCCGCTCACGACGTGCGCCCCGGGCCGGTCCCCCCACGCCGGGAGCGGGCCACCTCCGTCGAGATGACCCGCTCCTCTCAGGCGGTATGCCGCTGCTCAGGCGCGTGCGGCACCCTCCGGGGCTGCCGCCGCGGCCTCGTCGTCCTTGCGCACGAAGTCCGGGTCGTAGGCCGGTCCGTCCTGCTCGTTGTCGCCGCGGGAGATCGCCTGCTTGGTGTGCTGCTCGAGCCGCTCCATGACGCCGGCGTGCTTGTCCACGCACAGGACGACGAGGTCCCCGGGACGGGCGAGCTGCATGGCCCGGTCGGTGGCATCCCTCTCGTCCAGGATGATCTCCACGCTCGTGCAGCGCGCGTCGCCCGCCTCCTGGGACTGACGGATCCCCTGGGCCACCAGATCGGCCTGCTCGCCGGGCTCCCGCCGTCGCAGGTTGTCGTCGTCGCGGACCAGGATGGTGTCGAAGTACTTCGCGGCGACGGAGCCGAGCTCCATGATGTCCTCGTCGCGGCGGTCGCCGGCGGTGGCGATCATGCCGATGCGCCGGACCGGGCCGCGGTGCGCGCGCTCCTGCAGCTGGTCGGCATACCGCTGGGCGAAGTCACCCAGCATCCGCATGCCGGCCGCGTTGTGGCAGTAGTCCACGATCACCTGGGCGCCGCGCACGGTCATCAGGTTCATCCGGCCGGGGGAGAGGTAGTAGGAGGTGGTGAACGTGCGCAGCCCCTGGCGGATCTCCTGCAGCGGCGCCCCGAGCGCGAAGGCCGCGCCCGCGGCGGCGAGGGCGTTGGCGACGTTCATCCGCGCGGTGCCCTCGAAGGTCGAGGGCAGCAGGTGGGTGAACGCGAGCTGCATGGATCGGCGGCCCTGGCGGATGACGATCATCTCGCCGCGCTCGGTCTCCTCGAGCACGACGGCGCGACCACCCCGTCGGCAGTGCTCGTCGATCATGGTGCGCTCCTCCGACCCGGGGGCGGCCAGCGAGAACCACACGATCGAGCCGGAGCAGCGCCGGCGCATGGCGCGCACGTGCGGGTCGTCGGCGTTGAGCACCGCGAAGCCGTCCCGGGGGACCGCCTCGACGACGACGCGCTTCACGGCGGCGAGCTGCTCGAGGGTGTCGATGCCCTTCATGCCGAGGTGGTCGTTGGCGACGTTGGTGACGACGGCGACGTCGTTGCGGTCGTAGCCGAGCCCCTCGCGCAGGATGCCCCCGCGCGCGACCTCCATCACGGCCAGGTCGACACGCGGGTTCTGCAGCACCATCCGCGCCGAGCGCGGCCCGGAGGCGTCGGCCTTGATGACCAGGCGCTCGTCGATGACGACGCCGTCGGTCGAGGTCATGCCGACCTTGCGCCCCAGACCCTTGAAGATGTGGGCGATCATCCGGCTCGTGGTGGTCTTGCCGTTGGTGCCGGTGACGGCGACGATCGGCACCCGCGACGGCGAGCCGGGCGGGAAGAGCAGGTCCACGACGGGCTTGGCGATGAACTGCGGCTCGCCGATCGTCGGGTGCGTGTGCATCCGGAAGCCCGGAGCGGCGTTGACCTCGCAGATGGCGCCGCCGGTCTCGCGGACCGGCTCGGTGATGTCCGCGCAGATGAAGTCGATCCCCGCGACGTCGAGCCCGATGACCCGGGCGGCCTCCTCGGCGATGTCGACGTTGTCGGGGTGGGCGTCCCAGGTGCGGTCGATGGAGATGCCACCGGTGGACATGTTGGCGGTGAGCGCGAGCTTGATCACCTCGTCGCGGGCCGGGACCGAGTCCATCTCGTGGCCCTGGGCATGCACCAGCTCGACGGCGGCGTCGTCGACCTTGATCTTGGTGAGGACCTTCTCGTGGCCGACCCCGCGGCGGGGGTCGGCGTTGGTGCGCTCGACGAGCTCGGCCACGGTGTGCTGGCCGTCGCCGACGACGTGGGCCGGGACCCGCTCGGCGATGGCCTGCATCCGGCCGCCGATGATCAGGCAGCGATAGTCCTTGCCGGTCACGAAGGACTCGACGAGCACGTGACCGCGTCGGGACTCGCGCTCGGCGACGGGGTAGGCATCGCGCACCGCGGCCTCGTCGCGCAGGTCCAGGCAGACCCCGCGGCCGTGGTTGCCGTCGAGCGGCTTGACGACGACGGGATAGCCGATGCCGCGGGCCGCCTCGACCGCCGCCTCGACGTCGCCGACCAACTCGGCCTTGGGCACCGGCAGGCCGGCGGAGGCCAGCAGCTGCCCGGTCAGGTCCTTGTCGGAGGCGATGTCCACGGCCAGGGCGCTGGTGAGCCCGGTCATCGTGGCGCGGAAGCGCTTGGCGTGCACGCCCTGCCCGAGCTGGACCAACGAGCCACGGTTGAGCCGCTGCCAGGGGATGTCGCGGGCGACGGCCTCCTCCAGGATCGCCATCGTGGACGGGCCGAAGGCCTGACGCTGCGCCACGCGCAGGAAGGCGTCGAGCTCCTCGGCGAAGTCGAAGCCCTCCTCCGCCCGCACGAGGTGGTTGACGAGCCGCACGGCCAGGGCGCAGGCGGCGAGGGCGACCGTCTCGTCGAGGTAGCCGAGGATGATGTTGTACTGCCCCCGCTTGCCGCGCACCGACCGGGTCTTGCCGCGGCGCAGGTCGTGGCCTGCCTCCTGCTGCAGCTGCAGGGCGACGTGCTCGGTGACGTGGCCGAGCCAGGTGCCGTCCGTCATCCGCTTGACGAAGCCGCCGGGTGTCCCGACCGAGCAGGTGTGGTGGTGCAGGCCCGGGAGCAGCTCCATCAGGCGTTCGGTGAAGCCGGGGAGCAGGTCGGTGGGGTACTCCTCCAGGATGCCGAGGTCGACGACGAGGTGCACGGCCTGGTCGTAGGACCAGACGTTGGGCCCGCGGTAGACACGCTGCGAGACGACCCGGAGCTCGGGCCGGGCAGGTGCCGAAGGGGTGGGGCGGGCGCGATCCATCGAGGCCTCCGTGTCAGGTGTGGAGGACCCACCGTAGCGTCCCCCCTGGGACGCGGCAGACACGCCCGGAGACAGGACGGAACGGGGCCGGTCAGGGCCCGGCCCCGCCTCGCACGCCGTCCCGGACCGGCCCTGCGTCCCAGGCTCGTCCGCACCAGGCGGTATGCCGGGGAAGCCTGTCTCAGGCCACCGGACGGGTGCCGTCGGGGTGCTCCCGCGCGGAGCGGCGCACGTCGACGTCGGGGTGCATCTCGGAGAAGGACACGAGCGTCGCCGTCTGCAGGTCGAACGTCGCCCCCGCGGGCAGCGTGTGGACCACGGCGCCGCTGACCAGCAGGGGCGCGTCCTCGGCCGCCTCGTAGGCGTCGGTGACGGCCCGGCGGGCGTCGGCGAGGAAGACGCCGCCGGCCCCGATCACGGTGAGCGTGCGGCCGTCGGTGATCTCGGCGGCGGTGTCCTCGTCGATGCCCATGCCGAGCAGCGCGGGGGAGCCCGCGACGAGGGACAGCAGCCGGCCGTAGCGCGTCCGCTGCGCGAAGTGCTGGTCGACGATCACGTCCGGCAGCAGGTCGAAGCCCGCCGTCAGCTGGCTGGACCGCTGCCGCGGGGTGATGCCCTCGTCGCCCATCGAGATCATGAACCGGCTCATGATCGAGGCGCCCGCCGAGGTGCCGGCGATCACGGCGCCCCGCTCGTAGGCTCGGGTGATCGCCCGGTGCATCTCGGTCCCGCCGACGAGCTGGGCGAGCTTGAGCTGGTTGCCGCCGGTCATGAACACGCCGGTGGCCTGGTCGATGATCTCAGCAGGTGATCCCTCGCCGGTGCGGTCGGCCTCGGCTCGGCTCTGCACGTCGACCGCGGTGGTGCCGCTCGCCCCGAGCCGCTCAAACACGTCGGCATACACCTCGCTCGCCTCGTCGGCGAAGGACGAGGCCGAGGGGATCACCACGATCCGGGCCGCCTCGGCGCCGGCGAGCCGGACGAACCGCCGGAGCACGGTGGCCCGGCCCATCTTGTCCTCGGCCCCGCCGATGACGAGCAGCGAGCGATGGGGGACGGCATCCGGCTGGGCGGACATGCGCAGATCAGCTCCCGGTGTCGGAGGGAATGGGCAGCGCCCACAGTAGGACCCGCGCGTGAGGCCTCCGGCCCGCCGCGCCGCTGGGTGAGACGACCCTCACCCTCCTGGTCTCACGCGGCGGGCAGCCCGAGGACCGTCAGCAGGTCGTCCAGCCGCGGCCCCGGCAGGCACACGTCGGCACGCTCGGCGAGGGCCGGCTTGGCGGCGTAGGCCACCCCGAGACCGGCGGCGGCGACCAGGTCGAGGTCGTTGGCGCCGTCGCCCACCCCGATCGTCCGCTCCGGCGGTATGCCGTGAGCCTGCGCCCAGGTCAGCAGCATGCGCGCCTTGGTCGCCCGGTCCACCACGTCGCCGAGGACGCGGCCGGTGAGTCGCCCGCCCGCCACCTCGAGCCGGTTGGCGTGGGCGTGGTCCAGGCCGAGCGTGTCCGCCAGCGGCTGCACCACCTCCAGGAAGCCCCCGGACACCACCCCGACGACCCCGCCCGCCGCGTGGACCGCGGCCACGAGCTCCCGGGCCCCGAGCGTCACCCGCACCGCGGCCCGCACCGCGTCGAGCACCGCCACGTCCAGCCCCGCCAGCGTCGCCACCCGGGCGTGCAGGCTGGCGGCGAAGTCCAGCTCGCCGCGCATCGCCGCCGAGGTGACCGCGGCCACCTCGGCCTCGGTGCCCGCGTGCCGAGCGAGGAGCTCGATGACCTCGTCCTGGACGAGCGTCGAGTCCACGTCGCTGACCAGCAGCAGCGGCCCTTCGCGCAGCGCGGCGCGGGTCCGGTCGACGGCGGCGCGGTCGCGCAGCACCACGCGGGCGGGCAGGTCGGGGGCGGTCACCCGCGTCACGATACGGACAGCCCGCCGCGCGGGCGACGGGCTGTCCGCGATGCGTGCGGCGCCTCCGGCGCACCTGCCCG
The DNA here is from genome assembly GCF_022568795.1 of Arsenicicoccus dermatophilus. Taxonomy (NCBI): domain Bacteria; kingdom Bacillati; phylum Actinomycetota; class Actinomycetes; order Micrococcales; family Intrasporangiaceae; genus Arsenicicoccus; species Arsenicicoccus dermatophilus. The sequence continues at coordinate 1,202,538 of NZ_JAKZHU010000001.1, read as the reverse complement.
TCCGGCCGGGGCGACCGGCCGGTGGGTGGACGCCAGGTCACTGGGGGACGTGGACCCCCTTGCCGACCACGGTGATCCCCGAGTCGGTGACGTAGAAGCCGCGGTGCCGGTCGTGGTCCTTGTCGACGCCGACCATGACGCCCTGCGGGACGACGACCCCCTTGTCCAGGATGGCGCGGTGGACGGTGGCGTTGCGGTTGACGTGCACCCCGTCGAGGAGCACCGAGCCCTCCACGGTGGCGTAGGAGTTCACCCGGACACCGGGGGACAGGACCGACGTGGAGACCTCCGCGCCGGACACGATGCTCCCCGCGCAGACCATGGAGTTGGTGACCTGGGCGGCGCGCGACGCCATACCGGTCACGAACTTCGCCGGGGGCATCGACGGCATGTGCGTGAACAGCGGCCACTCGTTGTTGTAGAGGTTGAACACCGGGTCGAGCGAGCACAGCTCCATGTGCGCGTCGTAGTAGGAGTCCATGGTGCCGACGTCGCGCCAGTAGCCGTGGTCGCGCTCGGTGGTGCCGGGGACGTCGTTGTCCTTGAAGTCGTAGACGCAGGCCGAGCCCTGGTCGACGAAGGCCGGCACGATGTCGCCGCCCATGTCGTGCTTGGTGTCCTCGCGCTCCACGTCCGTGTGCAGCGCCTCGACGAGGGCCTCGGTGCTGAAGACGTAGTTGCCCATGGAGGCCAGCACCTCGTGCGGGGCGTCGGGCAGGCCCACGGGGTTCTGCGGCTTCTCGAGGAACTCGCGGATGAACCGCGGGTCCTGCGGGTCGACGTCGATGACCCCGAACTGGTCGGCCAGCTGGATCGGCTGCCGGATCGCCGCGACCGTGCAGGCCGCGTCGGTGTCGACGTGCTGGGCCACCATCTGCGAGAAGTCCATGCGATAGACGTGGTCCGCGCCGACGACGACCACGATGTCCGGGTCCTCGTCGCGGATCAGGTTGAGGGACTGGTAGATCGCGTCGGCGCTGCCGCGGTACCACTCCTTGCCGATCCGCTGCTGGGCGGGGACGTTGGTGACGTAGTTGCCGAGCATCGTCGACATCGTCCAGGTCTGGGCGACGTGACGGTCCAGGCTGTGCGACTTGTACTGCGTCAGCACGACGACCTTGAGGTAGCCGCTGTTGACGACGTTGGACAGGGCGAAGTCGATGAGGCGGTAGGACCCGCCGAAGGGGACGGCCGGCTTGGCCCGGTCGGCGGTGAGGGGCATCAGGCGCTTGCCCTCGCCCCCCGCGAGGACGATGGCAAGGACCTTCTTGTGACCGCGACGGTTGTACATGACCTCAGCCTATTGCGCGGTCCTGGGCGTGGTGACGGCTGACCCCCTGGGCGCGCGATCGGGCCCGGCTGCGGCTAGGTTCGTCCCGTGCGAGTCGACATCGTGAGCAAGGAATATCCCCCGCAGGTCTACGGCGGGGCAGGCGTGCACGTCACCGAGCTGGCTCGCGCCCTGCGGGCCCGCGGCGACGTCGACGTGCAGGTCAGGTGCTTCGGCGGGGCCCGCGAGGAGCAGGGCACCACGGGGTATGACGACCCGGCCGAGCTGGCGGGCGCGAACGCGGCCCTGGTGACCATGGGCACCGACCTGCGGATCGCCGCCGACGTGGCGGGCGCCGACCTGGTGCACTCGCACACCTGGTACGCCAACTTCGCCGGGCACACCGCGGGCCTGCTGCACGGCATACCGCACGTCATCTCCGCGCACTCGCTCGAGCCGCTGCGGCCGTGGAAGGCCGAGCAGCTCGGCGGCGGCTACGCGCTGTCGTCGTTCGTGGAGCGGTCGGCCTACGAGGGCGCGGCCGCGATCATCGCCGTGTCCGCCGGGATGCGCGCCGACATCCTGCGCTGCTACCCCTCCCTGGACCCCGAGCGGGTCCACGTGGTGCACAACGGCATCGACGCCGAGGACTGGAGGCCCGCCGCGGACCCCGCCGTCCTCGCGAAGTACGGCATCGACCCGGAGAAGCCCTTCGTGTGCTTCGTCGGGCGGATCACCCGGCAGAAGGGTCTGCCCTATCTCGTCAAGGCCGCCGCGCGACTGCCCGAGGGCGTGCAGCTGGTGCTGGCCGCCGGCGCCCCGGACACCCCGGAGATCAAGGCGGAGGTCACGGCCCTCATCGACGACCTCAAGACCCGTCGCGACGGCGTCGTCTGGATCGCCGAGCACCTGCCGCGGCACGAGATCGTGGCGCTGGAGACGGCGTGCACGGTGTTCGCGTGCCCGTCGATCTACGAGCCGCTGGGGATCGTCAACCTCGAGGCGATGGCCTGCGAGGCCGCGGTCGTCGCCACCGCGACCGGCGGGATCCCGGAGGTCGTCGTGGACGGCGAGACCGGCTGGCTGGTGCCCGTCGAGCAGGTGCAGGACGGCTCGGGGACGCCGCTCGACGAGGAGACCTTCGTGGCCGACCTGGCTGCCGCGCTGACCGAGGCCGTCTCGGACGTGGAGCGCGCCCGCGAGAGGGGGCGCGCCGGCCGCCGCCGGGCCGTCGAGCACTTCTCCTGGCACGCCATCGGCGACAAGACATGGCGGTCTACGAGCAGGTCCTCGCCCGCCGCTGACCCACCCCCGCAGACCTGCCGCCGGTCGTCGGATCCGCCCGCTCACGTCTCCCCGGCGGGTCCGACCGCCCCCGGCAGGCCTGCGGGCAGGGGCTCGTCGACCGCCTCGATCTCCAGGTCGAAGCCGTCACCCTCCTGCCGTCCGTCCAGGGCCCGCAGCCGCACCACCACCCCCGTGGCGCGGTCGAGCCACACCTCGAAGCGCGTCGCCCCCTGCGGGTCCGGCTCGTCCGACTCGCCGGTGCGCACCATCAGCTCGGCCGCGGCGCGCCCCGTCAGGAGGGGGCAGCAGGAGCAGTGCGGGTCGTAGCTGTCGAGCGGGGTCACCGTCGCCGCCCAGGTCTCCCGCCCCCGGTGCTCGAGCACCCGGACGTCCTCGACCCGCGTCCCGTCCCGGTCGACCACGTCCTCGGGGTCGCACCCGTCCGTCAGCTCGTGCGGGTCCATGACGGCGACCCAGAGGTATGACGAGATCAGGCAGACGTCGAGCTCGCGGTGGGTGCCCACCCGGTCCGCGACCAGCCCGTCGGGCCGGCGCACCACGGCGGCGAGCCGCGCCTCCCGCTCGGCCGCCAGCTCGACCTGCTCCCGCTCGTACAACGCCTGCTGCGCCGCGCTGCGCGGCTGCTCGACGTAGACCCCCGGCATGTATCCCCGTGGCGGCGGTCCGTCGAGCACGGGCGCCGTGCTGAATCGGGTGGGCAGGGGGTGCCCGGTCTTCCGATCCACCTGGTGCACCCGCCCCTGCAGGGACTCGACCCGCAGCCCGGCCTCGCGTCCGGTCCACACCCGGATCGGCTCGGCGTATCCCTCGAACTCGTCGCCCGGGGCCGGCGTCACCACGCAGCGCAGGGTCTGCCACAGCCAGGGAGCGCTGCGGGCGAGAGCACGCCAGTCGTCCACGGTGATGCTCATGGCCGTCACCGTATCCGGCGAGATCGTGCTCTGCCAGCGACTTCTCACCGACGCCGGCGGCCCGGGCGCCCGCGCCGACACCCCGGGGAGAGGACCGGCGGGCGACCTCGGCCGTCAGGGCAGGCGGTCGGCCGGGAGGTAGCCCGCCACGGCGAGGGCGCACACGGTGGTGGCGGTCTCCAGGGCCTCGTCGGCCGCCCGCTGGAGCCGCTGCAGGGCCGAGTGCCGCCGGACCGCGTGGACGCTCACCAGCGAGGGGTCGCCCGCCCCCAGGCCGAGGTCGGCGATCCGGCCCACCGTCGCGGCCAGCGTCATCAGCTGCACCCCGCGCGCGGGCAGCCCGTCGGGCAGGCCCCAGCGGGGTGCGCCCAGCGCGGCGTCCGCGGCGTCGCGGGCGGCCTCGCCCCACACCGGCCCCAGGTCGGCGAGGACCGCTGCCACCTGGGCGATCTCGTCCTGCAGGGTGCGCTCGGCCTCCCGGACCGAGAGCATCTCCAGGCGGTGGATGGGGATCGGGTCGCAGTCGTATGCCGTGAACGACGCCGCCCAGCCCTGGTCGCCGGGCGGCCCGTAGGGCGCGAGCGTCGGCACCAGGGCCGCCCCGAGGGCGGGGGAGCAGACCAGCTCGCCCGCCTCGGCCGCCGCACCGACGAGCGTGGGGTTGCCGCGGGGCACCGAGGCGACGGCGCCCGCCCGTGGCAGGGAGACCACGACGACCCGCTCGCCCAGCTCGCCCCAGTCCCGCACGGCCTCGGCGCCGGTCATCCGGTCGAGGTCGGCCGCCGCGGCGACGAGCGCTCGCTCCAGGGAGACCTTTCCGGCATACGCGCTCGTCGCCCACAGGGCGAGGCGACACGACAGGGGCAGCTCGGACATCTCGGTCATCCTAGGCACCGGGGCGGGGGATAGGGTCGAGCCATGAGCGATGTCCTCGAGTTCGACGATGTCACGGTCCGACGGGGCGACACCACGCTGGTCGAGGGGATCGACTGGGAGGTCGAGGAGGGGCAGCGCTGGGTGGTGCTGGGGCCCAACGGTGCCGGCAAGTCCACGCTGCTGCAGCTGGCCGCCGCGCGCATGCACCCGAGCAGCGGCCGGGCCACGGTGCTCGGCGAGACCCTCGGGCGGGTCGACGTGTTCGAGCTGCGGCCCCGCATCGGGCTGGCGAGCGCGCTGACGGCGGAGCAGATCCCGGGTGACGAGCGGGTCCGTGACGTGGTGCTGACCGCGTCCTACGCCGTGATCGGTCGCTGGCGCGAGAGCTACGACCGCCTGGACGCGGAGCGCGCCGACGAGCTGCTGGCCGCCCTCGGGGTGGGGCACCTGGCCGCGCGCACCTTCGGCACCCTGTCCGAGGGGGAGCGCAAGCGCGTGCAGATCGCCCGCGCCCTGATGACCGACCCCGAGCTGATGCTCCTGGACGAGCCCGCGGCCGGGCTCGACCTGGGCGGGCGCGAGGACCTGGTGCGCCGCCTGGGCCAGATCGCGCAGGACCTGACGTCCCCCGCGCTGGTCCTGGTCACCCACCACGTGGAGGAGATCCCTCCCGGGTTCACCGACGTGCTGCTGCTGCGCGACGGGATGGTCGTGGCCGCCGGTCCGATCGAGATCACCCTCACCGAGGCCGCCCTGTCCGACACCTTCGGGCTGGACCTGGTGCTCGAGCAGCACGGCGACCGCTGGGCGGCGCGCGCGAGGCAGTGACGCAGGAAACCTGAGGCGGCCCGGCGACGTCCCAGGTGCGAGGCGGGATCCGTTCCCGTCCGCAGAGCAGGAGGGGCAGGCATGGAGTGGTTCGCCGACAACGGATGGTTGGCCTGGGTGGGGCTGGCGCTGATCTGCGGCGCCGTCGAGGCCGCCACCGTCGACTTCTTCTTCCTGATGCTCGCCGGGGGGTCGCTCGCAGGGGCGATCGCCGCCGCGGCGGGCCTGGGCTTCCCGCCCCAGGTGGTGGTCGCGGTGGTCGTGGCCATCGTGCTGCTGGGGGCGGTGCGTCCGCTGGTCAAGCGGCACCTGGCCGTCGCCCCTGACCGGAGCATCGGCACCGCCGCCCACATCGGGCGTGCGGCGCTGGTCACCGAGACCGTCACCGCCACCAGCGGGCTGGTCAAGCTCGCCGGCGAGGTGTGGACCGCACGCACGCGGCCCGGGCACCCCGCCATACCGCCCGGGCACGAGGTCCGGGTGGTCTCCATCGAGGGGGCAACCGTCGTCGTCACCGACCCGTCCGCCCCGGAAGGCTTCTGAGCCATGGAAACTCTGATCGTCCTGGGGCTCCTGGTGGCGTTCGCGGTGATCCTCATCGCGCGCACCGTCAAGATCGTTCCCCAGCAGACGGCGCTCATCATCGAGCGCCTCGGGTCCTACTCGCGCACCCTCAACGACGGCTTCCACATGCTGGTGCCGTTCATCGACAAGGTGCGCGCCAACATCGACCTGCGCGAGCAGGTGGTGTCCTTCCCTCCGCAGCCGGTGATCACCAGCGACAACCTCGTGGTGTCCATCGACACGGTCATCTACTACTCGGTGATCGACGCCAAGTCCGCGGTCTACGAGATCGCCAACTTCATCCAGGGCATCGAGCAGCTCACCGTCACCACCCTGCGCAACGTCATCGGCTCGCTGGACCTGGAGCAGACGCTGACCAGCCGCGACCAGATCAACGCCCAGCTGCGCGGGGTGCTCGACGAGGCCACCGGCCGGTGGGGCATCCGCGTCAACCGCGTGGAGCTCAAGGCCATCGACCCGCCGCACTCGGTGCAGGACTCGATGGAGAAGCAGATGCGTGCCGAGCGCGACCGGCGCGCCGCGATCCTCACCGCCGAGGGAGTCAAGCAGTCCCAGATCCTCACCGCCGAGGGTGAGAAGCAGTCCCAGATCCTGCGCGCCGAGGGCTCGGCCCAGGCCCGCATCCTGGAGGCGCAGGGTCAGGCGCGCGCCATCTCCCAGGTCTTCGAGGCCATCCACCGCGGCAAGCCGGACCAGAAGCTCCTGGCCTACCAGTACCTCCAGGTGCTGCCCCAGCTCGCCCGCGGCGACGCCAACAAGCTGTGGGTCATCCCGTCCGAGCTGACCGAGGCCCTCAAGGGCATCGGGTCGGCGCTGGGTGGCAACGACAAGGGCGACGGCAGCGACTGGACGCCCGACCCCAACCCGTGGACCCCGACGCCCGGCAGCCCCGACGACGCCTTCCGCGACACCCAGCTGCAGGACCCCGCGGAGGCCCTGCGCGAGGCGCGCAGCCAGGCCGAGGCCACCGAGCGCGAGGTGGAGGGCCACGACCGCACGCGCGGTCTCGGCCGTCGGGCCGCGGCCGGGAGCAGCGCCGGGGGCTTCACCTCCGAGGCCATCTCGGACACCGTCGAGGCCCCCACGCCGGAGCAGGACGTCCACGGCGGCCAGCCCCTCGACCCCGCCCAGGCGGCGCCGCAGCGCGAGGGCGAGCCCGACGGCCGCTGACCCGGCATACGGCATCGAGCGACACCCTGTCACCTGCTGGTGGCCGGGTGTCGTCGTGCTCGGGCATGCCGATGGCGGCCGATCTTGCGCGCTCCGACCCCAGGTCCGGCGGCGACCCTAGAATCGGCGGATGCCGACCTGGATCACCGACCCCGACGACCCCGCCCTCGTCGACTACGTGGGGCTCACCGACGTGGCGCTGCGACGCCGCTCGGAGCCGGAGCGCGGGCTCTACATGGCCGAGTCGGAGAAGGTCATCCGCCGGGCCCTCGCCGCCGGGCACCGGCCGCGCTCCTTCCTCATGGCCGAGCGCTGGCTCACCGACCTCGCCGACCTGGTCCAGGACGCGCAGGAGCAGGGCGTCCCGGTCTACGTCGGCGCTCACCCGATCATCCGCGAGCTGACCGGATTCACGCTCCACCGCGGTGCCCTCGCCGCGATGCAGCGCCCCGCGCTGCCCGCGGTGGCGGACGTCCTCGCCGGCGCACGACGGGTCGCGGTGCTCGAGGACATCGTCGACCACACCAACGTCGGGGCGATCTTCCGGTCGGCGGCAGCGCTGGGCGTGGACGCCGTGCTGGTCACCCCGCGGTGCGCCGACCCGCTCTACCGCCGCTCGATCCGGGTGTCGATGGGCACGGTCTTCCAGGTGCCGTGGACCCGGATCGACCCCTGGCCCGGGGGTGTGGGCCTGCTGCGGGAGCACGGCTTCCAGGTCGCGGCGATGGCCCTGTCCGAGGACTCGGTGAGCCTGGACGAGCTGGCCGCCGACCCGCCCCCGCGGCTCGCGGTCGTGCTCGGCACCGAGGGCGACGGCCTGTCGGACCGGACGGTGGCCACGGTCGACACGGTGGTGCGGATCCCGATGGCCGGGGGCGTGGACTCGCTCAACGTCGCAGCGGCCTCCGCCGTGGCGATGTGGGCCCTGCGCCCCTGAGCCCGGCGCCGGCCGCGGTCCCGGCCACGGCGCGAGCCGCGTCTCGGCATACTGCCCGGCAGGTCACGAGAGCGCCAACACCGTTGTGCCACAAGGGTCTCGAGGTGCGGACAGGCAGACGACGGTGCAGCCTGGGCAGATGAGACCCCTCGTGATCCGCAGTGCCCTGGTCGCCTCTCTCGGCGGCCTCGTCTTCGGCTTCGACACGGCCGTCATCTCCGGCGCCACCGACGCGCTCCAGACCCAGTTCGCGCTGTCGGACACCGCGCTCGGGGTCGCGGTGGGCATGGCCCTGCTGGGCACCATCCTGGGCGCTCTCACCGCGGGCACCCCGGCCGACCGCTTCGGTCGCAAGAAGGTGCTCTTCGCCATCGGTCTCCTGTATGTCGTCGGCGCGCTGGGCTCGGCCTTCGCGTCCGGCGTGGTGAGCTTCTCGGTCTTCCGCTTCCTCGGCGGCATCGGCGTGGGCGCCGCGTCGGTCTGCGCGCCGATCTACACCGCCGAGATCGCCCCGGCCCGGGTGCGCGGTCGCCTGGTCGGGCTGGTGCAGTTCAACATCGTCCTCGGGATCCTGCTGGCCTACCTGTCCAACTACCTCGTCCGCCTCCTCGTCCACGACGAGGCCACCGACTGGCGCTGGATGTTCGGGGTCATGGCGGTGCCCGCCGCGGTGTTCCTGCTGATGCTGGCCACCGTCCCGGAGACTCCCCGGTGGCTGATGGCCAACGGGCGCGAGGAGCAGGGGCGGGAGGTCGTCGGCCGGCTGACCCAGACCCCCGAGGAGGCCCACCTGCAGGTGCAGGAGATCCGGACCTCCCTCGCCCAGGCGACCAACGACACGGACGTGCCGTTCTTCCAGCGCGAGCACCGCAAGGTCATCCTGCTTGCGTTCACCATCGCGATGTTCAACCAGATGTCCGGGATCAACGCGATCCTCTACTACGCCCCCGAGGTGATGAAGAAGGCCGGGGCGAGCACGGACGCGGCCTTCCTGATGTCGGTCGCCGTGGGCTTCATGAACCTCGTCGCCACGATGGCGGCCCTCACCGTCATCGACCGTTTCGGGCGACGCCGCCTGATGCTCGTGGGGTCGATCGGCTACCTGGTCTCCCTGGGCTTCCTGTCCGCGCTGATGTTCTACTACGAGAACGTCCAGGGAGGTCACTTCACGTCGACCTCGTCGGTCCTCGTGCTCGCCGGGCTGCTGGTCTTCATCGCCGCCCATGCCTTCGGCCAGGGGGCGGTGATCTGGGTGTTCATCTCCGAGATCTTCCCCAACCGCATCCGCGGGCGGGGTCAGTCGCTGGGCTCGCTGACCCACTGGGTCTTCGCCTGGCTGACCTCCACCTTCTTCCCGCCGGTCATCGGGGCACTCGGCGGGGGAACGGCCTTCGCGATCTTCTTCCTGTGCATGGTCGGACAGCTCGTCTGGGTGCTCCGGGTCATGCCCGAGTCCAAGGGGGTCCCGCTGGAGGAGATGGAGGCCAGGCTCGGGCTGACCGGCCCGGCCCCGGTCGCCGCACCCTCCTGAGGATCCCGGCACCTCTCAGCATCCCCTTATGTGACGAAGATCACATTTAGGAAGTCGCCTACCCTTGAACGTTCATTACTCACGCGGTGCGGTGGCCCCTGCACCCACCGTGCCGACCGGCGGGCTGGCCGATGCAGCCTGCACCCATCCGAGACCAGAGCGTGACTTTGCAGGTCAGCGGTCAGAAAGGTCCCCTACCCAGGGGTAGCGCAGGTGGTGGGGCTTCTGGTGGGGTTCACCCATGCGGGCGTCGTCGTCCGCTGTCGTCGTCCCCAGCCTCTAGGAGTCCGACCCATGCGCACCCCCCTGATCGCGGCCGGTGTGGCCACCGCGCTCACCGTCTCACTCGCCCCCATGTCCGTCGCCTCGGCCGCGCCCGCCGCGGGCGAGCCCACGGCCCCCAAGACGTCCGGCCTGACCGCCGTCCGCACCTCGGCCTTCGGGTCCGGCCAGCGCGTCACCGGCACCTTCGACGTCGCCAACCTGGACGAGTCCGTGGTCAAGGACTACAACCAGTTCATCACGCTGCAGGCGGACGGCCACTTCAAGGCCAGCATCCCCGCGGCCCGCTACTTCGACGACGCCAAGCGCGCCTGGGCGGCCACCAACGCCGTCACCAAGGCCAACATGCTCATCGACAAGCAGCGCCGCGAGCTGCAGCTGCACGGCTACAACCGCCAGCAGGTCATGGGCTCCCAGGCCGTCGCCGACGGCATGACGAGCAAGGTGCTCCCCATGGGTGAGCACGCGACCTTCCAGGCGTCCTGGTGGGGCATGACCTTCACGCTCGACAAGGTCGCCGCCGACCAGCTGATCATGGGCCTGGAGAAGACCCAGAACGTCAGCAAGCTGCTGTCCCTCCTCGCCGCCATCGGCGTGGTCATCGCCCCCGAGGCCTCTGCCATCATCGGTGCCGTCCTGGGCGCCATCGCCGTCGCCACCAAGGTCGTCAAGTCCTGCCGCACCGACGACGGTCTGGTCATCAAGGCCCTGTGGGTCCCGATCCCGTGGTGCGAGAAGCCCAAGGGCCCCTTCCAGCCGGCGCCCAAGCCCACCCCCACGGGCACCGCCACCCCGACCCCCCAGCCCACCGACGTGCCGACCAGCGTCCCGACCGACACCCCCACCGGCACCCCGACCGACGCCCCCACGCAGGTTCCCACCGACCTGCCCACCGGCACCCCGACCGACGTCCCCACCGGTGTGCCCACCCCGGCCCCCACGGACATGCCCACCAGCCTGCCCACCAAGCCGCTCGCTCCCGCGGCCCCCTCGGTCATGTCCGGCATCACCGACTCGGTGGTCCGCGTCGGCTGACACCCCTCGACCGTCACCGGACGGTCGTCACCCCAGATCGGCGCGCCCCTCGTCCTGCCCCCCTGCGGACGAGGGGCGCGCCCCTGTGCCACGCGAGGCGCGACCTCCGTGTCGTGAGGGACGTGGCCTCTGTCTCAGCGGCCGGCCATGGCTCGGGCGAGCGGGCCGCGAAGCCACCGAGCCCGCGCACGTCGGGAGCGCAGCCGCACGACCACCAGGTCCGGCCGGTCCCGCTGCGCCTGCGCCACCTGGCGCGTCGCCTTGCGGCGAGTGCGCCAGGCCCAGCGCACGACGTGGTCGGGGTCGGTGAGCACGGTGCCCAGCGGTGGCTCGACGTTGCCGTTCCACAGCACCTGGCGGGTGACGCGGCGCCGCAGCGTGCGCCAGACGACCTGGACCATCGCCACGGCGACAGGCGGGTCCACCCACACCATCAGGTCCGCGCGGGCCAGGATCAGCGGCCGGGCGGTGGCGTACTGCCACTCGCAGACCCAGTCCTCGCCCGCCACGAGATCGCGCACGTCGTCGAGGAACTCGGGGCGCGGCACCCAGCCCGGGCCGTGGTGCAGGGCGTCGGTCTCCACGTGCCGTATGCCGAGAACCGCCCCCACCCCGACGGCCGTGGTGGTCTTGCCGGCACCGCTCGTGCCAGCCACCGTGATGCGCCGCGGACGCCGCGGGAGCGGGTCGTCCGGGCCGAGCATCACCACGACTGGTGCAGCGGGCGTCCCTCGGCATAGCCCGACGAGCTCTGCAACCCGACGATCGCGCGGTCGTGGAACTCCGCCAACGATCGGGCCCCGGCATAGGTGCACGCCGAGCGCACGCCGGAGATGATCTCGTCGACCAGGTCCTCGACGGAGGGGCGCTGGGGGTTGACGTACATGCGCGCGGCGGAGATGCCCTCCTCGAAGAGCGCCTTGCGGGCCCGGTCGTAGCTCGACTCGGCGGCGGTGCGGTGAGCGACGGCGCGCTTGGACGCCATCCCGAAGGACTCCTTGTAACCCCGCCCGTCCGCGTCCCGCTGCAGGTCGCCCGGCGACTCCAGGGTCCCGGCGAACCAGCTGCCGATCATCACGTTGGACGCGCCCGCGGCGAGCGCCAGGGCGACGTCGCGGGGGTGACGGACGCCGCCGTCGGCCCACACGTGCCGGCCGAGCTCGCGGGCGGCGGCGGCGCACTCGAGCACGGCGCTGAACTGGGGGCGGCCGACACCGGTCTGCATCCGGGTGGTGCACATGGCGCCCGGCCCGACGCCGACCTTGACGATGTCGGCACCCGCCTCGACCAGGTCGCGGACCCCTTCGGCGGAGACGACGTTGCCGGCCACGACGGGGATCTGCAGGCCGGTCGAGCGCACGGCTCGCAGCGCCTCGACCATCTTGTCCTGGTGACCGTGGGCGGTGTCCACCATCAGCAGGTCCGTTCCCGCGTCGACGAGGGCGGCGGCCTTGCCCGCGACGTCGCCGTTGATGCCGACGGCCGTGGCGATCCGCAGGTGGCCGCCCGAGTCGGTCGCGGGAGAGTAGAGGCTCGCGCGCAGCGCGCCCTGGCGGGTGAGGATGCCCACGAGACGACCGTCGGCCCCGACGACGGGCGCGAGCTTGCGGTGCGCCTCGTGCAGCCGGGCGAAGGCATCCTGCGGGCTGATCCCCTCGGGCAGGGTGAGCAGCTCGGTGCTCATCACCTCCGACAGCTGGGTGAACCGGTCGACGCCGATCAGGTCCGCCTCGGTGACCAGCCCCACGGGGCGGTCCTCGACGGCCACCACGGCGGCCCCGTGGGCGCGCTTGGGCAGCAGGCCGAGCGCATAGCCACAGGTGTGGTGCGGCTTGACCGAGATGGGGGTGTCGTAGACGAGGTGACGGGACTTCACGTCGCGGACCACCTCGGCCACGATGTCCACCGGGATGTCCTGGGGGATGACCACCAGACCGCCGCGGCGGGCCACCGTCTCGGCCATCCGCCGCCCGGCGACCGCCGTCATGTTGGCGACGACCAGGGGGATCGTGGTGCCGCTGCCGTCGTCGGTGGACAGGTCCACGTCCAGGCGGGAGGTCACCGACGACCTGGCCGGGACCATGAACACGTCGTCGTAGGTCAGGTCGAGGGTCGGCTGCTGATCGTCGAGGAAGCGCACCCGCGGCAGTCTAGGGCGACACGCCGAGGCGCACCCGGCGAGCGCGATGCTCCTGCCACGGCGAGCCCACCCAGGACGACGACCGAGCCGCACCCCTCGGGCGCACCCCTCGGGCGTGCGGCTCGGTCGTGCGGCGTCCAGGCGTAGGGCGTCCAGGCGTAGGGCGTCCAGGTGGGCGGCGAAGGGCTCAGTCCCGCCCGGCAGGGACGGCATACATCCCGGTGATCACCGCGCGGGCCAGGGTGTGCGCGCCGATGGTGAAGCCCGTGGCCGCACCGCTCGCCGTGTCGTCGAGGCCGAGGTCGTCGGTGTCCAGCGCGTGCACCGCGAACAGGTAACGGTGCGGACGGTCGCCCGCCGGCGGGGCCGCCCCGCCGAAGGCCTTGAGGCCGTAGTCGTTCGCCATCATGAAAGCGCCCTCGGGCAGCGTGCGTCCGTGCTCGGCGCCGGCGTCCTCGGCCAGCTCGGTGCAGTCGGCGGGCAGGCCGACGAGCAGCCAGTGCCAGAACCCGCTGGGCGTGGGGGCGTCCGGGTCGAAGCAGGTCACGGCATACCCCCGCGTCCCGGCAGGGGCGCCGCTCCACGACAGCTGAGGGGAGACGTTGTCGCCGTCCATGCCCCAGGAGTCGAAGGCCTGCGCGTCGGTCATCGTGGCGCCGTCCTGGAAGGACGCGCTGGTGACGGTGAACGAGCCGACCTGGGGGAGCAGCTCGTAGGGGTCCGGGGCGACGGGTCGGTCGAGTGAGCTCATGGCCCGACCCTATGCCGCACGACGCCCGGTCGCACGACCCCGGCGACGGCGAAAACCGCTGTCGGCGGGGCGGGTCGCTCGCCTAGCATCACTGCTCGTGACCGTGCCCTCCCAGACCGCAGCCTCCGCCCGACGCACCATCACCTGGCACCGGCTGCGCGGGCGCACGGCGCTCGCGGCCCTCGTCGCGCTGGCCCTCGGGGCGGTCGGCACGACCCTGGGGACCGTGGTCGCGGGACGACTGGCCGACGGGCCCTCCTGGCACCTGGTGGCCCTGCTGGCGTCCTGCGTGATCGGCGGCGCGGCCCTGGACACGGTGGGGCGCTGGTGGTGGGCCGGGGCCGTGGACCGCGCCGAGGGCCGGCTGCGGGAGGACCTGCTGGACGCCGCGCTCGGCCAGCCGCTGCCCGTGCTGTCCGAGCAGGCCGTCGGGGAGATACTCGACCGGGTCGACGACGACACCCGCGAGGTCGGCTCCCTGGTGCGGCTGCAGGCGTGGACCATGATCCGCGCCCTGGTGTCGCTCCTGCCGATGCTGCTGGTCGCCGGCTTCACCTGGTGGCCGGCGGTGCTCATGTTCCCGGTGTTCGCCGGGGCCGCGGTGCTGTCGGTGCGCGGGCTGCTCGGCGAGATCGCCCGACGCAAGGTCGTCGAGGAGGCCGCCTGGACCGACCACGCCGCCATGCTCGAGGAGGGGATCGCCGGTCAGGACGACCTGCGGACCAGCCTGGGTCAGCCGTTCGCCGTCCGCCGCCTGGCCGGGCTCTCCGCCGAGGTGCACCGCAGGTTCCACGAGGTCCTCGTGCTGGAGCGGGCCGTCACCCTGCGCACCGGGGTCATCCTGCACACGCTGCTGGCCGCGGTGGCCGTGGCCGGCGTCCTGCTGGTGTCCGCCCACCGGCTGTCGATCGCCCAGCTGGTCACCCTGTTCATGATCACCGCGACCTTCGTGGGCTACATCGGGCGGGTCGCCGACCAGCTGCCCGACCTGCAGGCAGGCCTGGGCGCCGTGCTGCGGCTGCGCCAGATGATGGCGGTCGAGCCGGAGCCGGTCGGGGGCGGCAGCCTGCCCGAGGGCCCGGTGTCCCTGGAGTTCCGCCGTGCGAGCTTCGCGTATGCCGAGGGAGCGTTCGCCCTGCGAGACGTGGACCTGACGGTGCCCGCGGGGCAGACCCTGGCGCTGGTGGGCCGCACCGGCTCCGGCAAGTCGACCCTGGCCTCCCTGGTCTCCCGGGCCGCGGAGCCGCGCCCCGGGGAGGTCTTCCTCGGCGGCCTGGACCTGACCGGGCTCGACCTGCAGGGGCTGCGCCGCACCGTCGGGGTGGTCACCCAGCGCACCGAGATCCTCGCCGGATCGCTCGCCGACAACATCACCCTCTTCGCCGACGTCCCGCGGGACCGGGTCGAGGCCGTGATCACCGAGCTGGGGCTGGGCGACTGGGTCGCGGGCCTCGACCAGGGCATGGACACGCTGCTCGGCCCGGGTGGCACGGTGCTGTCGGCGGGGGAGGAGCAGCTGCTGGCCTTCGCGCGGCTGCTGCTGCGCGAGGTGCAGGTCGTGGTGCTCGACGAGGCCACGGCGAGGATGGACCCGCTCACCGAGGCGAGGGTGGTCGCCGCGTCCGAGCGCCTGCTGCAGGGCCGCACCGGCATCCTCATCGCGCATCGCCTGTCCACCATCGCCCGGGCCGACCTCGTGGCGGTGCTCGCCGACGGCCGGGTCGTGCAGGCGGGCGAGCGCGCGGTGCTCGCGGTCGAGCCGGGCCCCTTCCGCTCGCTGCTCGAGGCCGCCCACGAGACCGAGCAGGACGCCGAGGTGGGCGCGCTGCCGGAGGACGCGGCCTCGCCTGCGGGGCCGGCGCTCCGGGACGCGGCCGCTGCGGCGGGCGACGTGACGCCCGCGTGCGAGGTGGCGGCGACCACGACCGCCGGCGGCTCGGCCTCCGACGCCCCGACCTCGGGCGCCACCGCCCTCGGTGCTGTCCGGCGACGCGGTGAGCCCCCGCAGGCTCTCGACCCGGGCGACGGCCCCTCCCTGGCCAAGGGGATCCTCAGCGCGATCACGGTCCGCCCCGCCTGGGGTCTGCTCGCCGTGGGTCTGTTCCTGCTGCACTCGCTCGGCGGGGCGATGGGCGGGCTGACGGGCTTCGCGTGGGGGCGCACGGTGGAGGCTCTGCAGCGCGGGACCACCCCCTGGCCCTGGGTGGCGCTCGTGGTCGTCGTGGTCCTCCTCGGGCCGATGGCCTTGTCCGTGGCGGTGGGGCGCTATCCCCGCTGGTGGGTGGAGGTGCTGCTGCGGATCCGGATGGCCGTGCTCGTGGGGCAGACCGGTCAGCGGCGCCTGGTGCGGACCCCGGCCGGCGAGGTCGTGGCCCGGGCCATGGACTCCGATCGCTATGCGCGATATGCCGACCGCTGGGTGGACTTCGTCAACGGCCTGGTCATCTGCCTGGTCACGGCCGCGGCGGCGGGCACCTGGCTGGCCGGCCTGGTGCTGCTCGTGGTCATGGTGGCCTCGGCGACGGCTTCGGCCGCGGGCCGTTCGGTCGCGGGACGCTCGGCCGCCACGGCCTCGGCGACCCGCGCGAGCTTCGGCCGGGTCCTGGTCTCGGTCCTGGAGTGCGCCCGCACCGTCAAGCTCGCCGGCCGGATGGACGAGGTGCGCCGCCACCTGCAGCGGGTCGACGCGGGCCGCGTGGACGCCGCGGTGCGCGAGCACCGGGTCCAGGCGCTCCTCGAGGGGGTCCCGACGGTCATGGTGCAGGTCGGCGCCGTCGTCGCGTGGGTCGGCGTCCTCACCGGTCGGTGGGGCCTGGCCACGGCCCTGCTGGTCGTGAGCGCGGTCAACGGCTTCGACTGGTTCGGGCGGGTCGCGGGAGCCGTGGTGACCGAGGCGCCGGGCACCCGGGCCTGGCAGGTCGCCACCAGCCGGATGGCGGGCGGCACCGACCTGATGACCCTGCCGGAGGGCGTGGACCTCGTCGCGGGCGAGGCCCCCGAGCCGGAGCCGATGCCGCGGGTGCCCCTGGACGAGCTGCGCCTGCGGGACCTCTCGGCGGTCCACGAGGACGGCACCCTCGGCGTCGAGCACGTGGACCTCGACATACACCGTGGTGAGCTGGTCCTGCTCGTCGGTCAGGTCGGGGCGGGCAAGTCCAGCCTGCTCCGCGCGATGGCCGGCCTCACGCACCACCGCGGCTCGCTGACCTGGAACGGGCGTGAGGTCACCGACCCCGAGCTGTTCCTGCGGCCCGGTCAGGTGGCCTACGTGGGCCAGGTGCCGCGTGTCCTGTCGGGCACCTTCGACGACAACGTCCGGCTGGGCCACGACCGGGCCTTCGACAGCCCGGTCGACGTGGCGCGTCTCGAGCCGGACGTCGACCAGGCGGGCGGGCCCCACTCGCTCGTCGGCCACCGCGGGGTGCGGCTGTCCGGCGGTCAGGTCCAGCGGCTGGCGCTGGCCCGCGCCGTGGCGACGGACGCCGAGCTGCTGCTGGCCGACGACGTCTCCTCGGCCCTGGACGCCCGCACCGAGATCGAGCTGTGGCGGGCGCTGCGGGAACGCTCGATGACCGTGGTCGGGGCGACCTCCAAGCGGTCCGCCCTGGCCCAGGCCGACCGGGTGGTCGTCGTGGCGGACGGGCGCGTGGCCGCGGTCGGGCCGTGGGCGGACCTGGCCGACCGGTGGGGCCACCTCGCCGGCTGACCTACTGCCGGTAGGTTCGTCAGCGGACGAGGCGGTCCAGCAGGCGGGTCAGCTCGGCGGCGGGGTCGCGGGTGACGCCGCCGTGGGGGCGGGAGGTCTGGATCACCGTCGATCGCGGCGCCTCCAGCCACCCGAACCTGCGCCACGGCCGGGCGCCCTCGGCCAGCCCGGCGACCGCCTCGCCGCGGCATACCGCCTGCACCGTCGCGAGCGCCGAGCGCAGGACGTCCAGGTCCAGGTCGGGGGACAGGGCCCGCACCCGGGTCTCGTCCACGTGGGTGGCGGCGTCGAGGTAGCCGAGGTCCTGGCAGTGGAGCACGACCCCCACGTTGACGAACTCCTCACGGTCGACCCGCGGCACGCACCGCAGCACGAGCCACTGGTAGCCGAGCCACTCCGGGCGGACGCCGCGGGGGGTGATGTTGGTGCGGGGCCGGTGCTCGGTCATCGGGTCCACCGGCGGCGGGCCTCCAGCGAGCGGACCAGGTCGGCCGGCCCCTCGGTCTGCGGACCGCCGGGCGGGGCGGGCAGCCAGCTCCCGCGGGCGTCCAGGCGGGCCTGCAGCAGCCGGACGTATGACGCCCGCACCTCGTCCGGCGTGCGCAGCCCGGCCTGGTCGGCCACCACCGGCAACCAGGGGTCCGGCACGAGCCCGGCCGCGGCGGTGAGGATCTCGGGGGTGAGGCGCGCCGCGCACCAGGCGTCCGCCCGGGTCAGGTCACCCGCGGGCAGCCGCAGGATGTGACGGTCGGCGTCGTAGCCGAGCCGGGCGAACCGCTCGACGTCCACCCCGCGGGTCGCCCAGCCGTGGTGGACGTAGAGCGCGGCGCCGTGGTCGATCGCCCAGACCCGGCCGCCCCAGACGAGCAGGTTGGGGTTGCTCCAGGTCCGGTCCACGTCGACGGTCAGGGCGTCCAGCCACAGGATCCGGGCGGCGAGCTCGGGCGGGGGCGGCACGGACCCGTCATACCCGAAGGATCCGGGCAGGAAGTCCACGCCGAGGTTGAGCCCGGGGCTGGCGGTGAGCAGGTCCTGGACCTCCTCGTCCGCCTCGTAGCGCGCGATGGCCTCGGGCAGGTCGACGACGACGAGCCGGGGCGTGGGGATGTCGAGGACCTGGGCGAGGGCCGAGCAGATCACCTCGGCTGCGAGCACCCGCGGGCCCTGGCCGGCGCCGGTGAGCTTGACGACATAGGTGCCCTCGTCGTCGGCCTCCACGAGGCCGGGCAGCGAGCCGCCCTCGCGCAGGGGCAGGACGTAGCGCGTCGCTGTCACCCGCGCGAGGGCGGTCGGCATGCTCGTGGGCGGCTCTCGCCGGCTCGTCCGGGTCGTCAGCTCGTCGGGGCGTCGGCCGCGCGGACGCGCCCGGCGGCCTGGGCCACCTCGTAGGTCTGGCGGGCGATCTCGCCCTCCTCGTCGGTGGGGATGACGAAGACCCGCACCCGCGACTCGGGGGTGGCGATGTCGCGGGCCTCCTTGGAGCGCACGGAGTTCAGCTCGGGGTCGACGACGATGCCGAGGATCCCGAGGTCGTCCGTGGCCATCTGGCGGGTGAGCGCGGAGTTCTCGCCGATGCCGCCGGTGAAGACGACGGCGTCGAGGGTACCGAGGACCGCGGCGTAGGCACCGAGGTACTTCTTCAGGCGGTAGGCCATCACGGCCTGCGCGAGCTGCGCCGCCTCGTCGCCCGCCTCGCAGGCCTCCTCGACGTCGCGGCTGTCGCTGCGCCCGGCCAGGCCCTGCAGCCCGGACCTCTTGTAGAGCATCGTGTCGATGTCCTCGAAGCTCATCCCCGACTGGCGGTGGACGTGCATCGGGATGGCCGGGTCGATGTCACCGCTGCGGGTGCCCATGACCAGGCCCTCCAGCGGCGTGAGCCCCATGGACGTGTCCACCGAGACGCCACCGCGCACGGCTGTCGCGGACGCGCCGTTGCCCAGGTGCAGGACGATGACGTTGACGTCCTGCGGCTCCTTGCCCAGCAGCGCCGCGGCCTCGCGGGACACGTAGGCGTGCGAGGTGCCGTGGAAGCCGTACCGGCGCACGCCGTACTTCTCGCGCCACTCGGCGGGCACGGCGTAGGTGTAGGCGTGCTCGGGCATGGTCTGGTGGAAGGCCGTGTCGAAGACGCCGACCTGCGGCAGCTCGGGGAACATCTCCAGCGCCGCCCGCAGCATGACCAGGTTGGCGGGGTTGTGCAGCGGCGCGAGCGGGGTGAGCTCGTCGAGGGTCGCCAGCAGCTCGTCGGTGACGAGCACCGCGCCGGAGAACTTCTCGCCGCCGTGGACGACCCGGTGCCCGACGGCGACGAGGTCGCTGTCGGCCAGCCGGGGGCCCTCGGTGTCGAACAGGCCCACGACCGCGGCGATGGCGGCCTTGTGGTCCGGGCACTCGATGTCGCGGGAGACCTTGTCGCCCGCGGCCTTGTGGGTGATCTTGGCCGAGTCCAGGCCGATGGCCTCCACCAGTCCGACGGCGAGCACCTCGCGGGTGCCGACCTGGACGAGCTGGTACTTCAGGGACGAGGAGCCGGCGTTGAGGACGAGGACGGAGGGCATGGGCGCACCTTTCGTGGGCGGTGAGGTGTCAGGGCTGCTCGGGAGCCGGGGCCGCGGGCGCCGGCGCGAGCGTGGACTGGATCGCCGTGATGGCCACGGTGTTGACGATGTCGCGCAGCGTGGCGCCGCGGGACAGGTCGTTGACGGGCTTGCGCAGGCCCTGCAGCACCGGGCCGACGGCCACGGCCCCGGCGGTGCGCTGCACGGCCTTGTAGGTGTTGTTGCCGGTGTTGAGGTCCGGGAAGATCAGGACGGTGGCCTGGCCGGCCACGGGGGAGCCCGGGGCCTTCTTCTGTCCCACGGCCGGGTCCACGGCCGCGTCGAACTGGATCGGTCCCTCGACCGCGAGCTCGGGGGCCCGCCGACGCACGATCTCGGTGGCCTCGCGCACCTTGTCCACGTCGGCGCCCGACCCGGACGTGCCGGTGGAGTAGGACAGCATCGCCACGCGCGGCTCGATGCCGAAGGCCGCCGCCGTCTGCGCCGACGAGATCGCGATGTCCGCCAGCTGCTCGGCGTTCGGGTCGGGGTTGACCGCACAGTCGCCGTACACCGTGACGTGGTCGCGCAGGCACATCAGGAAGCTCGAGCTCACCACGGAGACACCGGGGTTGGTCTTGACGACCTCCAGCGCGGGCCGGATGGTGTGCGCCGTGGTGTTCACGGCGCCGGACACCATGCCGTCGGCCTCGTCGAGGAGCACCATCATCGTCCCGAAGTACGACGGGTCGACGACCACCTCGCGGGCGCGCTCCAGCGTCATCCCCTTGTGGGCCCGCAGCTCGGCATACCGCGCCGCGAAGCGCTCGACGTGCTCGGGGTCGCATGGGTCGATCATCTGGACTCCGGCCAGGTCGACGCCGATCTCGCGGGCCCGGGCCTCGAGCTCCTCGGCCGTGCCCAGCAGCGTGATGCGGCAGGTCCGGCGGCGCACCAGGATCTCCGCGGCGCGCAGGATGCGGTCGTCGGTGCCCTCGGGCAGGACGATGTGTCGGTCGGCGGCCTTGGCCTGCTCCAGCAGCCGGTGCTCGAACATCAGCGGCGTCATGATCGACGGGTGCGGCTCGGCGAGGTGCGCGAGCAGCGACTCGTCGTCGACGTGCTCGGCGAACAGGCTCACCGCCTCGTGGATCTTGCGGGTCGCGGTCGGCGTCATCCGCCCCCGCACCCCCGACAGCGCCATCACCGTGTCGTGGGTGCCCCCGCGCGTGGCGATGATCGGCAGCGTCGTGCCCAGGCCGTCGATCAGACGACGCACCTGGTCGGGCAGCTCGAAGCCGCCGTTGAGCATCACGCCGGCGATGCTCGGGAAGGTGCTCGACTGGTGGGCCAGCAGCACGGCCAGGACCACGTCGGCGCGGTCGCCCGGGGTCAGCACCAGCGACTCGTCCAGCAGCCGGTCCAGCACGTTGGGCATGGTCATCGCGGCGGTGACGAAGCTCAGCGCCTCGCGGTCCAGCAGCCCCTCGTCCCCGGAGACGAGCTCGCCGTCGGTGGCGCGCATCAGGTCGCGCACGGTCGGGGCCGACAGCACCCGGGAGGCCGGGACGACGTATGTCGGAAGCCCGTCCACGGTCGCCTCCACCGCGCGCCGCAGCTCGGCCACCCGCTCGGGGTCCGCGCGGTTGACGACGACCGCGATGGGGGTGGCGACGTTGCTGCGCAGCTCGCCGAGGCCGATCTCCACGGCCGTGGCCACGTCGACGCACTCGCGGCCCTGGGCACCGACCACGAGCAGGACCGGCGCTCCGAGGTTGGCGGCGACCCGCGCGTTGAAGGAGAACTCGGTGGGGCTGGCGACGTCGGTGAAGTCCGAGCCGAGGACCAGGACCACGTCGCAGCGGCGCTGCACCTCGTGGAAGCGCTCGACGATCCGCTCCAGGGAGCCGTCCACGTCGTGGTGGACGTCGTCGTAGGACACCCCTGTCGCCTCGGCGGGGGAGAGCTCCACGCTGGCCCGGGACAGGACCGTGGCGAGGACCGCGTCGTCCTGCGGGTCCCCCTCGGTGACCGGGCGATAGACCCCGACCCGCGCGTAGCGCTTGGTGAGGGACTCGAGCAGCCCGAGGGCCACGGCGGACTTGCCGCTGTGGCCCTCGGCGGACGCGACGTAGACACAGGTCTTCACGCGTCGAGGGTAGCCGGGGCCCGGCGACCTCCGGGGAGGGGGTCGACCTCCGGGAGGACCTCAGCGGGACAGGACGAACTCGCGCCCCGTCACCTCGTCGAGGTCGATCGTGACGAAGACCTCCTTGCGGGTGTCCACCCACGGGTGCAGGCCGAGGTCGTCGAGCGCGTCGGCCTCGTCGGCGTGGTGCACCATGTGGGCGTCACCCTTGCCGATGACGCTCCAGGCGTGGTCGCCGTCGATCTCGTCGATCTCCACCGCGACCCGGGACTGCACGACGAGGGAGGCGAGCTTGCCGCCCTCGGCGGTGCGCAGGACGAGCTGCCGGTCCCGGACGACGTAGTTGACGGGGGTGATCTGGACGTCTCCCATCGCGGCGGTGGCCAGGCGGGCGAAGGACGTCGACTCCAACCGCTCCCAGCACTCGTCCTCGGTCATCTGCTTCACGGGTTCGTTGACATCGCTCATGGGCCCATCCAACGCCCGGCCACGGCGGTTGTCGACACGGGGGTCGACCCGCCGAGCGAGGTCCGACGTCTCCCACGGCAGCCAAGTGGGTACGCAAAGTCACATGAGCCACGACTCGCAGCCCGGAGACGTTCCCTCCTACCCCCAGCGCCCCCAGGGCGGGCCCGAGCAGGGTTACCCGCAGGGCGGCTGCGGCCAGGACGCCCATCCCCAGGGCGGCCCCCGGCAGGGCTGGGGCGCCCCCGTGGGCGGCCCCCGCCCCGGCCCCAGCCTGTTCCCCTTCCCTTCCTGGACCACCCGCACCCGCGGCGGCTCCACGGTGACCGTCGGCGGCTGCTGCCTGCCGCTGCCCATCGGGTGCCTGGCCACGACCCTCGCCGTCGGGGCCCTCGCGGGCTCCCGCGTGGTGCGGCACCTGCGCGGCTGACGGCACATCCGGCGGTGGTATGGCGCCGGCACCGTCCCGCCACACCACCGCCGACGCGGCCCGGCCGGCCGACCCCTCGCCGCCCCCGTGCACGTCCCGCGCTCCCCGCCGAAGACCCTCACGTGGTGCGCCTCAGCACGGACCCTGCCTGCGCTCCCGCCCCGGGAAGCGCACGCCGCAGGCCCAGGTCCGCCGTCGTCGTGCACCCCGCGGCGCCCCCGATGACGTAGGGTGAGGGCAGCGGTCCGCCCAGTCTTGCCTCGGGCCGCAGGTGTCACGACCGGTGTCCGCTCCCGGTCTCGTCCCCCGACCCACGTCATGGGGACCAGGTGCGCCGCGGCGACCGCACCGGTCGCGCGTGCCCGGCGAGACGCATGTTCCGCCATATGGAGATCTGCTTGTCCACCAACGCTTTCGCACGCCTCGGCGTGCCCACCTCGCTCGCCGCCGTCCTGCAGGACCGGGGCATCAGCGAGCCCACCCCCATCCAGGCCGCCACGCTGCCCGACTCGCTCTCCGGCCGCGACGTCCTGGGCCGGGGCCGCACCGGCTCCGGCAAGACCTACGCCTTCCTCCTGCCGATCCTCACCCGCCTGTCGACCTCCGGCACCCGGCGCCGCCCCGGCGCCCCGCGCGCCCTGGTGCTGGCCCCGACCCGGGAGCTGGCCGCCCAGATCGAGACCGCCGCGGCGCCCCTGGCCGAGGCGCTGGACCTGCGCACCCTGACGGTCTTCGGCGGGGTCGGCCAGGGCCCGCAGGTGCAGGCGCTCAAGCGCGGCGTCGACCTGCTCATCGCCTGCCCGGGTCGCC
The DNA here is from genome assembly GCF_022568795.1 of Arsenicicoccus dermatophilus. Lineage (NCBI taxonomy): Bacteria > Bacillati > Actinomycetota > Actinomycetes > Micrococcales > Intrasporangiaceae > Arsenicicoccus > Arsenicicoccus dermatophilus. Next base: position 1,178,817 of record NZ_JAKZHU010000001.1, on the reverse strand, counting down.
TGCAGGACCTCGCCCAGCAGGGCCTGGTCGACCTCGACTCGGTCGAGATCACCGTCCTCGACGAGGCCGACCACATGGCCGACCTGGGCTTCCTGCCCACCGTCCGCCGCATCCTGGACCGGACCCCCGAGCGGGGTCAGCGGATGCTCTTCTCCGCCACCCTGGACGCCGGCGTCGACGTGATCGCCAAGCGCTACCTGCACGACCCGGTGACCCACCACGCCGACTCCGCGCAGTCGCCGGTGTCCGCGATGGACCACCACGTGCTGCACGTCACCGCCGACGACCACCTGCCCGTGCTGGTCGACCTGACCGGGCCGGGGCGCACGGTGGTCTTCACCCGCACGAAGTACCGCGCCAAGAAGCTCGCCAAGCAGCTCAACCGGTCCGGGGTCCCCGCCGTCGAGCTGCACGGCAACCTCGGTCAGGGCGCCCGCACCCGCAACCTCGACGCCTTCCACGACGGCACGGTCCAGACCCTGGTGGCGACGGACATCGCGGCGCGCGGCATCCACGTCGACGACGTCGCCCTGGTCATCCACGCCGACCCGCCGGTGGAGCACAAGGCCTACCTGCACCGTTCCGGCCGCACCGCCCGGGCCGGCTCCGCCGGCACGGTCGTGACGATGATGCTGGACGACCAGGTGCACGACGTCCGCGCCCTGACCAAGGCGGCCGGGATCCGTCCCACGACGACGCGGGTCCACCCCCAGCACGAGCTGCTGCGCGACCTGGTCCCGGGGGAGCGGTCCTTCGCCGCCCCCACCAACGCCGCCGTCGAGGCGCCCGAGCAGCGAGGCGGCTCCGGTCGCGGTCGCGGTGGTGCGGCCGGCCGCTCGAACGGCTCCCGCTCGACCGCAGGCCCCCGCGCCGGCGGCGGTCAGCGGACCGGCGCCGACTCCGGCGCCGGCTCCGGGCAGGGGCGCTCCGCCGGTGGCGGGCGACGGCGCGGTGAGCAGCAGCGCGGGGCCGGCGCGCCGAACGGCGGGGCCGGCCGGGCCGGCTCCGGTCGCGGCACGTCCGCGTCCCGCAGCACCACGACGCGCGGCGGCTCGACCCCGGTCCACACCACGTCCTCGGCCCAGCCGCGTCGCAGCGGTGGGGCGGCGGCCTTCTCCAGCGGCACCTCGGCCGGGCGCCGCTCCCGCTGAGCCCCGCTCACCAGGCACCTCACGAGGAGGGGTCCGCGACCGATGTCGCGGGCCCCTCCTCGGTGCGCATCCCGAGCCGGCGCACCACCCGGGCGTGGTCGGGGCGCCTGGGTGCGTCCGTCCGACCGCGGCGTCGCCGATGCGCGTCGGACTGCCGCCAGGGACGTCGGTCGGTGAGGGCGCCACGGCCCCCGGCCACGCCGGGCCGACGAATTCGGCAAAGCGGGGGAGGGCTGCTAGAGTTTCACGTCGTTGCCCGGTGATCCCGAGCACGCACCCTGTCCGGGTGGCGGAATGGCAGACGCGCTAGCTTGAGGTGCTAGTGTCCTTTATCGGACGTGGGGGTTCAAGTCCCCCCTCGGACACACGTCGCAGAGGCCCTGAGTCATCACTACTCGGGGCCTTTGTCGTGCCCCGGGGCAGGTCGGTCCCGGACCGGCGACGTCCCCCATGGCGTGCGGTGTCCCCCACCTGCGTCGCCGCCGACGGACCGAGGGACACGACGACGAGGTGCGCGCCCCGGCATACGGCCGCCTCCCTGGCTAGGGTCGAGCCATGACCGACCACAGTGCCCCCGCGATCGATCCCGTCGACGAGGTCGAGCAGATCTGCCGCGACCTGATCCGCATCGACTCCAGCAACTACGGCGACGGGTCGGGGCCGGGGAGCGGGAGGCCGCCGAGCACGTCATGGGGCTGCTGACCGAGGTGGGTCTGGATCCCTTCTACGCCGAGTCCGAGGACCGGCGCGGCAACGTCGTGGTCCGGCTCGAGGGCGCGGACCCGAACCGGCCGGCGCTGGTGGTGCACGGCCACACCGACGTGGTGCCTGCCGATGCCGCCGACTGGTCGGTGGATCCCTTCTCCGCGGAGGTGCGCGACGGCTGCATCTGGGGTCGCGGCGCGGTGGACATGAAGGACATGGACGCCATGATCCTGGCCACCCTGCGCCACCTGGCCCGGACCGGGACGACGCCGCCGCGGGACCTGGTGTTCGCGTTCTTCGCCGACGAGGAGGCGGGCGGCACCAAGGGCTCGCACTGGATGGTCGACCACCACCCGGAGCTCTTCGAGGGCGCGACCGAGGCGATCTCCGAGGTCGGCGGCTACTCGGTGACGATCCCCCGCAAGGACACCGGCGAGCAGGTCCGCGCCTACCTGCTGCAGACGGCCGAGAAGGGCATCGCCTGGCTTCGCCTGACCGCCCACGGCCGGGCCGGTCACGGGTCCGTCCCCAACGACGAGAACGCCGTCGTCCGCCTCGCCCGCGCCATCGAGCGGATCGACGCCCACACGTGGCCCCGCACCTACGTCGCGAGCGTCCGCGCGCTGCTGGACGGCCTCTCGGCGACCACGGGCACGGGCTACACCGACGAGGACGCCGCCGCCCTGCTCGAGCACATCGGCGGCGCCCGCGGCTTCGTGCTGGGCACGCTGCAGGACACGAGCAACTTCACGATGCTCGACAGCGGCTACAAGCACAACGTCATCCCGCAGACCGCCTCGGCCTGCCTGGACTGCCGCTTCCTGCCCGGCCACGAGGAGGAGCTCATGGCGACGATCCGCGCGCTGGCGGGCGAGCACGTCGAGGTGAGCGTCCACCACCGGGACGTGGCGCTGGAGGCGCCCTTCGAGGGGCGGCTGGTCGACCGGATGCGCGACGCCCTGCAGGCCGAGGACCCGGGCTCGCTGCTGCTGCCGTACTGCCTGTCCGGCGGCACGGACAACAAGGCGCTGTCGCTGCTCGGGATCACGGGCTACGGCTTCGCGCCGCTGCGGCTGCCCGCGGAGCTGGACTTCGTGGGGATGTTCCACGGGATCGACGAGCGGATCCCGGTGGACTCGCTGCACTTCGGCACGCGGGTGCTGCAGCGGCTGCTCGCGACCTGCTGAGGCCCACCGGGCGGGATCCCCGGCAGGTCAGGCGGTGCGCTCCACCCGGACCACCCGGCGGCGCACCTCGGCCCGCCGCGCGCCGCCCCAGTAGATCGCCATCAGGGTCAGCTCCCAGTGGCCGTACTCGGCCGCGTCGGCGAGCGCCTTGCGGATGTCGCCGCGGGACGCGTCGCGGGCGAAGGTCAAGGTGCGGTACTCGTACTCGGCCATGGGGACTCCTCCGTGCGCGGGGTCGGGCCCACCCTGCCCGACAATCGGGGATCACCATGGCCAGTGTCCGCGCAGACGCGGTAACGTCTGTGTCATGAGCACCGACCCGCGCGCCGCCCTGGCCACCTTCATCGCCGCGATCGAGCGTCACTTCGAGGCTGCTGCCTCGCGCCGCGGTGATGACGACCCAGCCGTCGTCAGCGCCTACCAGGAGCTGGCCGACGCGTTCGAGGTCTACGACGAGGCCATCGACGATGCCTTCGGCGAGGTGACCCCCTCGGGATCTACACCGAGGACGAGGACGACGACGACTACGACGACGAGGACGGCCGTTACGTCGGGCTCGACGACGAGGAGTACGACGAGGACGACGACGAGGACGACGCGCCTCGTCGGTGACGGCGCCGCTCCGGGCCGCCGCCGACGGCACTGACGCCGAGGCGGGGCCGAGCACACGACGCGCACCAGGAGGCCGGGTCCCAGGACGGGACCCGGCCTCCTGGGGGTTCAGCACGGGCACAGAGCGCATGCAGCACAATGGGGCACGGCCAACCCCCGCCGTCCCCCCACGAAAGCGATCCTCGTGTCTTCCCTGAGCTATCTCGACTCGATCATCCTCGGCATCGTCGAGGGAGTCACCGAGTACCTCCCGGTCTCCTCGACGGGTCACCTGACCATCGCCGAGAAGCTGCTGGGCCTGCAGGTCAACGATCCGGCGATCACGTCCTTCACGGCGGTGATCCAGCTCGGGGCGATCCTCGCGACCCTGATCTACTTCTGGGGCAAGATCAAGGGGATGTTCCTCGCCTGGGTCGGCGGGCTCAGGGACGCCTCGAAGCGGGACCGCGAGGAGTACTCCCTGGCCTGGGCGGTCATCGTGGGGTCGATCCCCGTGGTCGTGGCGGCGCTGGCGTTCAAGTCGCTGATCAAGGGCCCGCTGCGCTCCCTGTGGGTGGTCGGCGCGGCGCTGATCCTGTGGTCCGTGGTCATCTGGGCGGCGGAGCGCTACTACGCGCGGCTGCACGCGGGGGCCCGCCACCGTCCGGAGCGCCCTGCGGTGACCGTCAAGGACGGCCTGTTCATCGGCCTGATGCAGTGCTGCTCGCTGGTGCCCGGCGTGTCCCGGTCCGGCTCGACCATCGCGGCCGGTCTGTTCCGGGGCCTGGACCGGGTGACCGCCACCGAGCTGTCCTTCTTCATGGCGATCCCGGCCCTGGTGGGCGCCGGGCTCTACGAGATGAAGGACGTGGACACCTCGGTCGTGGGGGTGGGCCAGCTGGTGGTCGGCACCTTCGTGTCCTTCGTGGTCGCCTACGCCTCGATCGCGTGGTTGCTGCGCTTCGTCCGCAACAACTCGCTGTCCTTCTTCATCGGGTGGCGCGTCCTGGTCGGCGCGGCGGTGCTGGTCGCCCTGGGCACCGGGATGATGTCCGCCACCTGATCCTGCGGCGGGTCCGCGACGACCGTCCCGTATGCCGCAGAGCCGGCACCTTCTGCGCGAAGGTGCCGGCTCTGCGGCATATGGGAGAGTGCCGACGCCCGCTCAGAGCCAGCCGGAGCGCTTGAACAGGCGGTAGAGGTAGCCGCTGCCGCCAGCCATCAGGGCGAGGGCGTACCAGTAGCCCCAGTAGACCTCGGTGCCGCCGACGGTGACGCTGGCCTCCAGCTCGGGCATGAACCGGAAGTTCTGGCCGTAGATGCCCGCGATCATGGTGGGCCACACGCCCATCGCCGCCCACGCGGAGATCTTGCGCATGTCCTCGTTCTGCCGGACGCCGATCTGGGCGAGGTGGGCGTTGAGCACGTCGGTGAGCAGCCGGTCGTAGGACTCGACGTGGTCGTTGACGCGCAGCAGGTGGTCCAGGACGTCGCCGAAGAAGGGACGGGCGGGCTTGTGCACCACCGGCACCGAGCGGTCCTTGGCCAGGCGGCGCACCGGCTCGGCGAGCGGCACCGACGCGCGCTTGAACTCCAACACCTCACGCTTGAGCTCGTAGATCTCCGAGGCGAAGTCGCCCTGGGCGCCGCCGAAGACGTTGCGCTCGATGCGGTCCAGGTCCTCCTGCAGCTCGGTGTCGATGAGCACGTAGTTGTCCACGATCGAGTCCAGGACGCTGTAGATCACCGCGGCGGGGCCGTGGACGAGCTGCTCGGGGGCGAGCTCCAGGCGGGCGCGGACGCCGGCCAGGGGATTGGCCTCGCCGTTGCGGACGGTGAGGACGAAACGGTCGCCGGCGAAGAGCATGACCTCGCCGGTCTCCACGTCGCTGGTGCGCTCAACGTAGCGCAGCGTCTTGACCACCATGAACAGCGTGTCGTCGTAGATGTCGAGCTTGGCCCGCTGCTCGCCGGTCAGCGCGTCCTCCACGGCGAGGGGGTGCAGTCCCAGCTCCTCGTTGACCAGCGCGAACTCCTCGTCGGTCGGGTCCTTGAGCCCGATCCACAGGAAGCCGTCGTCCTGGCGGTCGCGCAGCGCCGACAGCTCCTCGGAGAGGTCGCCGCACGGCTGGCGGCGGCCTTGGCGATACAGGGCCTGGTCGACGATCACAAGCCCCGAGGGTACGCGTCAGGGGCCTGCGGGGTGACCTCGTGGCACAGTGGTGAGGTGCCCACGCTCCTGCTCGTCCGTCACGGACGCACCGCCGCCAACGCCTCCGGGACCCTCGCGGGCTGGACCCCCGGGGTCGGTCTCGACGAGGTCGGCGTCGCCCAGGCGCGTGCCCTGGGCGAGCGCCTCGCCGGGCTGCCGGTGGCCCTCGTCGCGGTGAGCCCGCTGCAGCGCTGCCAGGAGACCGCTGACGAGCTGTCCGCCGCGGCCGGGTGGTCCGGGGTGCGACGGGTGACCACCGACGACCTCGGCGAGTGCCGGTATGGCGCCTGGACGGGCCGCCCGCTGGCCGAGCTGGCGGGGGAGGAGCTGTGGCGGACCGTGCAGGACCATCCCTCGCGGGCGCGGTTCCCGCAGGACGAGCGTGGCGCGGGCGGGGAGGACGCCGTGGCCGGTGCGCCCTTCCCCGCCGAGTCGATCGCGGACATGGCGCACCGCGTCGTCGCCGCCGTGCGCGACCTGGACCGGCTCGTCGGGTCCGAGCACGGCCCCGAGGCCCTGTGGGTCGCGGTGAGCCACGGCGACCCGATCAAGGCGGTCCTCGCCGACGCGGCCGGCACCCACCTGGACCACTTCCAGCGGATCGTGGCCGGCCCGGCCTCGGTGTCTGTGCTGCGCTACACCGCGACCCGGCCGTTCCTGGTGCGGGTCAACGACACCGGCGCGGACCTGGCCTCGCTGGCACCGGCGGCCGGGGGCTCGCGCGAGACCGACGCACCGTCCGGTGACGCCGTCGTCGGCGGCGGGACGGCCTAGGGTCATGAGCATGGTCACGCCGCAGCACGTCTTCGACCCGCCGGAGCGCTTCGTCGCCGGGACCGTCGGACCCCCCGGTCAACGCACCTTCTTCCTGCAGGCCGCCGGCCGCGGTCGGCTCACGAGCATGTCCCTGGAGAAGCAGCAGGTGCAGGTCCTCGCCGACCGGTGCAACGACCTGATCGACATGTATGCCCCCATCGAGGGATCGGAGGCCGCGGCGAGCCTGCTGCAGGACAACGACCCGCTCGGGACGCCCATCGAGGACGAGTTCCGGATCCAGAGCCTGGGTCTGGCCTACGAGCCGGTGCGCGGGGTCGTGGTGATCGACTGCGCCGACGGCGACCTGGACGTGGACGGCGACGACCCGCTGGAGGAGGCCGCCCGCGACGACGCCCGCGCCGCGACGGGCCTGACCGAGCAGCAGGCCACGCCCCCCACCACGGTGGTGCGGGTCGTGCTCTCCCCGGCCCAGGCGCGGGCCTTCGCCCGGCGGTCGCTGGCGCTGGTCGCGGCCGGGCGGGCACCCTGCCCCTTCTGCGGCGAGCCGCTGGACCCCGAGGGCCACATCTGCCCGCGCGCCAACGGCTACCGACGCTGACGTGACCGATCCGCACGAGCAGGAGCGGCCGGGGCGGGAGTCGCTCGCCGAGGAGAGCCCGGAGGGTGAGCTGGCCGCGGTCCAGGCCGTGCTCGCCCGCCCCAACCCGCTCGTCGACCCCACCGACCGCGACGCCGTCGCCGCGATCCTCGACCGCCTGGCCCGCGACGAGCTCACCCTCGTGGGGCAGATGCTCGAGGCGTCCAACGGTGTCTTCCTGGGGCTGCTGGGCGACCCCGACGGCGAGGACGCCTGGCGGGTGGTCTACAAGCCCACCCGCGGGGAGCGGCCGCTGCGGGACTTCCCGCCGGCCACGCTCGCCCAGCGCGAGGTCGCGGCGTTCGTCGTGTCCCACGAGGGCGGGTGGCACGTGGTGCCGCCCACCGTGCTGCGCGAGGGCCCCCTCGGCCCGGGCTCGGTGCAGCTGTGGGTGGACCACGACGAGGACGCCCCCACCCTCGTGGACGTGGTGGTCCCCGAGCAGGTGCCCGAGGGCTGGCTGCCGGTCTTCGCGGGCGAGACGCCCGAGGGCGAGGACGTGGTGGTCGTGCACGCGGGCGACGAGGTCGCCCGGCGCTTCTCGGCATACGACTGCGTGGTCAACAACGCCGACCGCAAGGGATCCCACGTCCTGGTCGACCCCGCCGGTCGGGCGTGGGGCATCGACCACGGGCTGACGCTGCACGACGAGGCCAAGCTGCGCACCGTCCTGTGGGGCTGGGTCGGGGACCCGCTGCCCCACGCCGAGCTGGAGCGGCTGTCGCTGCTGGCGTCCCTGCTCGACGACCCCGCGTCGGCGCTGCTGGCGGGGCAGGGGCCGCAGCGCGGGCTGGTGGAGCTGCTCAGCGGCCGGGAGGTTGACGCCTTGCGCGCGCGGGTGGCGGGGCTGCTGGCCACGGGCACCTACCCGCAGCCCGCGCCCGGGCACTACCCGATCCCCTGGCCGCCGCTGTGAGCCCGGGGCCCGTCGACCCGCGCGACGACGCACCGTGACCGACCGGTGTCGCCGGTGACGGCTAGGCTGCGCGCGTGAAGTCCTGGCCCGCCCCCGCCGTCCCCACCGTCCCCGGCACCCCGCTGCCCGTCCGGATCCACGACACCGCCCGAGGCGAGGTCGTGGCGCTGACGCCCGGCCCGACCGCACGGATCTACTGCTGCGGGATCACGCCGTACGACGCGACCCACATGGGGCACGCGGCCACCTACGTCACCTTCGACCTGCTCGGCCGCGCGCTGCGACAGGCCGGGCACGAGGTCGCCTACACCCAGAACATCACCGACGTCGACGACCCCCTGCTCGAGCGGGCGGCACGCGACGGCGTCGACTGGACCGCCCTGGCCACCAAGGAGATCCAGCTCTTCCGCGACGACATGACCGCGCTGCGGGTGCTCCCGCCCACCGACTACGTCGGGGTGGTCGAGTCCGTGGACCGGGTCGCCGACCAGGTCCAGCAGCTGGTCCGCGCCGGCGCGGCGTACCCCGTCGAGATCACCGGCCCCGACGCAGGGCTCGTCGCCGACGGCGCCCGGGACTACTACCTGGACCTGTCCCGCCAGGCGAGCTTCGGAGAGGTCTCCGGCTGGACCCGCGAGCAGATGCTCGAGGTCTTCGCCGACCGCGGCGGCGACCCGGACCGCCCCGGCAAGCGCGACGCCCTCGACCCGCTCCTGTGGCGCGCCGAGCGACGCGGCGAGCCCGCCTGGCAGGGCGGCGAGCTCGGGTGCGGCCGACCCGGCTGGCACATCGAGTGCACCACCATCGCGCTGGGCACCCTGGGCATGGGCTTCGACGTGCAGGGCGGCGGCACCGACCTGGTCTTCCCGCACCACGAGATGTCGGCCGTCCAGGCCGTGGGGCTGACCGGGGAGCCGGCGTTCGCGAGCGCCTACCTGCACCAGGCCATGGTGGGCCTGGACGGGGAGAAGATGAGCAAGTCCAAGGGCAACCTGGTGCTCGTCTCCCGGCTGCGCGAGCAGGGCGTCGACCCGATGGCCGTGCGGCTGGTGCTCCTCGACCAGCACTACCGCACCGAGTGGTCCTGGACCGACGCGCTGCTCGCGCGGGCCCAGGAGCGGCTGACCCGCTGGCGCGCAGGCGTCGCCCGGGAGACCACCCCGCCCGCGGACGAGGTGGTCGGGCAGGTCCGCGCCGCGCTGTGCCAGGACCTGGACACCCCGGCCGCGCTGGCCGCCGTCGACGCCTGGTGCGCGGCCGCGGGGGCGCACGCCGGCCAGGGCGAGACGGTGGGCGACGCGCTCGACGCCCTCCTCGGCATACGGCTCTGATCGTCGCCCCCGGCCGCGAGGGCAGGGCGCCGACGCGGGCTCAGTCGGTGTCGCCGCGCCGCCGCAGGAACTTCTCGAACTCGCGGGCGATCGCCTCGCCCGACGCCTCGGGCAGCTCGGCGGTGTCCTGCGCGGACTCCAGGGAGGCGACGTACTCCGCCACGTCGGGATCACCCGCAGCCAGCTCGTCCACGCCGCGCTGCCAGGCCGCGGCATCCTCGACGAACTCGCCCCGGGGGATGGTGATGTCGAGCAGCTCCTCCAGCCGGTCCAGCAGCGCCAGCGAGGCCTTGGGGGAGGGCACCGACCCGGCGTAGTGCGGGATGCCGGCCCAGGCGCTCACCGCAGGCAGCCCGACCTGCTCGGCCGCCAGGTTGATCACCCCCGTGATCCCCGTCGGTCCCTCGTAGCTCGAGGCCGACAGGTCGAAGCGGTGCGTCATCTCCTGGGACTCGCTGGTCACGTCGGTCTGGATCGGCCGGGTGTGCGGCACCGGCGCGAGGTAGGACCCCAGCGTGATGAGCAGCTCCACGCCGGCCTGCTCGGCCAGGTCGAGCAGCTGCTCGGTGAAGCCCCGCCACCGCACCGACGGCTCGATCCCCTCGACGACGAGCACGTCCCGGTCCTCCCCGGTCAAGGACGCGTGCAGGATCCGGGTGGTCGGCCAGGTGACCATGCGCTCGCCCGCCTCATGGACGATCCGCGGCCGGGTGACCTGGAAGTCGTAGAACTCCTCGGGGTCGATCGCGGCGACGGGCTGCGCGCCCCAGACCTCGATCAGGTGGGCGATCACGGCGCTGGCCGCCTCGCCGGCGTCGTTCCACCCCTCGAAGGCCGCGATCATCACCGGTCGCTGGAGCTCGGGCAGGTCGTCGAGCTGGATCACGGCGGACTCCTGGACAGATCGGGGACGAGAGCCCGTCCAGCCTAGACTTGCGCACCGCCCCCGACGACAAAGGCAGGACTCACGTGAGCGCACGCTCGGACCTCTTCCGCACCCTGTGGACCCGTCAGGTGCTCGTCGCCGACGGTGCCATGGGCACGATGCTCCAAGCGGCCGATCCGTCGCTGGAGGACTTCCAGGGCTACGAGGGGTGCAACGAGATCCTCAACGTCACCCGCCCCGAGGTGGTGCGGTCGGTCCACGAGGCCTACCTGGAGGCCGGGTCGGACTGCGTGGAGACCAACACCTTCGGCGCCAACTGGGCCAACCTGGGCGAGTACGACATCGTCGAGCGGGTCTACGAGCTGGCCCGGGCGGGGGCGCAGATCGCCCGGGAGGCGGCCGAGGAGTGGACGGCGCGGACCCCGGACCGGCCGCGGTTCGTCATCGGGTCGATGGGGCCGGGCACCAAGCTGCCGAGCCTGGGGCACGTGGCCTACGCGACCCTGCGCGACGCCTACCAGGAGTGCGCGCGGGGGCTGGTCGACGGCGGCGCCGACGTGCTGCTCGTGGAGACCGTGCAGGACCTGCTGCAGGCCAAGGCCGCGGTCGTGGGGGCCCGGCGCGCCCTGGCGGCGGCAGGGGAGACTCTGCCCGTCCTGGTGTCGGTCACCGTGGAGACCACCGGCACCATGCTGCTCGGCTCGGAGATCGGCGCCGCGCTGGTGGCGCTCGAGGCGCTGGGCATCGACGGGATCGGGCTGAACTGCGCCACCGGTCCGGCCGAGATGAGCGAGCACCTGCGGGTGCTGGCGCAGCAGTCGCGGATCCCGATCACGGTGATGCCCAACGCCGGGCTGCCGCAGCTCGGCAAGGACGGCGCGGTCTATCCCCTCGGCCCGGACGAGCTGGCCGCCGCTCACCGCGGCTTCGTCGGGACGTATGGCGTCAACCTCGTCGGCGGCTGCTGCGGGACCACCCCCGAGCACCTGCGCGCCATCGCGGCCGCCGTGGGCGGTGCCCCGGTCACCGCGCGCACCCCGCGGCCCGAGCCGGGCGTCGCCTCGCTCTACGCCCCCGTGCCCTTCCGCCAGGACACGTCCTTCCTGTCCATCGGGGAGCGCACCAACGCCAACGGCTCCAAGGCCTTCCGCGAGGCGATGCTCGCCGAGCGGTGGGACGACTGCGTGGAGATCGCCCGCGAGCAGACGCGCGACGGCGCGCACCTGCTGGACGTCTGCGTGGACTACGTCGGGCGCGACGGCGCCGCCGACATGGCCGAGGTGGTCTCCCGGCTGGCCACCGCGTCCACGCTGCCGCTCGTCCTGGACTCCACCGAGCCCGCCGTGGTCGAGGCCGGGCTGGAGCGCCTCGGCGGCCGCGCGGTCATCAACTCGGTCAACTTCGAGGACGGCGACGGCCCCGGCTCCCGCTGGGACCGGATGACCCGCCTGGCCCGCGAGCACGGCGCCGCCGTGGTCGCCCTGACCATCGACGAGCAGGGCCAGGCCCGCACCCGCGAGCACAAGGTCGCGGTCGGCAGCCGCCTGATCGACACGCTCACCCGCGACCATGGCATGCACGTCGAGGACATCGTCGTGGACTGCCTGACCTTCCCCGTCGCCACCGGGCAGGAGGAGACCCGCCGCGACGCCGTCGAGACGATCGAGGCGATCCGGGAGCTGACCACCCGCTATCCCGGCGTGCAGACCACCCTCGGTGTGTCCAACGTGTCCTTCGGGCTCAAGCCCGCCGCCCGCGTGGTCCTCAACTCGGTCTTCCTCGACGAGTGCGTCAAGGCCGGCCTCACCTCCGCCATCGTCAACTCCGCCAAGATCCTGCCCATCTCCCGGATCCCCGCCGAGCAGCTCCAGGTCGCCCTGGACCTGGTCCACGACCGCCGCGAGTGGGCGGGGGAGCCCGGCGCCTCCGAGTGCACCTACGACCCGCTCGCCCGGATGCTCGAGCTCTTCGAGGGCGTCGACTCCACCTCCCTGAAGGCCGAGCGAGCCTCCGCGCTCGCCTCGTTGCCGCTGGAGCAGCGCCTCGCCCAGCGCATCGTCGACGGCGAGCGCAACGGGCTCGAGGACGACCTGGACCAGGCCCTCGCCGCCGGGCACGCCCCCCTCGCCGTCATCAACGACATGCTCCTGGAGGGGATGAAGACCGTCGGCGAGCTCTTCGGCTCCGGCAGGATGCAGCTGCCCTTCGTGCTGCAGTCCGCCGAGACCATGAAGACCGCCGTCGCCCACCTCGAGCCGCACATCGAGGCCGCGGCCGGCGGCGCGAAGCGGGAGGCCAAGGCCCGGGTCCTGCTCGCCACCGTCAAGGGCGACGTCCACGACATCGGCAAGAACCTCGTCGACATCATCCTGTCCAACAACGGCTACGACGTCGTCAACATCGGGATCAAGATCCCCGTCAACGAGATCATCGAGCAGGCCGAGCACCACCAGGTCGACGCCATCGGGATGAGCGGGCTGCTCGTGAAGTCGACCGTGATCATGCGCGACAACCTCCTGGAGCTCAACGACCGCGGCCTGGCCGAGCGCTACCCCGTCCTGCTCGGCGGCGCCGCCCTCACCCGCGCTTACGTCGAGCAGGACCTCGCCGAGATGTATGCCGGACAGGTGCGGTACGCCCGGGACGCCTTCGAGGGACTGCGCCTCATGGACGCCGTCGCCCGGGCCAAGGCCGACCCCGCCGTGGCGCTGGCCGACGCGCTGCCCCCGCTGCGTCCCCGCCGCGTAGCGGCGCGGCATACCGACGACGACGCCGAGGGCACCACCGAGGTCGACACCCGCCGCTCCGACGCCGTCGCCGCCGACGTCCCCGTGCCCACGCCGCCCTTCTGGGGCACCCGCGTCGTCAAGGGCGTCCCGCTCGCCCAGATCGCGGGCTACCTCGACGAGCGGGCGACCTTCCTCGGCCAGTGGGGCCTGAAGCCCTCGCGCGGCGAGGACGGGGCGTCCTACGACGAGCTCGTCGCCACCGAGGGCCGACCCCGGCTGCGGATGTGGCTCGACCGGATCAAGACCGACGACCTGCTGCAACCGGCCGTCGTCTACGGCTACTTCCCCTGCTGGTCCGAGGGCAACGACCTGGTCGTCCTCGACCACACCACCGGCCCCGACGGCACCATCGCCCTCGGCGAGGAGATCGCCCGGTTCACCTTCCCGCGCCAGGGACGCGACAAGCGGCTGTGCCTCGCGGACTACTGGCGCCCGCGCGAGCAGGTCCAGGCCGACGGGCGACCCGACGTCATCACCTTCCAGCTGGTGACGATGGGCGACCGGGTGTCGCAGGCCACCGCCGAGCTGTTCGCGCAGGACGCCTACCGCGACTACCTCGAGCTGCACGGACTGTCCGTGCAGCTGACCGAGGCCCTCGCCGAGCTGTGGCACGCCCGGGTCCGCGCCGAGCTCGGCATCGACGGCGCCGACGCCACCGACGTCGAGGACATCCTCAAGCAGCGGTATGTCGGCGAGCGCTACTCCTTCGGCTACCCGGCCTGCCCCGACCTGGAGGACCGCGCCACCCTGGTCCGGCTCCTGCAGCCCGAGCGGATCGGCGTCACCCTCTCCGAGGAGCTCCAGCTGCACCCCGAGCAGTCCACCGACGCGCTCGTCGCCCACCACCCCGACGCCACCTACTTCAAGGCCTGACATGACCGACCGCGACCACGCCGCCGCCCGGCGGGACCTGCCCGCCGCCGTGCTCTTCGACATGGACGGCACCCTCGTCGACTCCGAGCCCTACTGGATCATCGAGGAGACCGCCCTCGTCGAGTCCTACGGCGGCACCTGGGACGACGACCTCGCCCACCAGCTCGTCGGTCAGGCCCTCACCTGGTCCGCCGACTTCATCCGCGCCCACAGCCCCGTCACCATGGCGCGCGACGAGATCGTCCAGCACCTCATGGGCGGGGTCATCCGCCGGTTCCGCGAGCACGTGCCCTGGCGGCCCGGCGCCCAGGAGCTGCTCCTGCAGACCCGCGAGCTCGGCGTGCCGCGGGCACTCGTGACCATGTCCTACGAGGCCTTCGCCGCCGAGCTCGTCGCCGCGCTGCCCGAGGGGACCTTCGACGTGGTCGTCACCGGCGACATGGTCGTCGAGGGCAAGCCGCACCCCGAGGCCTACCTCACCGCCGCCGAGCACCTGGGCGTCGATCCGGCGCAGTGCCTGGCGATCGAGGACTCCAACACCGGCATCGCCTCCGCGCTCGCGGCGGGCGTGCCGACCATCGGGATCCCGCACATCGTGCCGATCCCCGAGCAGGAGGGCCTGCGCCTCGTGCCCACCATGCAGGGGCAGTCGGTCGCGGCGCTCTGGCAGCTCTTCCGCTGACGTCCCGGGTCGTGGAGCGCGACCCTGCGGGGGTCGCTCCAGCGCCTCCAGCCACCTCACGGGGACGGGTGAGTGGGCGGTGATGCCGGCCGCGGGCGAGGAGAGCGTCCCCGTGGAGCTCGGCCAGGGCGAGGCACTCGACGTGCCTCCATACGGGCTGGGTCAACGCATGGGTCGTCTCCAGGGCGGGGTGCTGCAGCACGCGGTCACCCAGCAGCCGGATGCCCAGCTGCGGTAGCCGGTCGACCCGCATGCTGGCCTCGGTGAGAGGGCCGGCTCGCCGACGGTTCGCCTCGTGCGACGGTTCGTTCGGGGCCGGCCTGGTCCCGTGGCACGTTCGAAGAGACCCCAAAACGTACTCTTCGGGGCCGGCCTGGCCCCGAAGAGGCGCGGCGGGACGCCGAACGAGGGCGCCCCCGGGCCCCACGAGGCCGTGGGCCACGAGCGCGGGGACGTCCCCTCAGACGCACCCGGCAGGCCCGGCCGCGTCTGCAGGACCACCGCCACCCGACGACGCCCTCCGTCCGCAGGCCCGGCAGGGCACCAGAGCGTCCGTGCCTCCGCGAGCCGCGGCTCCGCCCCGCGCCCCGGGCCGGAGCCGAGCCCTCGCTGCGCGGTCACTCCTCCAGGGGGTCGTCCTCGTCGGCCACGTCCCGGGCGACCGGGGCCGAGGCGGACGGGTTCAGAGCACGCTCCACGGCCCCCTCGGGCACCGGCGGGGGAGTGCCGCCCCAGGCGGGGCAGATCGCCTGGTGGGCGCACCAGTCGCACAGCCGCGACCGGTTGGGCCGCCAGTCGCCGGTCTCGGCCGCCCGCACGATGGCCTCCCACAGCGCCTTGAGCTTGCGCTCGGTCGCACGCAGGTCGGCCTCGTCGGGCTGGTACCGCAAGATCGTCCCATCCCCGAGGTAGACCAGCTGCAGCAGCGCGGGCACCACGCCCCGGGTGCGCCACAGCACCAGGGCGTAGAACTTCATCTGGAACAACGCCTTGCCCTCGAACAGCTCCGAGGGGCTCTTGCCCGTCTTGTAGTCCACGACCCGCACCATCCCGTTGGGCGCCACGTCGAGCCGGTCGACGTAGCCCCGCAGCAGCAGCCCGTCGGCGTCGCACTCGACGTACAGCTCACGCTCGGCCGGCTCCAGGTCGCTCGGGTCCTCCAGCGTGAACCACCGCTCCACCAGGCGGGTCGCGTCGGCCAGCCAGCGGGTCAGCTCCACCGCCTCCGCACCGTCGCCCACCAGCTCGGCCAGCTCGGGTCGCTCCGCGAGCAGCGCCTCCCACTGCGGCGCCACCAGTGTCGCGGCGTGCTCCAGGGTGCGCTCGGGCGCCGGCACGTCGAAGACCCGCTCCAGCACCGCGTGCACCAACGTCCCGCGTGCCGCCGCGGCCGACGGCGGCTCGGGCAACCGGTCGATCACCCGGAAGCGATAGAGCAGCGGGCACTGCATGAAGTCCGAGGCGCGGCTGGGGGACAGGGCGGCAACCATGGGACGGACCCTACGACCTCCCCCCGACAGACCCCCTGCGCGCCGTAGGCTCGCCACCATGTCTCACCTCGCCGGTCACCCGCCGCACGACGACGCCGACGACGGTTCCGCGCCAGGCTGGCGTCTGGGCTCCCTGCGCGGCACCCCGATCTACCTCGGGCGCAGCTGGCCGATCCTGGCGATCTTCGTCCTCGCCACCTGGGGCCCGCGCTACCCCGAGCTGGGCGCCGGGTCCTACCTGCTCGCGCTCGCCTACGCCCTGATGCTCCTCGTGTCCGTCCTGGCGCACGAGGCCGGACACGCCCTCACCGCCCAGGCCTTCGGCCACCGGGTCCACGCCATCGTCGCGGACCTCATGGGCGGCCACACGACCTACCAGGCCGAGGCCAACACCCCTGCCCGCAGCGCCCTCGTCGCCCTCGCCGGTCCGTTCGCCAACCTGCTCCTCGCCGTCGTCGCCTGGTGGCTCATGGGGGTGCTCGACCCCGGCGTCCTGCGGCTCCTGGTCGGCTCGGTGTTCTACGCCAACGCCTTCGTGGCGATCTTCAACCTCCTGCCCGGCCTCCCGCTCGACGGCGGTTTCGTGCTCGACGCGCTCGTATGGCGGATCACCGGCAACCGCACCACCGGGCTGCGGGTCGCCGGCTGGTGCGGGCGGGTCCTGGCAGTGGCGTCGCTGGCGTGGTTCCTCGTCGTACCGCTGCTGGACGGACAGGACCTGGACCTCGTGGGCGTGCTGTGGAGCGCCCTGCTCGGGGGCTTCCTGTGGCAGGGCGCGAGCTCGGCGATCCATGCTGCCGGGGTCCGCGGCCTGGTGGACCGGGTGAGCCTGGACGCGCTCGCCCACCCCGCGGCCCTGCTGCCCGCGGACGCACCCGTGTCGGAGGCGATCGCCGCCTTCGCGCAGGGAGCCCAAGCCGTGGCGCTCCACGACGCCACGGGAACCCCCGTCGCCGTCGTGGACCCGCGCACGCTGCCCGGCGTCCCCCCGGACCGGCACGCCGTCACCCCACTCACCGCCGTGGCCGCCATTCAGCCGTCGGGCTGGGTGATGGAGCACCGCCCGGGCGTGGGCGCCACCGAGGTGCTCGAACAGATGGCGCGCACGGGCGCGGCGGTGGTGCTGCTGCGCGGCCCAGGAGGGCGGCTGGCCCTGCTGGACGCTCACGAGATCGAGCAGGCAGCCACCGCCTGATCCGGGGCGCGCGGCACCTGGCGACGGGAGCGTCCCCCTCCGGGGCTCCCTGGGTGCCACCTGAGGTCGAGCCAGGACAGCTGCTCGTCCCGGGCACGGATCTCGGCAGGTCACGGAGGCGCAGGGTGATCAAGATTCAGGCGAAGAGGCGCCGAAGCACCAGTACCGTGACCTCACCTGATACCTGTCCGTCACGGATCGTGCCGCTTTCTCCGCACACGGGCTAATGCCCGTTGTCCAGCCACGATTGCGCTCCTAGGGTGACAGCGGGTCCGTCCACCCCGCGGGTCCACTCACCAGCCTGGCTCAAGGAGACTCCACCATGCGACGCATCCCCCCGCGCGTCCCCACCCTCGGCGCTGCTACGGCGCTCGCCTTCGGCCTCGGGATGCCCCTGGCCGCCGCCGTCCCGGCCGGACCGGTCGAGGGCCTCACGCCCACCGTGGCGACCACCGCCCAGGAGGTCAGCTACGACGCGCTCGTCGACATCGGTGGTTGCTCGGGCTCCATCGTCCGGTTCCCCGGCACCCCCGACACGGCGCAGGCGCTCGTCCTGACCAACGGTCACTGCACCCCCTCCGAGGCCGGCGGTGACCCGAGCCCCGGCTCGGCCCACGTCGACAAGGCTGTCAAGGTCGACGCCACCGTGCTGGCCGGCCCCCAGGCCACCGAGAAGGGGACCCTGACGCTCGACCGGCTGGTCTACTCGACCACCACGACCACCGACGTCGCCCTGCTGCGGGCCACGAAGACCTATGCCCAGATCAAGAGCGACTACGGCGTCGCCGCTCTCGCCGTCCGC
The DNA here is from genome assembly GCF_022568795.1 of Arsenicicoccus dermatophilus. Lineage (NCBI taxonomy): Bacteria > Bacillati > Actinomycetota > Actinomycetes > Micrococcales > Intrasporangiaceae > Arsenicicoccus > Arsenicicoccus dermatophilus. The sequence continues at coordinate 1,160,593 of NZ_JAKZHU010000001.1, read as the reverse complement.
CCGGCCAAGATCACCGACGGCACCGACGTCGTCGTCCCCTCCGGGTACTGGAAGCACAGCTTCGGCTGCAAGGTCGAGGGCTTCGTCCCTGGGATGGAGGAGGGCCGCTGGCGCTGGACCGACTCGATCCGCCTGGGCACCTCCTGCCAGGGCTACCACGGCATGTCGGGCAGCCCGCTGGTGGACGCCACCAAGGGTGACGTGGTCGGCGTGTTCAACACCGGCAACGACGACGGTCAGATGTGCACGCTCAACAATCCCTGCGAGGTCGACGCCTCCGGCACCAAGACCGTCGACAAGGGCCGTACCTACGCCCAGCAGGTCGCTCCGCTCGCGGCGTGCGTGGCAGCCACCGGCGCACTCGACCTGAGCGCCCCTGGCTGTGCACTGCCCGGCTCCAAGAACGCCCCTACCCCGGCCCCCACCACGGCGCCGACCACGGCGCCCACGACGGCCCCCACCACGGCGCCGACCACGGCCCCCACCACGGCGCCCACGACGGCCCCGACCTCCGCGCCCACCGCACGCCCGACGGCCCACCCGACCTGGGCCCCGCCCACCCCGACCGCACGACCCACCCGGCCCCGGCCCACGACGGCCCCCACCACCGCGCCCACCGCACGCCCGACGACCCACCCGACCTGGGCCCCGCCCACCCCGACCGCACGACCCACCCGGCCTGCGCCGACCACGGCTCCCACCGCCGCCCCGGTCACCCTGTCCGGCACCAAGAGCCTCGAGGTGCTGAGCAGCCGGGCCGCGACCCCGACCGACCAGGGGATCATCAACGGCCGCGCCGCCACCGCCACCAAGGGCACCCTGGCGATCGAGTACAAGGGCGGTCTGGTCTGCACCGGCTCCCTCATCTCCACCGAGTGGGCGCTGACCGCGGCGCACTGCACGAGCTTCTCCACCGACCTGAGGATGTACAACGTCAAGATCGGCGCGCTCAACGCGAAGACCCCGGGCTACCGGGTCCCGATCGTGGCCGCCCCCGCCAAGAACGACATGGTGCTGTTCAAGCTCGCCTGGAAGCCTTTCATCCAGGAGACGCCCATCCCGCTGGTGGACAAGGACCCGGCCATCGGTGACCCTGCCCTGGTCCGCGGCTTCGGCTACACCACCGACGACGCCAACCGGCAGAAGAACTCCATCCTCAACGAGGGTGATCTGGTCGTCTCCGGGCTCTCCGGCAACGACTACCGGGGCGGACCGGCCGTCACGACCAAGGCCGGCCCCGGCGGAGCCATGTGGCGTCCCGGCGACTCCGGCGCTCCCGTGACCGACAAGGAGGGGCGCCAGATCGGCGTCGTCTCCACCGTCGAGCCGAAGCTCAACATCGGCTACGCCGGCAGCGTCGCGCGCAACCGCGACTGGATCCGTCAGAACGCCGGCCTGTGACCTGACCGGTCCCGGCCCCCGACGTCGGCCCCGGCAGGTGGTCCTCAGACACCCCGCCGGGGCTGACGTCTGCGTCACTAGACTGGCCCCACCATGACCGAGCACCCCACCGCCATACCCGCCCCCGCGCCCCCTGCCGTCGACGCCCCCGAGGTCACCGGCGCCGCCGGCCGACGCGGCCCCTTCCGGACGGGCGAGCGGGTCCAGCTCACCGACGCCCGCGGCCGCAGGCACACCATCACCCTCGAGGAGGGCGCGGCCTTCGACACCCACCGCGGCCGCATCTGGCACGACGGGCTGATCGGGCTGCCCGACGGGTCGACCGTCAAGAACACCGTGGGCGAGGAGTTCCTGGCGCTGCGGCCACTGCTGTCGGACTACGTCATGTCGATGCCGCGCGGCGCCGCCGTCGTCTATCCCAAGGACGCCGGGCAGATCGTGCAGTATGCCGACATCTTCCCCGGCGCCACCGTCGTCGAGGCCGGCGTCGGCTCCGGGGCGCTGTCGATGTCCCTGCTGCGCGCCGTCGGGGAGCACGGCCGGCTGCACTCCTTCGAGCGACGGCCGGACTTCGCGGAGATCGCCCGGGGCAACGCCCGGCAGTTCTTCGGCGGCGACCACCCGGCATGGACCGTCACCGTCGGCGACCTGGTCGACATGCTCCCGCAGACCTGCGCGGCCGGGACCGTGGACCGCGTGGTCCTGGACATGCTCGCCCCTTGGGAGTGCCTGGAGGCCGTCGCCGACGCGCTCGCCCCGGGCGGGCTGCTGATCTGCTACGTCGCCACCGCCACCCAGCTGTCGCGCGTCGCCGAGGGCTGCAAGGAGCACGGCGGCTTCACCGAGCCGCACGCCTGGGAGACGATCGAGCGGGACTGGCACCTCGAGGGACTCGCCGTCCGCCCGGTGCATCGGATGCACGGGCACACCGGCTTCCTGATCACCACGCGCCGACTCGCGCCCGGCATCACCGCGCCGCTGCGCAAGCGGCGCCCGGCCAAGGGCCCGGAGGACCCCGACGAGCAGCCCTTCGGCGTCGAGCGGGACCACGAGTGGACCCCCGAGGAGGTCGGCGAGCGGGTCGTCAGCGACAAGCGGCTGCGACGGGTCCGGCGCTCGGTCACCGGCGAGGCACCGCCGCCGGACATGGCCCCGAAGCCGCGCGACGAGCACGGCCGCGTCATACCCGACCCGCAGGACGACCAGGGGCGGGAGCCGCGCGATGAGCTATGACCCGACCGGCGAGCAGCACGCCGCCCGCATCCGGGAGCTGACCACCCAGCTGTCGGCCCTGCGGACCGCCAACGGCGCGCTCGGCCAGGCCAACGACCGGCTCACCGCCACCCTCAAGGCGGCTCGCGACCAGATCACCGGGCTGCGCGAGGAGATCGACCGGATCGCGGCTCCGCCGTCGACGTACGGCGTGGTGCTGCGCACCCATCCCGACGACCGCAGCGTGGACCTGCAGACCGGCGGCCGCAAGATGCGGGTCGCGGTCTCCGGCGAGCTGCCCTTCGCCGCGCTGGCACCGGGCCGCGAGGTGCGGCTCAACGAGGCGCTGGTCGTCGTGGGACTCGCGGACTACGAGGACGCCGGCGAGGTGGTCCTGGTCAAGGAGCGGCTCGGCGAGCACCGGGTCGTGGTGCTGCTGCGCAACGACGAGGAGCGGGTGGCCCGGGTCGCCGGGTCCCTCGCCGAGGTCCGGCTGCGGCCGGGCGACGCCGTCCTGCTCGACGGCCGCAGCGGGTTCGTCACCGAGGTGGTCCCGCACGCCGAGGTCTCCGAGCTGCTGCTGGAGGAGGTCCCCGACATCTCCTACGCCGACATCGGCGGACTGGAGCCGCAGATCCAGCAGATCCGCGACGCCGTCGAGATGCCCTTCCTGCACCCCGAGCTCTATCGCGAGCACCAGCTCAAGCCGCCGAAGGGCGTGCTGCTCTACGGCCCGCCCGGATGCGGCAAGACGCTCATCGCCAAGGCCGTCGCGGCCTCCCTGGCCCGCCAGGTGGCCGCCCGCGACGGCGCAGCCCCGGGGGAGCGAGACGGGGAGACCCCCAAGAGCTACTTCCTCAACATCAAGGGCCCCGAGCTGCTCAACAAGTATGTCGGCGAGACCGAGCGGCACATCCGGCTGATCTTCGAGCGGGCCCGGGAGAAGGCCGGCGAGGGGACTCCGGTGGTGGTGTTCTTCGACGAGATGGACTCGCTCTTCCGCACCCGCGGGTCGGGCGTCTCCTCCGACGTGGAGACCACCATCGTGCCGCAGCTGCTCGCCGAGATCGACGGCGTGGAGCGGCTCGACAACGTCGTCGTGATCGGCGCCTCCAACCGCGAGGACATGATCGACCCCGCGATCCTGCGTCCTGGGCGCCTGGACGTGAAGATCAAGATCGAGCGGCCCGACGAGCGCGGTGCCCGCGAGATCCTGGCGAAGTACCTCACCACCGACGTGCCCCTGCACGCCGACGAGCTCGCCGAGCACGACGGGGACCCCGCCGAGACCGTGGCCGACCTGATCGACGCCGTGCTGGAGCGGATGTTCGCCCGGACCGAGGCCAACCGCTATCTCGAGGCGACCTACGTCTCGGGGACGCGCGAGGTGCTGTACTTCAGCGACTTCGTCAGCGGTGCCATCATCCAGAACGTCGTGGCCCGCGCCAAGACCGCGGCCATCAAGGCGCTGCTGGCCACCGGGGAGCGGGGGCTGCGCCTGGAGCATCTCCTGGCGGCGTACGACGACGAGCTGCGCGAGAACGAGGACCTGCCCAACACCACGAATCCCGACGACTGGGCCCGCATCTCGGGTCGACGCGGGGAGCGGATCGCCGAGCTGCGCAGCCTGGTCCGCAGCTGAGGAGCCCGGCCGGAAGGAAGCCTTGGCCGGCGGGCTGCGGGTCAGGTCCCTGGCACGGGCCGCCGCGCTCGTGACCGCCACGCGACGGGTCTCCGGCGATCGCACCTGCCACCCGGCGAAGGTGGGGGCCGCCTGGCCCGGACCGCTGCCCGCGGGCCACCCGCTCGCGTCCGGACTGCCGACGGTCCTGGTGCTGGGCGCGGCGCAGGTGGCTGGTGCACGAGGCCCCCAGCAGGACGAGCGCGGCCGCCGTGGTCAGCACCGTGCCGGCAGCGTGGCGTCGCATGTGTCCCCCGGCCCCCGAGGCCGATCGGAGGCTACGGCCCGAGGGGCGAGAATCTCGACGTGCCAAGCGGATTCAGTGGTGCGGGTGGGGCGGGACCGGCGGGTGGTGGTGGCTGCGCTGGGCGATGAGGCGGGGCAGCAGCAGGAAGATCGCGAGGACGGTGAATGCGACCAGGACGAAGGCGAATGCCGTCCCGGCCCCGGTGAGCACGCGCAGCAGCATCCCCACGACGACCGTGGTCAGCCAGATCGGCAGGCCGCCGCGCAGCGAGGTCGCGGGCAGCCGGGAGGCCAGGACCCCGGCCCAGCCCACGAGCACCCCCACCAGGAAGGGCCAGGCCGTCGTGAGCAGACCGGCGAGGGAGACCGCCTCGGCGTGCGAGCGACGCCCCAGCGCCGAGAAGACCACGACGAGGACCAGGTCGAGCAGCAGGAACAGGGGCAGACGCATGCCCCCGACCTTAACGGGCCGGGGGCATGCGTCGGGTGTATGCCGACAGGCGGGTCGACCACGCCTCAGGCGCGGTTGCCCATCTCGGTCAGGAATCGGATCTGGGTGAGCATGATGCGCTCGATCTCGGCGGGGTCGACGGACTCGTCGGGGCCGTGGATCTTGGCCTTCTCCTCGTCCTCGGGGCCCCACAGGATGGCCTCGGAGCCGGGGGAGGCGTGCAGCAGCTCGGTGACCAGCGGGATGGACCCGCCGGAACCGACCTGGGCGGAGGCGGTGCCGTAGACCTCCTCGAGGGCCTTGAGCGCGGTGGCCGTGATCGGGCCCGAGGAGTCGCCCTGGAAGGGCGAACCCATCTTGTCGTCGCTGAACTCCAGGGTGGCGCCGTAGGGCGCGTGCTTGCGCAGGTGCTCCTTGACGACGTCGAGCTCGTGCTGCATGTCGGCGCCGGGGGCGATGCGCACGGAGATGCGGGCGCGCACGGAGGGGACGAGGGCGTTGGAGCACTGGTCGACCGGGACCATGTCCAGGCCGATGACGGTGGCGGAGGGACGCGACCACAGGCGGGAGGCGACCGGCCCGGTGCCCTGCAGGCCGATGCCCTCCTTGACGCCGGCGGAGGCGGCGAGGTCGGCCTCGGACACCTCGGCGCCCTGCCACTCGAAGGAGTGCAGGCCCTCGATGATCGTGTTGCCGTCCGTGTCGTGCATCGTCGACAGCAGCTGGATCATGCCGACCAGGGCATCGGGGGCAGCGCCGCCGAACAGGCCGGAGTGGACGGCGTTGTCGAGCGTGGTGAGGGTGACGGTGGTGGCGACGTCGCCGCGCAGGCCCGTGGTGATGGAGGGCACGCCGACCTTGGCGGGGCCGGAGTCGCAGATGATGAAGGCGTCGCTCCTGACCATCTCGGGGTTGGCGGCGACCCACTCCTCGATGTGGCTCGCGGTCTCCTCCTCACCCTCGATGAGCAGGCGCACGGTCACGGGGGGCTTGCCGGCGAAGGCGCCCATGGTGCCCAGGACGGCGATGACGCCGGCCTTGCAGTCGGCGGTGCCGCGGCCGTAGATGCGGCCGTCGTCCTTGCGCGTCGCGACCCAGGGGTCGGTGTGCCACTCCTGGGACTCCGGGCAGGGCTGGACGTCGTAGTGGGCGTACATCGTCACGGTCGGGGAGCCCTCGGGGCCGGGCACGACCGCGTGGATCGCGGGGTAGCCGCCGGGGATGTCGAGCAGCTCGACCTCCGGCACGCCGTTGCGCCGGAACATCTCCAGCAGGTCCTGGGCGATGGCGTCCATAGGCTCCCGCGGGTAGCCGGGGAAGGCGATGGACGGGTGGGAGACGAGGGTGGCGTGGTCCTCGAGCAGGCGGGGCATGGCCTCGCGGGCGTAGTCGCGGGCGGCGGTGAGATCCATCGGGGTTCCTCCAAGGGTGTGGATGGAGCCACGATAGCCACCGGCCCGCCGCCCGGCCCGACCGGGGATCGCGCTGCGTGGGACGGATCGTCGGCCTGCCGCGGACCTGCGATGATCCGGGCATGAGCGACAGCCACCAGCAGATCATCAGGGCCGCGCGGAGGCTGTTCGCCGAGCGCGGGTACCACTCCGTGTCGGTCCGCGACGTCGCCGCCGAGGCCGGGGTCTCCGCGGCGCTGGTGATGAAGCTCGTCGGCTCCAAGGCCGAGCTGTTCACCTCCTCGGTGACCTTCGCGGCCGAGGAGGTGGACCTGTCCCACCCGCTGCCCGAGCTCGGCCGCGAGCTGGTGCGCGACGTCCTGCGCTGCCGCACCGGACCCCAGCCGCTCGCCCGCGCCGTGGTGCTCGCCCTGCCGGCGCCCGACCCGGACGAGGTGCGCCGCCGGTTCCACGAGGCCTATGCCGTCCCTCTGGCCGCCCGCCTCGGAGGCGACGAGCGCGCCACCCAGGTCGCCGAGATGGTGGTCGCCGCACTGGTCGGGCTGGCCGTGGGCACGCGGGTGCTCCGGCTGCTGCCGGACGAGGCCGCCGACGAGGAGGTCGTGGCGACCTACGGCGCCGCCCTGCAGACCCTCATCGACGGCGCGGGAGCCTGACCGCAGGCAGGTCAGGAGCAGCGCAGGTCGCGGCCCGGGTCGGTGCCCTGGGTGAGGTAGGCGTCCACGGCCTGGTCCACGCACGCGGACCCGCGGTGGTAACCCGTGTGGCCGTCGCCGTCGCGGGTGATCAGCCGCCCGCTGTCGAGCTGGCGGGCGAGGGACACGGCCTGCTCGTAGGGCGTTGCCGGGTCCCGCGTGGTGCCGACCACCACGATCGGCGCGGCGCCGGCGGCCTTGACGGGGTGGGCGAGCGAGGGGCGCCGCACCGGCCAGGCACCGCACACGTAGCCTCCCCACGCCATCGCGCGCCCCATGACCGGCCACTGCCGGGCGAACGTCTCGGCCAGGTCGCGGTAGTGCCGCGGGTCCGGGGTGGTGGGGTGGTCCAGGCAGTCGACGGCGGGGATCACCTGGTAGAGGTTCGAGGAGTAGGTGCCGTCCATGTCGCGGCCGACGGCCATGGTGGCGAGCAGCATGAGGCTGCCGCCCCGGCCCTGCAGCGCCTCGGTGAGGCCCGCCCGCAGCTGCGGCCAGGAGCCCTGGTCGTAGAGCTGGGTCGAGATCGCGAGTCGCAGCCAGGTGTCGGTCAACCCGCCTGCGGGGGTCACCCCCTGGCTGTCGATCGGGCGCGCCGCGCCCTCGGTGAGCAGCGCCTCCAGCCGGGACCGGGCCTGGGGCGCGGTGGTGCCGAGGGGGCATCCGCCGTCCTTGACCCAGGCCGCGAGGAAGGAGTTCAGCGCCCGCTCGAAGCCCGCCGCCTGGCCGGCGGCGCGCTGCTCGGAGCCGAGCGCCGGGTCCATCGCCCCGTCCAGGACCATCCGCCCCACGTGCTGGGGGAACAGGTCGGCGTAGGTCGCGCCCAGGAGCGTGCCGTACGACGCGCCGAAGTAGTCCAGCCGCTCCTCGCCGAGCGCCGCCCGCAGGATGTCCAGGTCGCGGGCGACGTCCGTCGTCGACATGTGGGGCACCAGCCGCGGGTCGGCGTGCAGGCAGGCTGCGGCGAAGGACCGCTGACCCGCCGTGAACTCCTGCTCCTGCTCGGCCGTCCCCGGGGTGCGCAGGCCCATCCAGGAGTCCATGCCCGCGTCGTCGAGGCACCGCAGCGGCGTGGACCCGCCGACACCGCGCGGGTCCAGCCCGACCACGTCGTAGGCCGCCCGGACCGACTCGCCGAAGTAGCTGCCGGACTCCCGGGCGAAGGCCACACCGGACAGGCCGGGTCCACCCGGGTCGACGACCAGGGAGCCCCGTCGCCGGGCCGGGTCGGTGGCGGGCACCTTGAGCAGCGCCAGACGGGTGGTCGGTCCCTGCGGCCGGGCGTGGTCCAGCGGCACGGTGAGGGTGGCGCACCGGCCGCCCTCGCAGGGCTTCCAGTCCAGGTGCTGCCGCCGGAAGCGGTCCGGCGACGACTGGGACGGCTTCGGCCTCGGGGTGGGAGCGGGCACCGGGGTCGGGGCGCCGGCGGCGGTCGCCGCCGGCGCGACCGGGCCGAGGGCGAGGGCGAGGGCGAGCGCCGAGACGGCGGTGAGGAGGTGCGAGCGGCGAGGCACGAGCGAGCCTTTCGGCGAGGGCCGGGGGAGCGGGGCTCATGCTGCCACCTCGCCGGGGGTGCCCGTGAGCGCACCCCCGCCGCAGCCGCGCACCGGCATACGCAGGCAGACCGCACCCGGTCCCCAGGTGCAGCGTCTAGGGTGGCGCCCATGAGCGTCCGCCGAGTCATGGGAATCGAGACGGAGTACGGCATCTCCGTGCCGGGGGAGCCGCACGCCAACCCGGTCGTGCTGTCCGGCCTGATCGTCAACGCCTACGCCACCAGGCCCGAGATCACGGTGTCGCGGACCCGCTGGGACTACGAGGCCGAGCAGCCGCTGCACGACCAGTTCGGGCAGGAGACCCCCCGGGCCTGGGCCGATCCCTCGCAGCTCACCGACGAGGACGACGAGATCGCCGCCAACGTCGTGCTGACCAACGGCGCCCGGCTGTACGTCGACCACGCCCACCCCGAGTACTCCTCGCCGGAGGTCACCAATCCCCACGCCGCGGTCGTCTGGGACCGAGCGGGGGAGCAGATCATGGCCGAGGCCGTGAACCGGCAGGCCTACTGGTCCGGCCGGCAGATCAACCTCTACAAGAACAACACCGACGGCAAGGGCAACTCCTACGGCACCCACGAGAACTATCTCGTGGAGCGGGCCGTTCCCTTCACCGAGCTTGCGCAGCACATCCTGCCGTTCTTCGTCGCCCGTCAGGTGCTGTGCGGCGCCGGGCGGGTGGGCATCGGGCCCGAGTCCCAGCAGGCGGGCTTCCAGATCAGCCAGCGCGCGGACTTCTTCGAGCGAGCGATGGGGCTGGAGACGACGGTCCGCCGCGGCATCGTCAACACCAGGGACGAGCCGCACGCCGACCCGACCCGCTGGCGCCGGCTGCACGTGATCATCGGCGACGCCAACCAGGCCGAGACCGCCACCCTGCTCAAGATGGGCACCACCAGCCTGGTGCTGTCGCTGATCGAGCAGCGGGACGTCACCCGCAACCTGTCCCTGGCCGACCCGGTGGCGGCGCTGCAGCAGATCTCGCGCGATCCCTCCCTGCGCACCACGGTGGAGCTGTACGACGGGAGGCGGATGACCGCGCTGGACATCCTGTGGGCCTACTACGAGATGGTCGACGACCAGCTGTCCCGGGTCTACGGCTCGGAGCTGGACCAGGACACCAACGAGATCATGCACCGCTGGGACCACCTGATGGTGATGCTCGGCACCGAGCCCGAGCAGGCGGCCTCGCAGGTCGACTGGGTGGCCAAGCTCGCGCTGCTGGAGCAGTACCGCTCCCGCGACGGCCTCGCCTGGGACGACGCCAAGCTGCGCGCCATGGACATCCAGTGGAGCGACGTCCGCCCCGACAAGGGCCTGCACCACAAGCTGGAGGACGCCGGGCACATCGACCGGATCGAGCCGCCGCAGCTCGTCGACGCCGCCACCACGATGCCCCCGGAGGACACCCGCGGGTGGCTGCGCGGCACGATGGTGCGCCGCTTCCCGCACCAGGTGATGGCCGCCTCGTGGGACTCGATCGTGGTGCGCACCCACCCCGAGGCGCCCGCCCGCCGGATCAACCTGCCCGATCCCTGGCAGTTCACCCGGGAGCAGCTGCAGTCCGTGGTCGACGGCTGCCTCACGGCGGGCGAGCTCGCGGACCGCATCGAGCAGGGCCTGCCGAGCACCGACTGACCCCCGGATCGACCTGCACCACCGGACCGACCCAGCCGCGCGGGACGTCATAGCCCCGCACCCACCCGAGGAGAGACCATGCCCCAGGAGCAGATCCAGCCGCAGAGCCGCGAGCCGGGCCCCGCCGACCTGCCGGCGCCGGTGCCGACCACCGCCCTCACCACCCACGTCGACGACGCCGGTCTCGACTCGATCCTCGACGAGATCGACTCGGTGCTGGAGTCGAACGCCGAGGAGTTCGTCCAGGGCTTCGTCCAGAAGGGCGGCGAGTAAGCACTCGCCACAGGGTGCCAGCAACGTCGCCCGTCCGGCTGACCCGAACCAGAACCCTGCGTAACCAGGCGGAGACGGACATATCCTTCCGCGGTAGCCCCGCGCACCCCAGGAAGGCCTCCGTGACCGTCACCCCTGCCCAGCATCACCTGATGTGGGACTTCCAGGAGCAGTTCCGGCTCTCCCTCGACCGGGCGACGGACCGGGCCACCGACCAGATCGGGGCCATCGTCTCCTCCGACGCCCTCCTCGTGGGCTTCCTGGCCGACGGGGTGCACACGCCCGGCTCGCCCGACGTGGTCATCGCCCCCGCCGACCGCGGGTTCAGCGAGCAGGACCTGGAGGGGATCCGCCCGGACGCGCTACGCCGGTTCGAGGCACACCCGGCCCACGACGAGAGCTACGAGTCGCCCGAGGTGGAGCAGGCCCGGCTCGAGCACTTCGCGGACCTCACCCGGTGCGAGGCGATCTCCGCGGCTTTGGACAGCGCCAAGGCAGGCCGGGGCCGGACCTTCTTCATCGGCACCTCCGCGCGGGTCGGCGACTACCACGTCCACCCCGCGATCAGCGTCGACAGCAGCGCCTACGCCGAGCTCAACGCGCTGCCCTACGACGAGATCGACGGCGTCCCGCTGACGACCTCGCTCACCCACGGGATCATCGTCGAGCTGCTGCGCATCGCCACCCACGCGCTCCTCGCGGCCCGGCCGCCGCGCTCGATCAGCCCGATCGACGACGACGTGCCCAACGACGCCATCCGCCGCTCGGCCAACCACCTGGTCTACTCCGCCGCCCTCATCGCGGGGGAGCGGCTGGGCCAGGGCCTCTTCGACGCCTTCGAGGGGCTGTCCTCCACGCCGTACGAAGGACGCGTCGGGGCAGGCACCGTCGTCATGGCCCGGGAGGGGCACCCGCGGATCGCGGTCGCGGTGCAGCTGCGCTCGGCGGTCTCCGTGCGCGAGCGCCGCCAGTTCCGCAAGCTGCTGGAGATGACCCGGCCCGGCCTGCACCTGCTCATCGACGGCCAGCGGATCTACGGCCTCGGCTCGGTCGAGCCGCTGGCGCACGACGAGCCGGACGACTCGGACAACGACATCTTCCGGTTCACGCTCCTGGAGCAGGGATCCTGGCAGATGGCCTACAACCGCAACCCCCTGCTGCGGGTCTCCAGCGGGCACCCGCAGCTGCCGCGACCGCGCATGTCCACCAGCCTGTTCATCGACGCCATGCGGCGGGTCTTCGACGACGTCACCGACCACGACATCCGCGGGATCTGGATGCTCGCGCAGAGCGCCGCCCAGCAGGCCCGGGGTGCCCTGCTCGTGGTCACCACGGCCGCCGCGGCCGAGGCCCGCCGGCTCGCCCCGCAGGCGCTGTCGATCCGCCCGCAGGCGCTCAGCCCCGACGTCCTGGACGCGGTCACCCGCATCGACGGGGCCGTCCTGCTCACCCCGGACGGGGTGTGCCACGCCGTCGGCGTCATCCTCGACGGGGTGGCGACGGGCGCAGGCGACCCGAGCCGGGGATCGCGCTACAACTCCGCGGTGCGTTACACCGAGGCGTCGAGCGCGCCCTGCCTGACGATCATCGTGTCCGAGGACGGGATGATCGACGTCTATCCCGAGCTCGCACCCCGGGTGCGCCCGGAGGACGTCGAGCAGGCGCTGGCCGACCTGGAGGCCGCCGGGTCGATGGAGCTTGACGAGGCCCGCGAGGTCGACTTCGAGGCCTTCTACGCCATGCACAAGCGGCTGCGGCGCTTCGCGTTCTACCTCTCCGAGAGCCAGTGCGACCGGGCCAACGCCATCTGCGCCACCGTGGAGGACCTGCGCTGGGTCCGCACCCGCACCCGGGTGCGGACCGTCCCCTTCCGCCCCGACCCCCGCATGAACGCCTCCTTCTTCGCCTAGCGCCTAGGGTGGGTCCATGGACCGACGGATCTTCGGGATCGAGACCGAGCTCGGCGTCACCGCCACCTCCGAGGGGCAGCGGCGCCTGACGCCCGACGAGGTGACGCGCTACATGTTCCGCTCGGTCGTCGCCTGGGGCAGGTCCTCGAACGCTTTCCTCACCAACGGTTCTCGGCTCTACCTCGACGTCGGCTCCCACCCCGAGTACGCCACCGCCGAGTGCGACCGCCTCGTCGACCTGATCGCCCAGGACAAGGCGGGGGAGCGGATCGTCCAGGGGCTCGCCGACGACGCCCAGGCCCGGATGGTCGAGGAGGGGGTCGAGGGCGAGGTCTACGTCTTCAAGAACAACGTCGACTCCTCGGGAACGACCTACGGCTGCCACGAGAACCTCCTCGTCTCCCGCGCCACCGACCTGACCCGGGTGACCGACACCCTGGTGCCCTTCCTCGTCAGCCGCCAGATCACCTGCGGCGCAGGCAAGCTCGTCGTCGACCCCCAGGGCCGCCCCACCTATGCCGTCAGCCAGCGCGCCGACCACATGTGGGACGCCTACGCCAGCGCCACCACGCGCTCCCGCCCGATCATCAACTCCCGCGACGAGCCCCACGCCGACGCCGAGCGCTTCCGGCGGCTGCACGTCATCGTCGGTGACTCCACCCTCTCCGAGACCACCACCCTGCTCAAGGTCGGTTCCGTGGACCTGGTCCTGCGCATGGTCGAGGCCGGGGTGGCCCTGCCCGACCTGACCCTGGCGAGCACCAGCGCCGCCATACGCACCATGAGCACGGACACCACCGGCCGGGCCGAGGTGCCCCTCGCGAACGGGGGAGCGACCAGCGCACTCGCCATGCAGACGGTCCACTACGAGGCGGCCCGGGACTTCGTGGCCGACGGCGGGTCGGACGACCCGGTCCACGAGCGCGTCCTCGACCTGTGGGGGCGGGTGCTGACCGCGATCGAGAGCGAGCGTCTGGACGACGTGGCCACCGAGATCGACTGGGTGATCAAGCGTCGCCTGATCGAGCGGTATGCCGTCCGCAACGGCCTCGGCCTGGAGCACCCGCGGCTGCGTCAGCTCGACCTGGCCTACCACGACCTCCACCCGACCCGAGGACTGTTCAACCTGCTGCAGGCCAAGGGTCTGGCCGCCCGGGTCGTCACCGACGAGCAGGTCGAGCGGGCGGTGTCGACGCCGCCGCAGACGACGCGGGCGCGGCTGCGTGGCGCCTTCGTCGCGGCGGCCCGGGAGGCCCGGCGCGACTACAGCGTCGACTGGGTCCATCTCAAGCTCAACGACGGCAACCAGCGCACCCTGCTGTGCAAGGACCCGCTGACCTACGAGGACCCCCGCGTCGACCGCATGATCGAGCAGATCACGGGCGCCACCCAGCCCGCCGACAGCAGCACGACGTAGGCTTCCCCCAGCCTCACGCACCCATCGAGCGAAGGATCCAACTCTTGCGCCTGCGCACCAGCACCGCCTTGGCCCTCCTGGCCGTCCCGACGATCGCCCTGAGCGCCTGCGGGAGCAACGACGCCAAGACGACGGCCACCACCTCGGCGGCGACGACCGCGACGAGCGGCAGCGCCTCGGGCACCGCCGCCCCGGCGGCCGCGACGTCGACCCCGATCACCGCCGCCACCAAGGGCACCGTCGCCGGCGTCACGGTCGCCGGCACGCCGGACAAGCCGGCCCTCACGATCGCCAAGCCTCCGGTGGCCGTCAAGGAGACGACCGTGCAGACCCTCACCGAGGGCACCGGCGCCGTCGTCAAGCCCGGTGACGTGGCGACCATCAACGTCGTCCTCGCGTCGGGCAAGACCGGCAAGACCCTTGACGACACCTTCGCCAAGGGCAAGCCCGAGGAGCTGGCCATGCGCGGCACGCTGCCCGGCCTGGCCCGCGGCATCGTCGGTCAGAAGGCCGGCTCGCGGGTCCTGGTCGCCGTCGCCCCCGCCGAGGGCGCCGGGCTCATCGCCTCCCGCAACCCGCAGAGCGGGCTCAGCGCCGACGAGACCATGGTCGCCCTCGTCGACATCAAGCAGGTCGGCATGTCCGGCACCCCCTGCAAGGTCGTCACCAGCAAGGACGGTCTGCCCGAGGTCACCGCCCCCGCCGACAAGGCCGCCACCATCAAGCCCACCGGCAAGCCCGCCCCCGCCCAGTCGACGATGTTCGTCCTCAAGGAGGGCACCGGCGCCGTCGTCGAGGCCGGGCAGACGCTGTCCGCGAAGTACACCGGTCTGCTGTGGGCCGACGGCAAGAAGTTCGACTCGAGCTTCGACCGCGGCGCGGCCCCGACCGACTTCCCCATCGGCGTCAAGCAGGTCATCCCGGCCTGGGACAAGTGCCTCACCGGCAGCAAGATCGGCAGCCAGGTCATGATCGTCGCTCCGGCGGCCGAGGCCTACGGCGCCAAGGGCATGCCGCCGGCCATCCCGCCGAACGCGCCGCTCGTCTTCGTCGTGGACGTCGCCGGCGCCAAGTGACCTCCGGCGGCGCCTCGGTCGGTGACCGGGGCGCCGCCCCTACCCGTCGTACGTCCCTCAGACCTCAGGAGCAGCCATGCCTTTCGACCCCAGCACCACCAAGCCCGAGATCGACTTCCCGGGTGACCAGCCGCCCGCCGACCTGGTCGTCGAGGACATCTGGGTGGGCGACGGCGCCGAGGCCACGGCCGGCACGATCGTCAGCACCCACTACGTCGGCGTCGCCCACTCCACCGGCGAGGAGTTCGACTCCTCCTGGAACCGCGGCGCCCCGCTGGACTTCCAGGTCGGCGTCGGCCAGGTCATCCAGGGCTGGGACCAGGGCCTGCTCGGCATGTGTGAGGGCGGACGCCGCAAGCTCACCATCCCGGCGCACCTTGCCTACGGCGACCGCGGGGCGGGCGGCGTCATCGAGCCCGGCGAGGCGCTGATCTTCGTCGTGGACCTGGTCGCCGTGCGCTGACGTCCG
Source organism: Arsenicicoccus dermatophilus (assembly GCF_022568795.1). Lineage (NCBI taxonomy): Bacteria > Bacillati > Actinomycetota > Actinomycetes > Micrococcales > Intrasporangiaceae > Arsenicicoccus > Arsenicicoccus dermatophilus. Next base: position 1,145,156 of record NZ_JAKZHU010000001.1, on the reverse strand, counting down.
ACCGACGACGCACGAGGGCCCCGGGAGCGAACTCCCGGGGCCCTCGTGCGTCCGGCGGTCGGCCGGGGAGCGGTCAGGCGGGCGGCTGCACCAGACCCAGGCCGGAGCGCAGGCTGCGCACGATCGCCGGTCGCAGGTCACGGGCCTGGATCACCTCGTCCACGGAGCCGACCTGCACCGCGCGGCGGATGTCGTGCACCCGGTCGAACTCGGTGGCCACCTCCGCGAGCTTCTCGGCACGCACCTCCCGGCGGGTCTCGGTGAGGCGGGCGGCCAGCTCGGCACGCTCGGCCCCGGACGCGGCGGCGACCTGCTCCTCCAACCCGACCACCTGCGGGTCGGCGGCGGCGCGGGCGTCCACGTCGCGGGGGAACACCACGGCCGCGGCCGGGGCGCCGCCGATGACCGAGGCGTAGGAGCCCTCGACGGCGAGCACGGTCATCCGCGGGTTGAGCGCCTTGGAGAACACCACGAAGGCCCCGCCGTGGTAGCGCGAGATCACCACGAAGACGATGGGCCCGTCGAAGTTGACGATGGCCCGGCCGATCTCGGCGCCGTACTCCAGCTGCAGGTTGCGCATCGACTCCGGGGAGCCGTCGAAGCCGGACAGGTTGGCGAGCACTACGACCGGCCGGTTGCCGCTGGCGGCGTTGATGGCGCGGGCGACCTTCTTGGACGAGCGGGGGAAGAGCGTACCCGCGGTGTAGGCGTCCGGCCCGTCGGTGGGCGGGAAACCACGCCGCGCGACCTGCTGGGACTCGATGCCCACCAGCGTCACCGGCAGCCCGCCGAGGTGGGCGTCCCAGACCACGGCGGTCTCCGCGTCCGCCATACCGGCCCAGCGCTCCAGGGTCGGGTGGTCCTGGTCGGCGACCGCGGCCATGACGGAGCGGATGGCGAAGGCCTTCTTGCGGTCGGGATTGGTGTCGGCGCCGAAGATCTCGCCGACCGTCGCGAAGCCCGAGATCGCCGGGTCGTGGGGGAAGGCGCTGACGTCGCGGTCCACCGGGTCGGCGGTGGTCGCAGCCCGGGGCCCCCGCTCGCCGGGGGCGACGTAGGCGTGGTCGTAGTGCGTCATCAGGATCCGCAGGGCGCCCGCGAGGTCGGGCGCCCAGTACTGCGCCTGGCCGTTGGGGCCCATGATCCGGTCGTAGCCGCCGATGCCGAAGTTGTCCTCGGCCGAGACGCCGCCGGAGAAGTCCAGCGACTGCTTGCCGGTGAGCACCATGGCGCTGTCCGGGGTCATCACCAGGATGCCCTTGGTGTGCATGAGCATGGTGGACTCGGCGTTCCAGTAGGGCTGGGCGCCGACGTTGATGCCCGCCACGACGACGTTGATCTCGCCGCCGGCCTGGGTGAAGTGCACGATCCGCCGCAGCGCGCGCGCGACCCAGTCGAGGTTCTCGGTGCCGGAGTCCATGGAGATCCGGGCCCCCGCGGACACCGAGAACCACTCCACGGGCACGCCGAGCTCCTCGGCGAGGTCGATGGCGGCGATGACGCGGGCGCACTCGGGCTCCCCGAGCGCCCCGAGCGCCCGCAGCGGGTCGCCGCACAGCAGCACCCGCTGCACGCCCTGGGGGTGCCGCTCGGTGGGGGTGGAGATGACGCCGACGATCATGCCCGCGCGGTTGCGGCCGTAGGGCCGGTCCACGGGCACGAGCCGGCCGCTCTCGTCCAGGTCGTGCTCGATCGCCGTGCCCCCGCGCCCGGCGATGAGGTCGACGAGCTCGTAGGGATAGACCATCCCGCGGCGCCGCGCCCGCTGGACCTTGAGGGCGTAGTCGTCGAGCGGGTGCAGCGGCTCGCGCGGCGGCTCCTCCAGCGCGGTGACGACACCGGCCCCCGGCTGGTGGTAGAACCGCGCGGCCACGGGGATCTCGGTGCCGTCGCCGACGACGACGGTGCCGTCGAGCAGGACCTCCTCGACGCCGGCGCCCGCGGTCATCGGGGCGATCGTGTCCTTGAGCCCGGTGAGCTCGGTGAGGTCGGCGTCCACCGGCTGCCAGACGTGCAGCCACACCTGGTTGCTGTCCAGGTGCCGGGCGCCCGCCCCGGCCGCGGCGCGGGCCCGGCGGATCGCCTCCAGGCAGTCGGCCAGGGAGCGCTCGACCTCGGGCAGGCCGGCCACCCGGCCCTGGTCGTCGCGGGCGATGGTCAGGTGCCGCACCTGGGCCAGCGCGACGAGTCGCACGTCGGTGTCGTTGTCGGGGGCGGCGCAGCGATAGAGCAGCACGTCCTCGGGCGCGTCGAGCCGGGTGACGTCGTACTCGCGCAGCCGCCACAGGTGCAGCCGTCGCCCGACCATCGGGTGGACGCCGTGCACCAGGGTGTCCTTGGCCGGCGAGCCGTCCTCGCCGGGACGGGCGGTGAGGTAGCGCACCGGCTGGTCCGGCGCCGCGAGACCCACCGTGAGCCGCCGGACCCCGCAGGCGACCGGCAGCTCGGCGAGCCGGCTCACCAGGTCGTCGGCGGCGACCGCGTGCGGGTCTGCGCACGCGAGGTAGAGGTCGACGACGGCCTCCCGGCCCGCGGGAGCCTGGGCGACCTGGGCGGCGAGCGCCCGGGCGAGGGCCGAGCCGGGGGTGAGGTCGGTGAGCCGGCCGGCGGCCGAGACCAGGTATGTCGGCCGTCCGCCGACCTCGCAGGTCCCCGTCACCAGGGCGACCGTCGGGTCGGCGACGCTCGGTCCGCTCGTGACGTCGGCGAGGTCCTGGCCGCGGTAGTGGCGGCGGAGCAGGACCTCGAGCATGGCTTCGGGATGCGGCGTGGACCCGGTGGACTCGGTGAACTCGGTGAACTCGGTGAACTCGGTGGAGCGGGCGAGCCGGGCGCCGAGCAGCTGGCCGATCTGCTCGGGCACGGCCACCAGGGTGTCCAGGAGGTCCTCGCGGTCCTGGTCGGTGCCGTCGGTGAGGGCGTCGGCGGGGTGGGCGGCGTCGAGCCGGTCCAGGACGCCGGTCACGTGGTCGAGCAGCTCGGCGCGGCGGGCAGCGGCCCGCGGCTGCTCGAACCACCGGTAGCGCACGCTGCGGGCGAGCTCGCCCACGACGGGGTGGCGCAGCTGGGTGGCGCGGACCAGGTGGTCGAGCGCCTCCCGGGCCCGGGCGTCGACCGGGGGCGCGGGCGCAGGCTCGGTGCTCCACCGCTGGAGCAGGGCGGTGACCGCGGCGACGTCGGGGGCCGAGCGCTGCTGGGCGGTGACGATCCGGAAGACCGCCTGCTCCAGCTCGGGGGTGCGCTCCAGCTCGGTGACCCCGTAGCGGGCGAGCACGGCGGCGAGGCGGGTGCGGAAGGTCTCGGGGAGCTCGGCGCGGTCGGCGTCCAGGCTCTGCAGGTAGGTGTGCAGGTGCTCGCGCGGGCTGTGGACGCGGTTCTCCAGGTGCAGCTCCTCGCCGGCCGGCCGGTTGCGGGACAGCTCGGCCAGGTCGGCGAAGGCCTCGAGCAGCTCGAGCTCCGCGGCGACCGGGGCCTCGCCGGCGGCGAACCGGTCCCGCTCGGCGAGGTAGGCCGTCAGCGCGCGGCGCTCGTCCTGCGGGTCGGCGTCGTAGCCCAGGACCAGGCCCAGCAGGTCCGCGCGACGACGGGCCGCCGGATCGGCATACGGCTGCTCGCCCGGCAGGTCCAGGTCGACGTCCGCGGTCGGCTCGGCCGTCGCGGCCGCCTCCTCCTCGATCGGCTCCAGGCGCACCAGGGGCGTGCCGGTCTCGACCTGGCTGCCGGTGGCGACGAGCACCTCGCGCACCCGCGCGGCGAAGGGCGCCGGGAGGACGGTCTCCATCTTCATGGACTCCAGCACCAGCACGGGGGCGCCGGCGGCGACCTCGGCCCCCGCGACCACCGGGGTGGCGACGACCAGGGCCGGGGTGGGGGAGCGCAGCACGCCGCCCTCGTCGAGGGAGATCCGGTGGGTGACCCCGTCGACCTCGACCAGCTGCACCGGCCCGTGGGTGGCGACGACGAGGCGGTGCCGGCGGCCGCCGAGGGTGAGCCGGGCCTTGTGCTCGTCCAGGTGCTCCAGGTCCGCCTCGACGGTGTGCTCGCCGGCCGGGGAGTCGATGACCACGCGATAGCGGTGGGGGCCGGTGCGGGCGACCTGCAGGCCGTATGTCGTCCCGCGCAGGCTCGTCTCGATCCGGCGGCTCGGCTCGTGCTGCAGCTGGGGGCGTCCACCACGGGCGGTCTCGAGCAGCCGGGCGCGGGCGATGGCCTCGTCCGCCTCGTAGGCCCGGATCCCGGCCGCCACGAGCGCGGCGCCGCTGTGCCGGTGGTCGACGAGGCGACCCTGGGCGCGGACCCGGTCGATCCAGCCGGTGTCGGCGCTGCCGTCGACGACCTCGGGCTGGTCGAGCAGGTCGAGCACGAAGGACTTGTTGGTGGCGCCGCCCTCGATGACGACGGTGGTCTCCTGGAGGGCGCGCCGCAGCCGGGCCAGCGCCTCGGCGCGGTCGCGCCCGCTCGCGACGACCTTGGCGATCATCGAGTCGAAGTCGGCGGGGATGGTGTCGCCCTCGGCCACGCCCGTGTCGACGCGGACGCCGGGGCCGGCGGGCAGCTCGAGCAGGGCGATCCGGCCGGGGGAGGGGGCGAAGTCGCGATCCGGGTCCTCGGCGTTGAGCCGCGCCTCGATCGCGTGCCCGGTCTCGGTGGGGCGCACCGGCGACAGCTCGTCCAGCCGCCCGCCTGCCGCGACGTGCAGCTGCAGCCGGACCAGGTCGGTGCCGGTGGTGACCTCGGTGATCGAGTGCTCCACCTGCAGGCGGGTGTTGACCTCCAGGAAGGCGAAGAAGCGCTCGGTGGGGTGGTAGAGGAACTCGACCGTGCCCGCGCCGCAGTAGTCCACGGCGAGCGCGAGCCGCTCGGCGCTGGCCTTGAGCTCGGCGACCTGCTCGGGGGCGAGGACGGGGGAGGCGGACTCCTCGACGACCTTCTGGTTGCGGCGCTGCACCGAGCAGTCGCGGACGCCGAGCGCCCAGGCGGTGCCATGCGCGTCGGCGATGACCTGCACCTCGACGTGGCGGGCGCCGGTGACCAGCCGCTCCAGGAAGACGGTGCCGTTGCCGAAGGCCCGGGTGGCCTCGTCGCGGGTCAGCTGGTAGGCCGCCGCGAGCTCCTCGGGGCCCGCGACCGTGCGGATGCCGCGCCCGCCGCCGCCCGCGGTGGCCTTGAGCATGAGCGGGTAGCCGATCCGCCCGGCCTGGGCCAGCGCGTCCTCGACCGTGTCGACGCCGCCGCGGCTCCAGTCGGCGGCGGGCACGCCGACCTCCTCGGCGATGAGCTTGGAGCCGATCTTGTCCCCGAGCCGGCGCATGGCCTGCGGGCTCGGGCCGACGAAGGTCACCCCGAGCCGGCCGCACAGCTCGGCGAAGGCCGGGTCCTCGGCCACGAACCCCCAGCCCACCCACACCGCGTCGGCCTCGGTCTCGCGCAGGGCCTGCTCCAGCACGGCGTGGTCGAGGTAGGGCCGTGCCGCGGCCGGGCCCAGGTCGTAGGCCTCGTCGGCTTCCCGCACGAACATGGCGCGGCGCTCTCCGGAGGTGTGCAGCGCGATGGTCCGGACCCGCGGCTCGCCTGCGGCCGACGACGCGTTCAGGTCGCGGACGGCATGGATGAGTCGCATGGCGGCCTCACCCCGGTTGACGATCGCGATGCGGGTGAACATCCGGGCGGCTCCTCGGTCTCGGTGTGGCCTGGGCCACGTGACCCGAGGAGGCTAGTCACCCGGTCGGGTTACTCGCGCGTTCGCTCAGGGTGGCCGCGTGCCGTCCGGCCACCGCCGCCGCGACGAAGGCCGCGCGGTCCTCCCGCAGCCCCCGGCCCATGGTCCGCAGCGGCACCGGGCAGGTGGCCAGCGCCTCGTCCAGGCCGTCCACGGGGACCTCGTGCAGGGTGAGCCGGCCGCCGGAGCCGACGCACAGCTCCTGCGCCTGACAGCGCACCTGGCGGGCGACCGCGGAGTCCTCGACCGGCACCGGCACGTCGGCGGGGGCCATCGCGACCCGGCCGTAGGCCGTGAGCGAGTGGTGGCTCACCCCCTGGTGCCGCTCCCGGGCGTCGCCCTCGGACACCCGCAGCGACGCCACGGCCCGCCCGCCGAGCACGTGGGCGGCGTTGACCGCCTCGCCGGCGCTCACCCCCGAGAAGCCCCACCGGGTGCCGGTGCCGAGGTTGCCCGGGCCCTGGGCGACGACCGCGACGTCGGCGTGCTCGACCAGGCGCGCCGCGAGCAGCCCGGTGTGCACGGTGACCGCCTCGTGGTCCCCGCCGTACGCCTGGCCGGTCGTCAGGCACGCGGTCAGCCACCCGGCCTCGCGCAGCCCCGCGACGGTGCGGCTGAAGGTCGCAGGCAGCGCGCCGCCGTCGGTCATGACATAGGCCACCCGCGCCCCCGGGCGGGTGGCCCGGATGCCGGCGACGACGGCGGGCAGCGCCGAGTGCAGGTCGGCGACGACCACCGGCATGCCGTCCACGGAGTCGGCCTCGGCGAGCAGCGCGTGGTGCGGGCTCTCCTGCTCGTCCACCCCGAGGAGCATGGTCTGGGTGGGGGTGTAGCGGGCCTTGACCACGTGGCCCGGGCCCGCGGGCGGGTCCGGCGGCAGGCGGTCCGGTATGCCGACGACCAGCGCCATCCCACCCGTCCCCAGGCCACGCTGCAGCGCCGAGACGTTGAGCAGCACCCGGTCCCCGGGCTCGGCGCGACCCACCACCGAGGAGTAACCCAGAGCAACGACCTGACACGCTGAGGCGTCATAACCCGTGTCGTCGAACACAGTTACGGCATACTCGACGGCGCCGGGCCACTCGGCCCGGACGGCGTCGACGACAGCGGTGCGCCAGCGGATCACGCGACCACCGTAGCCCGAAGGGAGCCCTCGTGGCCCAGGCCCGGACCCCCGTCAGCTCGGCCAAGACCGAGCGCCTGCTCAACCTCGTCATCTGCCTGCTCTACACCCGCCGCCCGCTGCCCAAGTCCAAGATCCGCGAGGCGGTCCCGCAGTACGGCGAGGCGGCCACGGACGAGGCCTTCGACCGGATGTTCGAGCGGGACAAGGACGAGCTGCGCGCCCTGGGGATCCCGCTGGTCACCGAGCAGATCGACTCCTTCTTCGAGGACGAGGAGGGCTACCGGATCGACGACCGCGAGTACGCCCTGCCCGAGCTGAGCCTGGAGGCCGACGAGCTCGCGATCCTCGGCCTGGCCGCCCGCACCTGGGCCCAGGCCTCCCTCGCGGGACCGGCTGCGCAGGCCCTGCGCAAGCTCGCCGCCGCCGGGGTCGAGCGCGACGACGCCAGCATCATCGGCCTGGAGCCGCGGGTGCGGACCGCCGAGCCGGCCTTCGCCCGGGCCAAGGACGCGGTGCTGCAGCGTCGCCCGGTGCGGTTCGCCTATCGCACCGGACGCACCGGCGAGGTCGCCACCCGGCACGTCCAGCCCTGGGCCATCGCCGCCTGGCACGGCCGGTGGTACCTCACCGGCTGGGACCTGGACCGGCAGGCCCCACGCGTCTTCCGGCTCGGCCGGGTCGAGGGCGCCATCGCCTGGGCGGGCCGTCCGGGGAGCTACGACGTGCCGGACGACCACGACGCGGTCGCCGTGATCTCCGCCCAGTCCGCCGACGCCGCCCCCACCACCGGGGTGGTCCGGGTGCGCACCGGCTCCGGGCACGCGCTGCGCCGACGAGCCGCGTCCGTGCAGACCGGCGCCGACGGGTGGGACGAGCTGGTCCTGTCCGTCGGCGACGTCGCCCGCCTCGCCGACGAGCTGGCCGGGCACGGCGCGTCGGTGGTGGCGGTGAGCCCGCCCGAGCTGCGGGCCGCCGTGGTCGAGCGCCTGCAGGGAGCCCTGGCCGCCGCGGCGGGCGGCGGTGCCGGGCAGGAGGACGCATGAACGTCGACATGAACGAGCCGGCCACCGCCCGCCTCGACCGGCTGCTCACCATGGTGCCCTGGCTGCTGCGTCACCAGGGAGTCGAGATCGACGTCGCCGCACGGGAGTTCGGCGTCTCCCGGGACCAGCTCGAGGCCGACCTCGCCCTGCTCTTCCTGTGCGGGACGCCCGGCGGCTACCACGACGACCTCATCGACGCGCAGTGGGAGGACGGGCACGTCTACCTGTCCAACGCCGACACCATCGCCCGGCCGCTGCGGCTCGGGGTCGACGAGGCGCTGTCCCTGATGGTCGGGCTGCGCGCTCTCGCCGCCGTGCCCGGGCTGGGGGAGCGCGACGCCGTCGAGCGGGCGCTGGCCAAGCTGGAGGCCGCGACCTCGGCCACCTCCCGGATGGCCGGTGCCGCCAACGTCACCGTGGACATCGGCCTGGAGTCGGTGGACCGGGCGGTCGCCGAGGAGCACCTCGTCGCGCTGCGGCAGGCCCTCGCCGACCACCGCCGGGTCCACCTGTCCTACGTCGTGCCCAGCCGGGACGAGACCACCGAGCGGGACGTCGACCCGATGCGCCTGGTCAACGTGGACGGCCCGTGGTACCTCGAGGCCTGGTGCCACCGCGCCCGGGACGTGCGGCTCTTCCGCGTCGACCGGGTCGCCGGGCTCGAGGTGCTCGACGTCGACGGCACGCCGCCGGAGTCGGCGCGCCCGCGGGACCTGGACGCCGGGATCTTCCGGCCCGACGAGGACGACCTGCGGGTGGTCCTCGCCCTGGCCCCCGAGGCCCGGTGGGTCCACGACTACTACCCCTGCGAGGACGTCGCGGAGACCCCGGACGGCGGCCTCGAGGTGACCATGGCGACGGGCGACACCGCCTGGCTGCGGCGGCTGCTGCTGCGGCTCGGCGGCTCGGCGCAGGTCCGGTCCCCGCGGACCCTGCGCGCCGAGGTGGCGGCCGAGGCCCGCGCGGCGCTGGCGCACTACGCCTGAGCGGTGCCGAGGCGTCATACGGCGGTCACCGGGAGTTCACGGTGACCGGTCGTCGCGAGGGTTGACACCCGTAGGATGACGCTCGCAGATCCACCCCACATCGACCGGAAGGCACGACTCATGGGCATCCGTGGCCTGTTCGAGGGCTGGCACCTCGTCATCCTCATCATCGTCATCCTGCTGGTCTTCGGCGCGAACCGGCTCCCCGACGCCGCGCGCAGCCTGGGCCGGTCCCTGCGGATCTTCAAGACCGAGGTCGACGAGATGCACAAGGACGGCACGTCCGAGGCCGCCCGCACCACCGTCGACGGGGACGTGGTGACCGAGCGCACCACGACCACCACCCGCACCGAGACCGCGGCCCCCGCGGCCGGCGCGAGCAAGGCGACCGGCGACGACGACTACGTCGTGATCGACGGCGTGCGTTACCGCCGCGAGGGCGGCGACACCGCCCCCCGCGCCTGATCCAGGCCGCACCCGTCATGACGGAGTCCGCCTCCGACATCCGCTCCGTGCGTCGCACGGTCCCCGGTGCCCGTCCTGGTCCCCGGCTGCCCCGGCGCCGACCGCGCGACCCCCAGGGCCGGATGTCGCTCGGCGACCACCTGCGCGAGTTCCGCAACCGCGTGATCGTCGCCGCCGTCGCCATCTGCCTGGCCTCGGTCGTCGGCTGGATCTACTACGACCAGCTCGTGCTCCGGCTGACCGAGCCGCTGCGGCTGTCCGCGGCCGCGCGCCACGCCAACGTGATCCTGTCCTTCCAGGACGTCACCGGAGCCTTCTCGCTCAAGCTCAAGGTCGCCTTCTTCGTCGGCATCATCCTGGCCAGCCCGGTGTGGCTGTGGCAGATCTGGGCCTTCATCGTGCCCGGGCTGCACAAGCGCGAGCGCAACACCGCCCTGGCCTTCATCCTGGCCGCGGTGCCGCTGTTCCTCCTCGGGTGCTGGGGGGCGCTCTACGCGCTGCCCAAGGCGATCGAGGTGCTGCTGGAGTTCACGCCCATGGGGGCGTCCAACATCCTGCCCGCGGACTACTACCTGACGTGGGTCACCCGCTTCATCCTCAGCTTCGGGCTGGCCTTCCTGCTGCCCGTGCTCCTCGTCGCGCTCAACGTCATCCACGTCCTGCCCGCCTCGCTGATGCTCAAGGGCTGGCGGATCGCGGTGGTGCTCATCTTCACCTTCGCCGCGATGATGACGCCGACGCCGGACCCGTGGACGATGTTCGCCCTGGCGCTGCCGCTGGTCGGCCTCTACTTCGGGGCCTATGCCGTGGCCCGGGTGATCGACGCCCGCCGGGCCCGTCGCCGCCCGAGCTATGGCCACCTCGCCGACGACGAGGCCTCCGACATCCGGGCCACCGACGTCTGACGTCGCGGGCGGGTGGCCCGGGGCCGGCCCCGCGAGGGCCGACCCCGGCTCCTGCCGGGGGTATGTCGGTCCGCTCGCGTAGCCTGCAGGCATGTCCCGCCATCCCCACCTGGACGACTTCTGCTCCGGCTTCGCGTTCCCGCTCGACGACTTCCAGCTGGAGGCCTGCGCCGCCGTGGAGGACGGGCACGGGGTGCTGGTCGCCGCTCCCACCGGGGCCGGCAAGACGATCGTGGGCGAGTTCGGTGTCCACCTGGCCCTCGCGACGGGTCGCAAGGCCTTCTACACCACACCCATCAAGGCGCTGTCCAACCAGAAGTTCCACGACCTCGTCGCCCGGCACGGCGCCGACCAGGTCGGGCTGCTCACCGGCGACTCCTCGGTCAACGGCGAGGCCCCCGTGGTGGTGATGACCACCGAGGTCCTGCGCAACATGCTGTATGCCGGGAGCTCCTCCCTGCACGACCTCGGCGTCGTCGTCATGGACGAGGTGCACTACCTCGCCGACCGCTTCCGGGGCGCCGTGTGGGAGGAGGTCATCATCCACCTGCCCGAGTCGGTGCAGGTCATCTCCCTGTCGGCGACCGTGAGCAATGCCGAGGAGTTCGGCGCCTGGCTCGGCGAGGTGCGCGGCGACACCGCGGTGGTGGTGTCCGAGCACCGGCCGGTGCCGCTGTGGCAGCACATGATGGTGGGCCGCGAGCTCTTCGACCTCTTCGTCGACACGGGCGGCTCGGTCGTCGGCAAGGAGCGCGACTCGCACCACCGGATCACCGCCGAGATGGCCAAGGTCAACCCCGACCTGGTCCAGCGGCTGCAGTCGCTGGAGCGCGGCGCCTGGGGAGCGGGGCGCGGACCCCGGTCGACCAGCCGCGCCAACGACCCGTGGGGATCCCGGGGCCGCGGGCGCGGGGCCGGCACGGCACCGCGCGGCGGTTCGCCGTACGCCGAGGGCGGAGCGCGGGGGAGCCGGCCCGGGGGAGCGGCCTCGCGGGCGGAGGTCGTCGCGCGGCTGGAGCGCGACGGGTTGCTGCCCGCGATCACCTTCATCTTCAGCCGGGCCGGGTGCGAGGCCGCGGTGGCCCAGCTGCTGGCCCAGGACCTGCGGCTGGTGCCCGCCGACGAGGGCGCCCGGATCCGCCGGCTCGTCGAGGAGCGGGTGGCCGGCGTCGGGGACGGCGACCTGGGGGTGCTCGGCTACCACGACTTCGTCGAGGCACTGTCGCGGGGCTACGCCGCGCACCACGCGGGGATGCTGCCGACCTTCCGGGAGATCGTCGAGGAGCTGTTCACCGCCGGGCGCATCCGGGCGGTCTTCGCCACCGAGACGCTGGCGCTCGGGATCAACATGCCCGCCCGCACGGTGGTGCTCGAGAAGCTCGTGAAGTTCAACGGCGACGCCCACGTCGAGCTGTCCCCGGCGGAGTACACCCAGCTCACCGGCCGCGCCGGGCGGCGGGGCATCGACGTCGAGGGCCACGCGGTCGTGGTGTGGTCCCGCGGCGTCGACCCGCTTGCCGTCGGCGGTCTGGCCTCCACCCGAACCTATCCGCTGAACTCCTCCTTCCGCCCGACCTACAACATGGCCGTCAACCTGGTCCGGCGGGTGGGTCGTCAGGACGCGCGGGAGATCCTGGAGACCTCCTTCGCGCAGTTCCAGGCCGACCGGGCGGTGGTGGGGCTGGCCTCCCAGGTGCGCCGCAACGACGAGGCGCTGGAGGGCTATCGCGAGGCGATGACCTGCCACCTGGGCGACTTCGCGGAGTACTCCGGCTTCCGCGAGCAGATCCGGCACCTGGAGAAGTCCCTCGCCAAGGAGCGGTCGTCCTCGAGGCGGGCGGCGATCGAGCAGTCGCTGGCGGACCTGCGCGAGGGCGACGTCTTCGCGATGCGGGACGGACGGCACACCGGTATGGCGATCGTGGTCAACGCCAACACCGCCGCCCGGGGCAACCCGCCCACCCCGCTCGTCATCAACCCCGACGGGCGGGCGCGCCGGCTCACGGTGCACGACGTCGACCAGCCGATCGAGCCGACGACCAACATCCCGCTCCCGCGCAACTTCAACGCCCGCAACACCAAGATGCGCAAGGACATCGCCTCGACGGTCCGGGCCAAGGTGCCCTACGAGGCGCGGCGCAAGGGCAAGGGACGCACCGGCGCGGACGGCGGCGCGGGGGAGCAGGCGATCGAGTCGCTGCGCCGTCGGATGAAGGCCCACCCCTGCCACCAGTGCCCCGACCGCGAGGACCACGCCCGCTGGGCCGAGCGCTACCACCGCCTGGACCGGGAGACCGCCGGGCTGCGCCGCCGGGTCTCCGGGCGCACCAACTCCGTGGCCAAGCAGTTCGACCGGATCTGCGACCTGCTAGCCGAGACCGGCTACCTCGACGCGCGCGGCGAGACGGTGACGCCGAGCGGGGCGATGCTGCGCCGGCTCTACTCCGAGAAGGACCTGCTCGCCGCGGAGTGCCTCGCCCACGGCGTCTGGCAGCGGCTCGACGTGCCCTCCCTCGCGGCGGTGGTGTCGGCGCTGATCTTCGAGCCGCGGCAGAGTGAGGCCGACGGCGGCGCCCCGCGGGTGCCCAACCAGGACGTCTCGGACGCCTACCACGAGATGGTGCGGCTGTGGTCGGTGATCAGCGACCGTGAGGCCCAGCACCAGCTGCCCGAGACCGGGGCCCCCGACGGCGGCATGATGTGGCCGGTGCACCGCTGGGCGGCCGGGCAGACCCTCGAGGTGTGCCTGCGCGACAGCGACATGGCTGCCGGCGACTTCGTCCGCCGCTGCAAGCAGATCGTGGACCTGCTCGGTCAGATCGCGACGTGCGCGCCGCAGCCCGCGCTGGCGGCCACGGCCCGGCAGGCGATCGACGCCGTGATGCGCGGGGTGGTAGCGGCCGACCGCCTGGACTGACGTGCGGCCCGGCCGCGTCAGTCCAGGCCCAGGGCCACCACGACGCGACCCAGGCTGGTGCCGGCGCCGAACTCGTGGGCCACCTGCGACAGCAGCCGGGCGTCGGCCACCTCCCCGGGCAGCGCGAGGGAGTCGAGGGTGACGCCGGGCAGCGGCGCGTCGGTCGCCACCTGCACCACCCGCGGCGCCCGGTCCAGGTAGTCCGCCGCCGCCTCGAGGCGGGCCCGGCGGGCTCCCTTGAGGGCGGGGTCGCCCTCGTCGACGGCGGCCCGCAGGGTGCGCAGGTCGCCATACGCCCCGATGAGCGCGGCCGCGGTCTTCTCCCCGATGCCCGGCACCCCCGGGAGCCCGTCGGAGGTGTCGCCGCGCAGCACCGCCAGGTCGGCGTAGGCCGGGCCGGAGGGGATGGCGTACTTCGCCTGCAGGTACGCCTCGTCCACGACGTCGGCGTCGCGGACACCACCGCGAGCGGTGTAGAGCACACGCACCTGACGGTGGTCGTCGACGACCTGGAAGAGGTCGCGGTCACCCGTCACCACGTCGACGGGCAGCTGCCCGGCGTGCCGGTGCACCAGCGTCCCGATGACGTCGTCGGCCTCGTAGCCCGCCGCGCCGACCCGGGCGATGCCGAGCGCCGCGAGCGCGTCCACGATCGCGGGCACCTGGGGCACGAGGTCCGGCGGGGTGTCCTCGGCACCGGTCGAGCCGACCGCCAGGCGGTGGCTCTTGTAGGACGCGATCGCCTCGACCCGGAAGGCCGGGCGCCAGTCCTCGTCCCAGCAGGCCGCCAGGTGGGTGGGCCGGTGCGCGGTCACCAGCGAGGCGACCATGTCCAGGAAGCCGCGCAGCGCGTTGGCAGGCGGGGCGTCCGGGGTCTTGCGACGGTCGGGCACGCCGTAGAACGCGCGGTAGTACAACGAGGCGGCGTCCAGGAGCATCAGGCGCGACATGAGGCCAGGGTAGGGCGCAGCGCCGATATCCTGGGTGGATGAGTCCGTCGACCAGCAGATCATCGATCACCTGACCCGCGACGGACGTATGTCGTACACCGACCTGGGGCGCGCCACGGGGCTGTCCACGTCGGCGATCCACCAGCGGGTGCGCCGCCTGGAGGAGCGCAAGGTCATCACCGGCTACCACGCCAGCATCGACCAGCAGCAGGCCGGGCTCCCGCTGGCCGCGTTCATCTCGATCGCGCCGCTCGACCCGGCCGAGCCCGACGACATCCCGGACCGGCTGCGCGAGGTCACCGCCATCGAGGCCTGCCACTCGGTCGCGGGGGACATGAGCTATCTGCTGCAGGTGCGGGTGGCGACGCCGCACGCGCTGGAGGAGCTGATCGCCCTGATCCGGGCCCGGGCCAACGTCTCCACCCGCACGACCGTGGTGCTGTCGACGGCCTGGGAGGGGAGGGCCGCGGTGCTGCCCCAGGCTCCCGCCGACGCGGGCTGAGCCGAGGTCACCCGGCGGGAGGTCTCCGGAGCGAGATCAACGGGCGATCGGGGCCGTCCGCGCCCGCGTGACCGTGACCAGGTCGGCGGGGGAGAGCTCCAGGTCCAGGCCGCGGCGCCCGCCGCTGACCAGGATCGTGTCGTGGTCGAGGGCGCTGACGTCCAGGACCGTGGGCAACGCCCGCCGCTGGCCGATCGGGCTGATGCCCCCGACGACGTAGCCCGAGCTGCGCTCGGCGGCGGGATCGGCGAGCTGTGCCCGCTTGGCGCCCACCGTCGCCGCCAGGGCCTTGGGGTCCAGGCGGCGGTCCACCGGGACGACGCCGACCACCAGCCCGGAGCCGGTGTCCGCGAGCAGGGTCTTGAAGACCCGGGCCGGCGCCACCCCGAGGAGCTCGGCCGCCTTCAGCCCGTAGGACGCGGCGGCGGGATCGTGGTCGTAGGCGTGCACCTGGTAGGCGATGCCCGCCCGGTCCAGGGCCACCGTGGCGGGCGTGCCTGCGGAGCCGTTCTTCCTCGCCATACCGTCGATGGTATGCCGCGGCGCCCGACCGACGAGGTCGACCGGGCGCCGCGCGGCGGGACGCTCAGACCAGGGAGGCCTCGCGGGAGGCGGCCGCGGCCGCCTCGTTGACCTGGTGGGTCGCGGCGGCGTCGGTGTTGTCGCGCCACCACTGCTGACCGGCCTCGGGCAGGGTGTAGATCGGGTCGTAGTAGGCGTACTCGGCGCTGGTGACGTCCACGTCCTCACCCTCGATGGAGGTGCGGTAGTTCTTGCGCCACAGCGAGATCCCGCGCTCGGTGTCGTAGGTGTCCACCTGGTGCACCCAGCGCTTGCCGACGAAGGGGACATCGCACACGATGCGCGGCGTCGCGAATCCCGGCAGGTAGCCCATGATCTCGTGCTGCAGCCGCTGGGCCTCGGCCAGCGACATCCGCCAGTGCTCGCTGAACGGGATCATGTCGCACATGTAGAAGTAGTAGGGGTTGATGGCGGCCTCGTCGCGCATCGTGAAGCACAGGTCGAGCAGCGCCTCGGGGGTGTCGTTGACGCCGCGCATCAGCACGCCCTGGTTGCGGATGGACCGCACGCCCGCCTCGTGCATCAGGCGGGTGGCGGTGGCCACGGACGGGGTGAGCGACTGCACGTTGTTGATGTGGGTGTGCATCGCCAGGCCGACGCCGCGGCGGGCCGCGGTCCACGCGACGCGACCGACGCCCTCGACGGTGTCCGGCGCCGACCAGTGCTGCGGCAGACCCATGAGCGCCTTGGTGGCGAGCCGGATGTCGCGGATGTTGTCGATCTCCAGCAGCCGCATCAGGAAGGACTCGACGTTCTTCCACGGCATGTTGGCGATGTCACCGCCGGACACGACCACGTCGCGCACCTGCGGGGTGCCCTTGAGGTAGTCGATCATCGCGTCGAGCCGGTCGACCGGCTTGCCGGCGAGCTTGAGCTTGGTGACCTGCGGCGTGGAGTTGCCGACGAGGTCCATGCGCGTGCAGTGGCCGCAGTACTGCGGGCAGGTCGGCAGCAGCTCGGCGAGCACCTTGGTGGGGTAGCGGTGGGTCAGTCCCTCGGCCACCCACATGTCCGCCTCGTGGAGCGAGTCCCGCGACGCGTGGGGATGGCTCGGCCAGTCCGAGCGGCGGTCGGAGAAGACCGGGAGCATGTAGCGCCGGATCGGGTCGGCGAGGAAGGCCCGGGTGAACTCCTCGCCCGCGGCCGGCATCTCGGAGTCGGTGGCCGGGACCATCGTGTTGATCATCTGCGGCGGCACGAGCATCGACATGGTCGCCCGCTCGGCCTGGTCCCGCTCGAGGTCGGCGTAGAACTGCTCGGTCAGCAGGTCGCCCATGAGCTCCCGGAGCTGCTTGATGTTCTTGACGCAGCGGGTGCGCTGCCACTGGGCGCTGGCCCAGTCCGTGTCGGTGACGTCCCGCCACCCCGGGAAACGACGCCAGTCGGGCTCGACCAGCTCCCGGCGGCGGTAGACATATGGCTGCTCCATTGCACTCATGGCCCCCACGCTACCGAACGGTTTCCGGCGTGCAACACTGCGGGCAGCACATCTTGCCGTCGAGACCATCTCAGAGCGGAGATTCGACATGAGCGACACCGTGACGCCCGAGACCACCCGGACCCCCTCCTCGCCATACGGACTGCACCGCGTCGTCCTGCAGGACGGCGAGCGCCCGGCCCTGCCGCAGGCGGCCCGCCGCCTGGACGCCCGCCCGGAGATCTGGCCCGACGAGGTGCGGGTCGACGTCGAGACGCTCAACCTGGACGCGGCCAGCTATCGCCAGCTGCGCGAGGCGTACGGCACTGCCGGGGTGCGCCAGGCCGTGCTCGACATCGTCGCCGAGCGCGGCAAGATGCAGAACCCCGTCACGGGGTCGGGGGGGATGCTCATCGGCACGGTCGCCGAGGTCGGTCCGCGGTCGACGCTCGGCCTGGAGGTGGGCGACCGGATCGCCACCCTGGTGTCGCTGAGCCTGACGCCCCTGCAGATCACCGACGGCCTGCAGCGCTGGGACGGCGAGGACGAGCGGGTCCCCGCCCAGGGCCACGCGATCCTCTTCGGCCGGTCCATCGCGGCGGTGCTCCCGGACGACCTGGAGCCCGAGCTGGCCCTCATGGTCATGGACGTGTGCGGCGCACCGGCGCTGGTCGACCGGGTGGTCCGCGAGCACCACGACCGCACCGGCGAGGCGCCCTCGGTCCTGGTGCTGGGCGGCGCCGGCAAGTCCGGGTCCCTGTCGCTGGCCGCCGCCCGGCGCGCGGGTGCCGGGACGCTGACCGCGGTGGTGCCCTTCGAGGCGGAGGCGGAGCTGCTGCACGGCACCGGCCTGGCCGACCACGTCGTGCTGGCCGACGCGCGGGACCCGCTGGGCCTGCTGGGCGCGGTGGAGGCGGCAGGCGGCCCGGCCGACGTGACCGTCGTCTGCGTGGACGTCCCCGGCTGCGAGCACCCCTCGATCCTGGTCACCCGCGAGGGCGGGACGGTGATCTTCTTCTCCATGGCGACGTCCTTCAGCGCCGCCGCGCTGGGCGCGGAGGGTCTGGCCGCCGACGTGCGGATGCTGGTGGGCAACGGCTACACCCCCGGGCACGCCGCCCTCGCGCTGGACCTGGTGCGGTCCGACACCCAGGTCCGTTCCCTGTTCACCCGGCGGATCGCGCCCACGGCAGACTGAGCGCATGCGAGTCCGCACGCTCTACCGCAACGGGCAGGTCTACGTCCCCACGCGGGGCTTCCCGACGGCCCTGCTCGTCGACGGCACCCGGGTGCTGTGGGTGGGCAACGAGGCCGAGGCCGAGGCCCAGGCCGCCGACGCCGAGGTCGTCGTGGACCTCGGCGGGCGCCTGGTCACGACGCCCTTCGTGGAGCCCGCGCTGTTCTGCGCGCAGGCCGGCGACCTGGTGGGAGCGGTGGACCTCGGCGCCGCCACGTCCCTGGCCGACGCCCTGGACCGGGTCGCCGCGGCGGCGAGCTCCGGCACGGGCCCGCTCGTGGCCCGCGACTACGACGAGAGCCTGTGGCCCGAGCTGCGGGCACCCACGCCCGACGAGCTGGCCCGCGCCTCCGGCGGCCGCCCGGCCCTGATGATCCGGGCCGGGCTGGGCGCCGGTGTCGCGTGCGCCGCGCTGCGGGCCCTGGCCCACGAGCACCGGCCCGACAGCGTCACCTGGCCGGACGAGCTCGGGCCGCTGCAGGTCGACGACCTGCAGCAGGTGGTGCCGCGGCTGCGGACCCCGGGGAGCACCGGCAGCAGACCCTGGAGCTGCTGCGCCTGGCGGCGGCTCACGGCATCGGCGCGGTGCACCTGCACCACGGCAGCGAGTCCTCGGTCGTGGAGCTGCGCGGCGCCGGGGACGAGTCGGTGCCGCTCCCGGTGGTCAAGCACTACCTCGACCGCGTGTGCACGACCGGTGACGAGGCTCTCGCGCTGGTCCGCGACCTGGGGCTGCAGGGCTGCTACGTCCCCGTCGACGGCCTGGTGCGGCTGCGCCGGGCCGCGCTGGTCGATCCTTATGCCGATGCCCCGGGCTACGCCGGGCCCGGCCCGCTCCCCGCCGAGACGATCGCCGAGCACATGGTGGTGACCTCGCGGGTGGGGGTGCAGAGCAACCTGGTGGCGTTCGGGGACCGGGCCGCCCAGGAGCTCGCGGCCGGGCTGCGGGTGGCGGTCCGCCAGGTGGGCCTGGACCGGTTCCGCGGGCTGCGGCACCGCACCCTCACCCAGTCCGTGGCCGACCCCATGGTCCTCGGGACCCTCATCGACCTGGCGGTGAGCGTCGCCCGCGTGCCCCAGGTCGACACCTACCTGGGGGCCCCCGACGGCGTCCTGGCGCGGCGCCTGGGCCCCTCCCGCGTGCAGGACTACGTGCGGCTCGCGTCGCTCGTGACCGACGGCCTGGACCTGCACCTGACGTCCTCGGCGCCGGAGACCCCGCTCGACCCCTGGGGCACCGTGCGGGCCGCGCGCTGGCACCGCTCCCCGGAGGAGCGGCTGTCGGTGGGCGAGGCCTTCCGGGCCCACACCCGGGCCGGCTGGTCCGCGGTCGCCGAGGACTGGCGCGGCCAGCTCGACGTGGGCCTGCCCGCCGACCTCGTGGTGTGGGATCTCGATCCTGACCAGCTCCTGCAGCACCAGCAGGAGCGGCTGCACACCCCGGGACTGCCGCTGCTGGCGCCGGGCACCGACAACCCCACGGCGGTGCTCACCGTCGTCGGGGGGCGCATCATCCACTCGACCGAAGGAGCTCTGTCATGACCCGCGCCGCAGCGAGTCCACCGCGCGCGCACCTGGAGCTGGACCCCGACGTCGTCCGGCGGGCGCGCACCCTGGCGCGCAAGGCCGGTCGGCCCGTCGTGCAGCTCGCGCAGCAGCACACCACCGTCTCGGTCGAGCGCGCGACCCTGCGCCTCGCGGGACTGGCCGGCGCCGACCACGAGCGTGTGCCGTGGGTCAACCACCTCGTCGACGCGGTCCGCGAGCAGGTCGGCCTGGAGCACGGGGTCACCACCCCGGCCTACGACGCGATCGCCCGGGGCGTCGCCCCGGACCTGGTCACCCTGGCGCAGAAGGCCGCAGCCGGGGCCGCCGACTTCCGGATGCCCGAGGGCAAGGAGCTCACCACCGCCCGCAGGCTGGCCATGCGCGGCGTCAGGCCCGGGATCACCCAGATCGACAAACAGCGGGCCGCCCGCGAGCGCCTGATCGCCAAGGTCGGCGACGCCCCCTCGCGTCCGTGGGTCTACCTCATCGTCGCCACCGGCGACATCTACGAGGACATCCCGCAGGCCCAGGCCGCGGCGCGCGGGGGAGCGGACATCATCGCGGTGATCCGGTCCACCGGGCAGTCCTTGCTGGACTACGTCCCCGAGGGCGCCACCCGTGAGGGCTATGCCGGCACCTACGCCACGCAGGAGAACTTCCGGCTGATGCGGGCGGCCTTGGACGAGACGAGCAAGGAGCTCGGTCGCTACGTCCGCCTGACCAACTACGCCTCGGGCCTGTGCATGCCGGAGATCGCCGCGCTCGCGGGCCTGGAGCGGCTCGACATGATGCTCAACGACTCGATGTACGGCATCCTCTTCCGCGACATCAACCCGATCCGGACCTTCGTCGACCAGCGGTTCAGCCGTCAGGTGCACGCCCGGGCCGGGATCATCATCAACACCGGCGAGGACAACTACCTCACGACCGCGGACGCCGTCGAGGCGGCGCACACCGTCACGGTCAGCCAGCTGCTCAACGAGTACTTCGCCAAGGAGGCAGGGCTCGAGGACTGGCAGCTCGGCCTGGGGCACGCCTTCGAGATCGTCCCGGAGCTGCCCGACTCCTTCCGGATGGAGCTGGCCCACGCCATGCTGGCGCGCGACCTGTTCCCCAAGGCCCCCCTGAAGTGGATGCCGCCGACCAAGCACATGACCGGCGACGTCTTCCGCGGGTACCTGCTCGACGGCTTCTTCAACTTCGTCGGCGGCCTGACCGACCAGGGGATCCTGCTCGTGGGCATGATGACCGAGGCGGTCGTGACGCCCTTCCTGTCCGACCGGGACCTGGCTCTGCAGAACGTGCGCTACGCGCTCGAGGCGGGCCGTGGCCTGCGCGAGGACTTCCAGCCTCCGGCGGACGGGTTCATCCAGACCCGGGCCCGGCAGGTCCTGTCCGAGGCGGTGGACCTGCTCGAGCGGATCGCCGACGACACCCTGCTCGACGCCATCGCGGACGGCACCTTCGGTCTGATGAAGCGGCCGGCCGACGCGGGCAAGGGCCTGGACGGCGTGGTCCGCAAGGCCGACGACTACGACAACCCGGCGATCACGCTCCTCGACGAGGGCGTCGCCACGACGGCGGGAGGCAGCAAGTGAGCGGCGACGACCGGTCGGGGGAGCGGAGCCTGCCCGACATCATCAGGCCGTATGGCGACACGACCGGCGACGGCATGATCCAGGTGTCGTTCACGCTGCCGATCCCGCACGACAAGCGGGCCGAGGGGGCGGCGCTGCAGCTCGCGGACAAGATGGGCCTCAAGCCGGCACTCCTGGTGCACGCCAAGGCGATCGGCCCGGACTTCACCTTCTTCGTGGTCTACGGCAGCGTCAACCACCTGGTCGACCTGCGCGACGTGGTCGTGGTGGAGCGCGACTACCCCTTGCTGGGCGCCAAGGAGGTCAACGCAGCCATCAAGAAGCAGCTGCGGCGGCCCCTGGTGGTCGTGGGCGCCTGCATCGGCACCGACGCGCACACGGTGGGCATCGACGCGATCCTCAACATCAAGGGCTTCGCGGGGGAGAAGGGGCTGGAGTACTACTCCGAGATCAAGGTCGTCAACCTCGGCGCCCAGGTCCTGGTGCCGGACCTCGTCGAGCGGGCGCGCGCGGAGCAGGCCGACGCCGTGCTGGTCTCCCAGGTGGTGACCCAGCGCGATGCGCACATCACCAACACCCAGGAGATGTCGGCCGCCTTCCGGGAGGCCTACCCGGCGGGGACCACCCCGCTGCTGGTGGTGGGCGGGCCGCGGTTCGACGAGTCGGCCACCGCCGAGCTCGGCGTCGACCGGATCTTCGGCAAGGGCACGACCCCCGGCGAGGTGGCGTCCTACCTCGTCCACGCCATGGCGCAGCGCCAGGGCGCGAGCAGCACCACGACGACCACGAAGGAGCAGACCCGATGAGCGCAGGCACCGGCCCCGCGGTGGGCACCACCGTCGTCCACCGCCGCTATGTCCCCTACAGCCACGCGCACTACGCCGGCAACCTCGTCGACGGCGCCTACTCCCTGGCGGCCTTCGGCGACGTGGCGACCGAGATGTGCATCCGCACGGACGGCGACGAGGGGCTCTTCGCGTCATACAGCGACGTCCAGTTCCGGGCGCCGGTCCGGGCGGGGGACTGCCTCGAGATCAGCTGCACGCTCGTGCGGGCGGGCCGCCGGTCGCGCGAGATGGACTTCGAGGTGCGCGTGGTCGCCCGGGGCAACCCCGCGCGCGGCGAGTCCGCGGCCGACCTGCTGGACCCCCCGGTGGTGGCGACGACGGCCCGCGGCGTGGTGGTCGTGCCGGCACCGGTCGAGGGATGAGCACTCATGACCGTCACCGTCCGCAAGGACGCCTGCTATAGCAAATCGACTCTGAGTGACTAAAGCACCTCGCCAATCGCTTCAGCACTCGGCGTGTTTGGTGTGACACGCCGCGTATCAGATGATTGATGGCGGTCTGACCCGAACCTCTGACCTGCGAAAACCTGAGAAGCCGCAGGTCAGAGCGGTGTTGACAGTTACGCACGGTCACCCAATAGGTTGACGGTGGTTGCCCGCCATCCTCGGGCAGCAGCGCGGCCCGCATGCCTAGTAGAAAACGTCACGGCCCTGGCACCGGACCTGTCCGGAGACCGGCCCGAGGCGGCCCCAACGGCATGCGGGCCGTGCTGCACGCCGCGGAGCCCTTCGCCCGGCTAGGGTGACGCGGTGTCCCGACTCGCCCTCGCCCTTCTCGGCGGCCTCGCCCTGTGGCTCTCGTGGCCGGCCCACGACCTGTGGTTCCTGGCACCCGTCGGCATCGCGCTGGTCGCCCTGGCCACCCGGGGAGCCGGGGTGGCCCGCGGCCTCGGGCTGGGGGTGCTCGCCGGGCTGGCGGCCTACCTGCCCGCCCTGCACTGGTCCGGGATCTACGTCGGCAACCTCCCGTGGGTCGCGCTGGCCCTGCTCGAGGCGTCGTACGTCGGGCTCACCGGGGCGGCGTGCGGTGCCCTCGGCCTGCGGGCACCGCGGGGGTGGCGGATGCCCTACGCCGTGGTCGTCGCGGCGGCCTGGTGCGCCGGGGAGTGGTTGCGCTCCGTGACCCCCTTCGGAGGCTTCCCCTGGCTCAAGATCGCCTTCGCCATGGCCGACGCCCCGACGCTGCCCCTCGTGCGGTATGTCGCGACCCCCGGCCTGACCTTCGTCGTCGCCCTCGCGGGCGGCCTGCTGGCCGCCGGGCTCCTGGGGGCACGGCGGGCCGTGCGGCACCCGGGCGCCCGCTCGCCCCTGGCGCTGGCCCGACCCGCCGGCGCACTCGCCGGGGCCGGTGCCGTCCTGTGGGGACCCGCCCTGCTCACCGCCCCGACCGGCGGCACCTCCGTCGACGTCCTCGCCGTCCAGGGCAACGTGCCCCGCGCCGGTCTGGACTTCAACGCGGAGCGTCGCCAGGTGCTCGACAACCACGCCGAGGTCACCCGCCGGGCCGTGGCCGCCCAGGTCGCCGCCGGACGCGGCGAGCCCGCCCTGGTCGTGTGGCCCGAGAACGCCTCGGACATCGACCCCGTCGCCAACGCCGACGCCGGGCAGGTCATCACCGCCGCGTCGGTCGCGGCCAACGCCCCGATCCTCGTGGGCACCCTGCGACAGGGCCCGCACGACGAGATCAAGAACACCACGCTGCTGTGGGAGGGCTCCAAGGGCCCGACCGCGCACTACGCCAAGCGCCACCCGGTCCCGTTCGCCGAGTACATCCCCTACCGCTCGTTCTTCCGACACTTCAGCGACAAGGTCGACCTGCTCACCCACGACTTCGCGGCGGGTGACGAGGTCGGGGTGATCACCGCCCCGACCTCCCGGGGGCCGGTGCCCGTGGGCATCGGCATCTGCTTCGAGAGCGCCTACGACGACCTGATGCGCGACGCGGTGACGCACGGCGGGCAGATCCTCGCGGTGCAGACCAACAACGCGACCTTCGGCTACACCGACGAGTCCTACCAGCAGCTGGCGATCTCCCGGGTGCGCGCGGTCGAGCTGGGCCGCTCCGTGGTCCACGTCTCGACGGTCGGCACCTCCGCCCTCATCACCCCGGACGGGGTGGCCCACCAGCGCACGGCACTGTTCACCCCGGCTGCGCTGCGTGACACCCTGCCGCGCCGGACGGAGATTACCCCCGCCGTGCGGGTGAACGACCTGGCGGTCTGGCTCTCGATGGTGATCATGGCCCTAGGGGCCATCGCCCGGACGGCCCAGCCACGTACGACCTCCACCACGTCCTCCGACTCTCCTGAACGGTCTGATCACCATGCGCACCCTGGTCCTGATCCCGACGTACAACGAGCGTGAGACGCTCCCTCGCTGCCTGGAGCGCCTGCGCGCCGCCGCCCCCGAGGTCGACGTGCTCGTGCTCGACGACGGGTCACCGGACGGCACGGGACAGCTGGCCGACGAGATCGCCGCTCGCGACCCCCAGATCCGAGTCATGCACCGGCAGGGCAAGGAGGGCCTGGGCAGGGCCTACCTCGCGGGCTTCGAGGAGGGGCTGCGCGAGGGCTACGACGTCCTCGTGGAGATGGACGCCGACCTGTCTCACCGACCCGAGCAGCTGCCCGACCTGCTCAAGGCCCTGGAGGACCCGCAGGTGGGTCTGGTCATCGGCTCGCGGTGGATCCCCGGTGGCGGCATCGTCAACTGGCCCTGGCACCGCAAGTTCCTCAGCGTCGGTGGCAACTACTACATCCGCGCGCTGCTCGGCATGCCCGTGCACGACGCGACGGCCGGCTTCCGCGCCTACCGCGCCGACACGCTGCGCCGCATCGGCCTGGACGGCGTGGAGTCCCACGGCTACTGCTTCCAGACCGATCTGACCTGGCGCACGGTGCGGGCCGGCATCGGCATCCGTGAGGTCCCGATCACCTTCGTCGAGCGCGAGTCCGGCGTCTCCAAGATGAACGGCGACATCGTCCGCGAGTCCATGCAGCGGATCACGGTGTGGGGCCTGCGGCACCGGGGCGAGCAGGCTCGCCGGCTCGTGGAACGCCGACGCGGTCAGGAGCGTCAGAACACCTTGTGAGTGCTTCCTCCGATCGTCGCCCTCGTGGATCCCGCTGGCCGCTGGTGGCCTTCGTCCTGCTGCTCGTCGTTCCCACCCTCGAGATCGCGGTCATCGTCGCGATCGGCCGGGTGATCGGCGGCTGGCCCACGATCGGCCTGCTGCTGCTCGAGTCGGCGATCGGTGCCTGGCTGGTCAAGCGGGAGGGGCGCGCCGCCTGGGCCTCGCTGCGCGGCGCGCTCGCGAGCGGGCGGCTGCCTGCCGGCGAGCTCTCCGACGCAGCCCTGGTGCTGGTGGGCGGGACGCTGCTGCTGACGCCCGGCTTCCTCAGCGACGTGCTGGGCTTCGCCTGCATCCTGCCCGGCACCCGTGGCGTCGCCCGGCGGCTGCTGTCCCGCGTGATCACGCGCCAGCTGCTCGCGTCGGCGCCCGGCATCCGGGTCCGTCAGACGTATGCCGGGGGAGCCAGCGCCACCCCGCCCGGGGCCGCGGCCCCGGGACCGGGAGCCACGACGCGTGGTGCCGGCCCCGGCGCCACGCGGGCGACCCGCCAGGACGACGACGTGATCGAGGGAGAGGTGCTCTAGCTACCGGCTCGCGCACGACGACGGCCCGGCACCCTCCAGGGTGCCGGGCCGTCGTCGTGCGGGTGACCTGCTCAGGCGGAGCGCTTGGGCTTCTCGCCGCGGGAGGCCCGCAGCAGCTCCAGGCGCTCCTCGAGGAGCTCCTCCAGCTCCTTGATGGAGCGGCGCTCCAGGAGCATGTCCCAGTGGGTGCGCGCCGGCTTGGCGGGCTTCTCCTCGGGGGCGTCGCCGCCCTGGAGCCGCCCGAGCTCGCCGCAGCGGCACTCCCAGGTGTTGGGCACCTCGGCCTCGATGGAGAAGGGAAGCTCCGTGACGTGGCCGTTGGGGCAGGTGTAGGAGACGAGCTGCCGCTCGCTGGGAACGACCCCGTCATCGGTCTCCATGCTGAAGGACCCGAGGCGCGATCCGCGCAGTGACCGCTCGGCCATGTCCGTTCCCCTTTCGATCGGTGACCTGCCTCGTGCTTTGCCCGAGGCCATACCCGCGCGCCCGAAGCAGCAAACCGGGCGACCCTAACGCCGGAATCGATGACGTTGAGTAGCGCGCAACCCTCCTATTCTAGACGATCAGCGGCTCCGGGTTGCCCGCCGCGCGGATCCCGGCGCGAACGTCCACACGGGCCAGGAGGATTCCGCCGACGACGAAGAACGCGAGGAGCGACAGCCGGCAGGAGTGGGTCCGCTGCTGCACGAGCCCGAACAGCAGGGTGCCGACCCGAGGGAGACCGGCACGCCCAGGACGGACAGGTGGGTCCGGCGCACCTGGTCGGACGCCTGCCCGGGGCACGCCGCGCGGTTGGCGATGCTCGTGAGGTAAGGACCCATCAGTACGGTCGCCGTGGTCGTGACGTAGGCAGAGCTTGCCCGGGCGTACCAGTACCACGCACGTTGGTGGCGCGTGCTGCGCCGTCGGGCGACCAGCGCCTCGGTGCGTGTCATGAGGGTCTCCTCGCAGGTCATGCCCTCGGCCTCGAGGCGGCCCGATCGCAACCGGATGGTTGCTCGGGCTGGAGGAGTCGTCCCCAGGCATGATGGGCCCATGCGCATCCTCGGACCTTCGGACCTGCTCACCGCCGCCGTCACCGTGAGGGACGGGGTCACGGACGCCGCCGACCTGTGGCCGCGCGCCCTCGGCCTCGTGGACCGGGTGGAGGCGATGGTGTCTCGCGGCGAGGCCCTGCTCGCCCAGGCCGAGGAGCTCCTCGCCCAGGCGGCGCTCTCCCGGGCCCACGTCGACGCGGTCGCTGACGCGGCCGACGCCACCAACGCCCGGGTCGCCGGCATCGTCGCCCGCGCCGAGGCCCTCGTGGCGGCGGGGGAGCAGCTCATGCCCACCATCACCCCGATGGCGGACAAGGCCCTGCCCATCGCCGCGGAGGTCGTGGACTCCATCGACCGGGACGAGGTGCTCGCGGTCGTCGGGCTCATCGACCGGCTGCCGGGCACCCTGCGCCAGCTCGACCAGCTCGCCCCGGACGTGCGCGAGATCCTGGACGCCGTCACCGACCTGTCCCATGCCGCGCAGGGGCTGCCCGGCATGGGCTCCCTGATCCGCCGGGGCGAGCGCAAGGACGACGAGGGCGAGGTCTGACCCGACAGTGCCTGCCGTGCCCGCACCCCGTCCCCCCGCCGGCGCGCTCGCCCCGGGTGGTCACCTGCAGCGCGCGCGTCGACGTGCCCCGTGGTGGCTCCTCGCCGGGGTGCTGGTCCTGCTCACCACCTTGTGGGGGCGACTGAACCCCACCGACTCGCGTCTGGTCCACGAGCTGCTCGACCACCCGATCGTCCACGGCGCGGCGGGGTATGCCCTGATCGGGTGGGGCCTGCGCTCCCTCGTGACCGACACCCACCGCCGGCTGGTGGTCACGATCCTGGTGGCCGCCGTCGGCGCCACGGTGCTGGGCCTGGTGGGCATGCTCGCGCAGATCGGGGTGCACCCGGACCGGGACGAGCGGGTGCTGCCGGCACCGGTCGAGGACGTGCGGGAGCCCTACGAGGCCGACGTGGTCACCGACGGCGACCTGGTGTCGCCGCGCATCACGGTGGCGGTGCAGCACCGGGCTCTCGACCTCGCGGCCCGGCGCTGGGACGTCGCCTGCGTCAGCACGGAGTACGACCCGCTCGCCGACGCCCGGTGGCAGGCGCCCGGCGCGCTGGTCCTCCGGCTGTCGTCCGGACGGCGCCTCACGATCGCCGTCGACCCGGGGACCGGGCAACCCCGCGAGCCGGTCCGGCTGGGCCGGCGGTGCGGCGGACCCGTCGGATCCTGACCGTCGTCCACAGATCGTCCCGGCCGCGGAGCGGTCGTCCACAGGTGCCGTACGACGGCCTGCGGCGCGAGGGCGCCCGTGCCACCGTGGCGGGTGAGAGCGGGCCGAGAGGCGGCCCGGTTGCGGTGAGGTGGGCGAGACCATGGTGGACGAGCTGGAGGCCGACGATCACGACGTCGACGAGGGTGCGGTGGGCGGGGAGCCGTCGGACGCGGGTCCAGCCGGTGCGGGTCCGGCCGAGGAGATCCCGGACCTCAACGAGGTGCGGCTGCGGGGCCGGGTGGCCGCCGACCCCGTCACGCGCGAGCTGCCGAGCGGCGACCGGTTGGTGAGCCTGCGGCTGGTGGTCCGACGCGCCCGGAGCACCCAGGCCGCGCAGTCCGTCGAGCCGGCTGCTCCGCCCGGGCGGCGCGCGCCCACGGTCGACGCGATCGACGTGGGCTGCTGGCCGGGGGAGACGGCGCAGCGGGCCGGCTCGCTGGTGCCCGGCGAGGTCGTCGAGGTCACGGGCACGCTGCACCGCCGCTTCTGGCGCAGCCCGGGCGGGCCGGCGTCCCGCTACGAGGTGCGGGCGAGCAGCCTGGACGTCGTCCGCGGCACCCCCGCCGAGCCGGGCGGGCCGGCGCGGCCTACAGTCCAGGCATGACGAATCGACCGAAGACGTTCGACGTCGTGGTGTCCGCCGTGATCCGCAGCGGCCCTCGCGTGCTCCTCAACCGCCGGGAGGGTCAGGACTTCTGGTTCCTGCCCGGTGGCCCCGTCACCCTCGGCGAGTCCGCCAAGGCCGCCCTGCACCGCGACATCCTCGACGAGCTCGGCCTGGAGGCCAAGGTCGCCGACCTGGTCGCGGTGGTGGAGAACGCCTACGAGCTGGACGGCGAGGCCCACCACGAGATCAACCTTGCCTTCGAGGCTCGCGTCGACAAGACGCGGGCCACCACGCAGGTGCCCGGGCTGGAGTTCCGCTGGTTCGACACCGAGGCGTGCTACGACCTGGACATCCGGCCGCCGAGTCTGGCGCACGTGGTGCGCTACGGCCCCGAGCGCGCCCGCCTGCCGCTGCACTCCCACGGCCTGAGCCGCTGACCGCTGCCGCCTACGCCTCGGCCGCGACCTGCCCGCGCGGCTCCCGGCCGAGGCGTAGGCGGGGGCGACACCGGGACGACCACGACCGGACGCCGCCCCCCGGGGACCGTCATACGGCAAGATGTGAGGCGACCCACCAGGACGGAGCGACCATGTCCCCGCACGCCGCCGACTCCCACGACCGCATCCGCGTCCAGGGCGCGCGGGAGAACAACCTCAAGGACGTGTCGGTCGAGATCCCGAAGCGGCGGCTGACGGTCTTCACCGGGGTGTCCGGCTCGGGCAAGAGCTCGCTGGTCTTCGGCACGATCGCGGCCGAGTCGCAGCGGATGATCAACGAGACCTACTCGTCGTTCGTGCAGGGCTTCATGCCCAGCCTCGCCCGGCCCGACGTGGACCTGCTCGAGGGGCTGACCACGGCCATCCGGGTGGACCAGGAGCGGATGGGCGCCAACCTGCGCTCGACGGTCGGCACGGCCACGGACGCCAACGCGATGCTGCGCATCCTCTTCTCCCGCCTCGGCGAGCCGCGCGTCGGTTCGCCGCAGGCCTACTCCTTCAACGTGCCCTCGGTGAGCGGCGCGGGAGCGATCACCGTCCAGCGAGGCCCCGACAAGGGCAAGAAGCAGAAGCGCACCTACTCCCTCGTCGGTGGCATGTGCCCGGAGTGCGAGGGGACCGGCCAGGTGTCGGACGTCGACCTGACCGCGGTGTACGACGAGACCCTCTCCCTCGCGGGCGGCGCCATCCTCGTCCCGGGCTACTCGATGGACGGGTGGTACGGCCGGATCTTCGCGGGCTACGGCTTCGCCCTGGACAAGCCCGTCAAGGACTTCAGCGCGACCGAGCTCGCCGACCTGCTCCACAAGGAGCCCACCAAGATCAAGGTCGAGGGCATCAACCTGACCTACGAGGGGATCGTCCCGCGGATCCAGAGGTCCATGCTGTCCAAGGACCGTGAGGCCATGCAGCCGCACGTGCGGGCCTTCGTGGATCGTGCCGTGGTCTTCCGGGACTGCCCGGCCTGCGGCGGCACCCGCCTCGCACCCCACGCCCTGGAGTCGCGCATCGAGGGGCGCAACATCGCCGACTGCTGCGCGATGCAGATCACCGACCTGGCCGACTGGGTCCGCGGGCTCGACCGCCCCGAGGTGGCACCGCTGCTGGGGGGCCTGACACATCTGCTGGACGCCTTCGTGGGCATCGGGCTGGGCTACCTCTCGCTGGACCGCCCCACCGGCACCCTGTCCGGTGGAGAGTCCCAGCGCACCAAGATGATCCGCCACCTCGGCTCCTCGCTCACCGATGTCACCTATGTCTTCGACGAGCCGTCCGTGGGCCTGCACCCGCACGACATCCGGCGGATGAACGAGCTGCTGGTGCGGCTGCGTGACAAGGGCAACACCGTCCTCGTGGTCGAGCACAAGCCGGAGATGATCGAGATCGCCGACCACGTGGTCGATCTCGGGCCGGGGGCGGGGTCCGCCGGCGGTCAGATCTGCTTCGAGGGGACCGTCGAGGGACTGCGGGCCAGCGACACCGTCACCGGGCGGCACCTGGACGACCGGGCCCGGCTCAAGGAGGAGGTCCGCCCAGCCACCGGCCGGCTCGAGATCCGGGGGGCGAGCGCCCACAACCTGCAGGACGTGGACGTCGACGTGCCGCTCGGGGTGCTGTGCGTCGTGACCGGGGTCGCCGGGTCCGGCAAGTCCTCGCTCGTCCACGGCTCGCTGGCCGGGCGCGAGGAGGTCGTCGTCGTCGACCAGACCCCGATCAAGGGCTCCCGCAGGTCCAACCCCGCGACGTACACCGGCCTGCTGGAGCCGGTCCGCAAGGCCTTCGCCAAGGCCAACGGTGTGAAGCCGGCGCTGTTCTCGGCGAACTCGGAGGGGGCCTGCCCCACCTGCAAGGGCGCGGGCGTGATCTTCACCGAGCTGGGCTTCATGGACACCGTGTCCACGCCGTGCGAGGTGTGCGAGGCGAAGGGCTTCCAGCCCGAGGTCCTGGAGCACCACCTGGGCGGCAAGGACATCGCCGAGGTCATGGCCATGTCGGTGACCGACGCGAGCGCCTTCTTCGCCGCGGGGGAGTCGCGGATCCCCGCCGCGCACACGATCCTCCAGCGGCTCGAGGACGTGGGCCTGGGTTATCTCACCATCGGTCAGCCGCTGACCACCCTGTCCGGAGGTGAGCGGCAAAGGCTCAAGCTGGCCTCGCAGATGGGGGAGAGGGCCTCGGTCTACGTGCTGGACGAGCCCACGACCGGGCTGCACCTGGCCGACGTGGACACCCTGCTCGGGCTGCTCGACCGGCTGGTCGACGGCGGGACCTCGTTGGTGGTGATCGAGCACCACCAGGCCGTGATGGCGCACGCGGACTGGATCATCGACCTGGGTCCGGGGGCCGGTCACGACGGCGGGCGCGTGGTCTTCGAGGGGACCCCCGCCGACCTGGTCGCCGGCGCCACCACGCTCACCGGTCAGCACCTGGCGGAGTATGTCGGCGCCTGACGGCGCACCGATCCGGGATCCCTCGACCCCCCGGCGGCCATCCCCCGAGATTCGCCGACAGTTCACCAGCGCAGCGCCCTCACGCGCGCGGTGGCGCACCACCATGGACGAGCCACGGGCCCCTCACCGCGGAGCCATCCGTGATCCCGTGGCGTCCGGTCGGGAAGGAGACACTCATGCAGGGACGCATCATGGACCCCCAGGGTCGCGGGCTCGGCGGCATCGCGGTCACCGACGGTCTGTCGTTGACCCACACCCGTCCGGACGGGTCCTTCGAGCTCGACGCGCGCGCCGAGGACCTCATGCTGATGGGGCTGTCCGGCGACCACCCCGCTCATGCCCTGGTCGAGCCCCTCGCGGGCGGGGTGCTGCTCACCGTGACCGGCGAGGCGGGCGAGGACGGCATGCTGATGGACCTGCTGGGGGAGCAGTGCCGGTGGTCTCGCCCGCTCAGCGCCTGAGAATCGGTCGATAACGCCCGAACAACGCCTTCGGGACCCTCTCCCCATATCGGTCATTTCCACCTAAAGTGGCATCAGATGACTCTATGAAGTCATCTCATCACTCTCTGATGGAGAGATGCGACAGGAGGACACCGATGTTTGGACGAGTCACCACCGAGGACGCCGAGGGCCTGGGCGGCCTGCTGGTCACCGACGGACACCAGACCACCCGCACCCGCGCCGATGGCTCCTTCGAGCTCACCACCCCCGAGGGCGAGCTCATCATGGTGGCTTCCCCGGGTGCCTGCCCGCCGGCGCACCTGCTCGTCGAGGCCACGGACGAGGAGCTCGTCGTGGTCATGCCGGGCCAGCAGGCACTGCCGGGCATCCTGATGGAGCTGCACCTGGCCACGGCGCTGCCGGCCCGTCCGGAGGAGCAGGTGGCGCGCAGGCTCAGCGCCTGATCACCGCCGAGCGGCCACCATCGGCCGGTCGAGGCGCCCGACGGCGCGCCCTGGGCACGACGGCGGGGGAGAGGCACCACCGCCGCGACCACCTGTCCGTATGTCGAGACGCCCGGCGGTCACCGTGATCTGGCGGGGGAGCAGTGCTCCCGGAGCCGGTCCGCGCCGTCGTCCAGGTCGACGTAGTCGGCGTCCGTGGAGCGCCGGATCAGGCGCGGGGTCGGCCCGGGCTGCAGGGTGAGGTGCTCGACCACGACGTCGCCGGCCACCGTGGCGCTGATCTCGGCGTACTGGCAGGGGCCCAGGTCGGCGCCGCGCCGGACCTGGACATCGGTCGCGCCAGGGTGCAGCTGGGCGAAGACGGTGCGGGCGGCGTGGTCGTCGGCGCCGCTCAGGCCGCCGGGCAGCCGGTGCAGCTCGGCGACCGTGGTGCCCACGAGGAAGGCGAGGACGACGAGGATCATCGCGGCGACCTGACGCGTGCGACCACCGTAGCCGTGCAGGCTGCGACCGGGTGGGCCTCGAGGATCGACACGGCGGCGAGAGGGGCCGGCGACACCGTCGGAGCAGGCTGCACCCCCTGCCGAGAAACGCCGATAATCTAGATTATGTCATTACGGCGTACAGCCAGCCCCTCCCACCGGCGTACACCTATCCCCCTCAGGCCCCTTCGCCATACAGCTTGAGCACCGTGCTGACCGTCGACGCGTGCCACTTGGCGCCGCCCTGCGCCGTCGGCACGCCCTCGGCGTTGAGCTGCTCGGCGATCGCCCGCAGCGACTTCCGCTCGGCGCGCTGGGCCTGGATGCGCTGCACGACAGCCTCGTCCACGTTGCGCGGGCGCCCGAGCTGGCCCCCCTGGGCCTTCTTGTGCGCCAGGGCTTCTCGGGTGCGCTGGCCGATGAGGTCGCGCTCGTACTGCGCCGCGCAGGCCAGGATGGAGGTCGTGAAGCGACCCGCCGGGTCGGTGGTGTCGATGGCCGGCGAGAGCATGACCAGGTCCCAGCCGTGCTCACCGGCCCGCGCCAGGACGGCGCTGAGACCGGAGACGGATCGCGTCAACCGGTCCAGCCGGGTGACCATCAGGGCGGTGACCTCCCCGGCATCGAGCCTGGTCAGAGCCTCGCGAAGCCCTGGCCGCTGGTCGTCCGTGCCCGAGATCCCCTCGTCGGCGAGGATCTCCAGGCGCCAGCCGCGACGGGCCGCGTCGGCCTCGAGCAGGGCGCGCTGGGTGTCCAGGCTGAGGCCGTTGACGGCCTGGTCGACGGTGGAGACGCGGACATAACCGAGGGCGAGGCGGGACTCCCCCGCACGAGAGGTGCTCACTCCCCTAATGTACAACAAACGGTCCTTGGATGTACACCTAACGGTCCGGCGAGTCTCCCGCGCCCGCGGCCTGGGTTCGCAAGGTGGCGGAAACGCCTGCCAGATAAGCGCGTTCGGGCGCCGTCGCCTGCACCTCCCGGGCGTCCACCAACTTCACGACCTCGTCCACCAGCTCGGCGGCCTGGCCCGCGGCGCGCGCGTCCAGGACCCCCTGAGCGGGGCGCTCCTCGGACGGGTTGGCGGTCATGGCGCGCAGCCTATCCCCCGCCGTCGCTCCGCAGAGGTGCGACGCGACGACGGAGCGTTGCCATCGGGAGACGTCAGCGCTGCTTCCGCAGGGCCTTCACGACCGCCTTGCCGACGTCCGACGCGCTCTGCGGGTTCTGCCCCGTGATCAGGAAGCCGTCGCGGACGACCTTGCTGGTGAAGGGGATCCGCGCCTTGACGTACGTCGCGCCCAGGGCCTGCAGCTGCTCGTCGAGCCGGAACGGCACGGCGTCCTGACGCTTGGCGAGCTTCTCCTCGGGCCAGGAGAATCCGGTGACCTTGCGCCCGGCGATCATCGGCGTGCCGTCCGCGTCGACGGCCGCGAGCAAGCCTGCGGGACCGTGGCAGACGGCCGAGACGACCTTGCCGCCCGCCGCCATCTCCACGAGCACCCGGCCCAGCGCCTCGCTGCCCGGGAAGTCGAACATCACGCCGTGCCCGCCGGTGAGGTAGACCGCGTCGTAGTCCTCGGGGTCGACCTCGTCGATGCCCGGCGTGTCGTCCAGGAGCGCCATGAAGGACGGGTCGGCATACCGCTCCCCCGTGCCGCCCGAGCGCAGCATCAGGGTGGACAGGCTCTCCGGGTCGAGCGGGACCTGGCCGCCGTCGATGCTGACGACGTCGACCTGGTGCCCGGCCTCGGTGAGCACGTCGTAGAAGTGGGTCAGCTCACCGAGCCACAGGCCGGTGCGGTAGCCCTTGTCGACATACCGGGTCGTGCTGGTGACGACGGCGAGGACGCGGCGGGGGGTGGTGCGACGGGCCATGACGACTCCTCCTGACGATGGGC
Organism: Arsenicicoccus dermatophilus; assembly: GCF_022568795.1. NCBI lineage: Bacteria > Bacillati > Actinomycetota > Actinomycetes > Micrococcales > Intrasporangiaceae > Arsenicicoccus > Arsenicicoccus dermatophilus. The sequence goes on along the minus strand of NZ_JAKZHU010000001.1, from coordinate 1,110,505 downwards.
TCCTCTGTGCATACCCAGGGTGAAAGCCGATGAGTCCTCCGCCCCTGCACCGGCAGTCCGAGCGTGCCTACGCTGGGCCCACGAAGATGCGCGAACCGGCCGTCGCCGGACTGTTCTATCCCGCGCGCCCCGCGCGAGCTCGCCGAGGTGGTGGACCGGCTGCTGGGAGCGGTCTCCCCCGGCGCGCCGGCCTCCCCCGACGTCGGGCCCGCTCCTGCCGACCCGGGCGCCCGCGCGGTGATCGCGCCGCACGCGGGCTATCTCTACTCCGGGTCCACCGCCGCCGCGGCCTACCGCGCCCTGGACCTGGGCGCCGCCCGGCGGGTCGCCGTCCTCGGGCCCACCCACCGCGTGCCGGTGCGCGGCGTCGCGGCGCCCGAGTCCGGCACCTGGCGCACCCCGCTCGGCGAGCTGACCGTCGACGTGGCCGATCTGCAGGACCTCTCCCCCGTCGTCGTCACCGACGCCCCGCACGCGCCGGAGCACTCCATCGAGGTGCACCTGCCCTTCGCCCAGCGCCTCGCCCCCGGCGTCGTGATCGCGCCGCTGGCCGTCGGGCGGGCGAGCAAGCACGAGGTGGCCGACGTGATCGACCGGCTCCTGGCCGACCCCGGCACCGTGGTCGTGATCAGCTCGGACCTGTCGCACTACCTGCCGTATGACGACGCGCGGCGCGTGGACCGGGCGACCCTGGACCAGGTGACGACCCTCCACGGCACGATCGACCACGAGCAGGCCTGCGGGGCGACGCCGGTCAACGGCCTGATGGAGCACGCCCGCCGCAGCGGGGCCACGATCCGCGAGCTGGCGTCCTGCTCGTCCGGCGACACCGCGGGTGACCGGGCGCGCGTGGTGGGCTATGCCGCGCTCGCGCTGGAGGCGGCGTCGTGACCATCCCCCAGGAGGCGGGTGACCTGCTGATCCCGCTGGCCCGCACTGCCGTCCGGCGTGCGGTCGGGGTGCCCACGGAGGCCGACCCGACGATCCCGGCGTGGGCCGACGAGCCGGGCGCGGCCTTCGTCACCCTGCATCTCGGCGGCCGGCTGCGCGGGTGCATCGGCAGCCTCTCGGCATACCGCCCGCTGGTGGACGACGTGCGCGGCAACGCGCGGGCCGCGGCGCTCGACGACCCTCGCTTCCGACCGGTGACGCCCGACGAGATCGACCACGTCGACCTGGAGGTGTCGGTGCTGAGCCGCCCTGAGCCGCTGACCTTCTCGTCCGAGGCAGACCTCGTCGCGCAGCTGCGCCCGCACGTCGACGGGCTGCTGCTGGAGGCGCCCGGGCACCGCGGGACCTATCTGCCGCAGGTGTGGGAGCAGCTGCCCGACCCGGCAGACTTCCTGCGCAGCCTCAAGACCAAGGCCCGGCTGCACCAGGACTGGTGGGGCGAGGACGTGCGGGTGTCGCGCTACACGGTCACCGCATGGGAGGAGCGGGCCCGATGAGCTCCCCTGCGCGGTACTGGCACTCGCTGGACGACGGCCGGATCCAGTGCGACCTGTGCCCGCGCGGGTGCCGGCTGCGGGAGGGGCAGCGCGGCTTCTGCTTCGTGCGGGCCCGCGAGGATGACGAGCTCGTGCTCACGACCTACGGCCGGTCGAGCGGCTTCTGCCTGGACCCGATCGAGAAGAAGCCGCTGCGGCACTTCTACCCCGGGTCGAGCGCGCTGTCCTTCGGCACGGCGGGTTCATGCCGGTGGACGAAGATCCGTCGGCGCCACGAGATGACCACCGGTCTGCGTGACCTGGTCGAAGTGGGGGTGGGAGGACTGCCCGACGAGGCCGTCGATCCGGTCCACCTGCCCACCTTCTGCTTCACTCGCGAGGACTACCTGGGAGCGGTGGCAGTCCTGTGCCGGGCCGGTCAGTCGGGGTGGGCGGCGTACTGCTGCTCCAGGATCGGCATGATCACGGAGGTGCGGTAGGCCGTGCCGGCCTCGGAGGGGTGCACCCCGTCCACCAGGTAGGTCGACTCCCCCTTCACCATCGCGTCGTACCACGGGACGATCGCGTCCGGGATCCGCGACGCCCGGACCTGCTCGTGGATCGTGCGGGAGTGGGCGAGCTCGACGCTGCGCATCCGCGCGGAGGCCGCTCGGGAGTGGTGCCGGTAGACCTCGACGAAGACGATGGCGGTGGCCGGGCCCGTCACGGCGCGCACCGCGGCCAGGTCCCGCCAGACCTGCGTCGGCTCGCTGTTGGCAGGCTCGAGGGAAGGATAGGTGACCGCGGCGTCGTTGGTGCCCAGCGCGAAGAGCAGGACCCGGGGGCGGTTGGTGGTGGCCCGCAACCGCTCCAGGAGGCGCTCGGTGGCGGGTGTGGTGGGGATGGACGACTGGGCGTCGATCGCCAGGGTGGTGCCGAGCCGCGGACCGATCTGCTCGTCGAGGGACCGGGCCGTCCACACCGTGATCGAGTCGCCGTAGGCCCACACCTCGGCGCGCTCGAAGGCCTCGTCGTCGGAGCGGATCCGGACCTGACGCAGCCAGGGGTAGGTGCAACCGGCGCTCAACGGGGCGAGTTCGTCCCCCGTCGACGGGCCGGTCGGTGGGGTCGAGGGCGCTCCCGCGCACGCCGCGACCAGCGAGAGCGTCGATCCGGCGACCAGCAGCCGGCGGACGACGGATCTGCGGCCTCGGCCGGCGCGGGCCCTGCGAGGGACTCGGGGTCGGTGCCACACGTCGCCACTGTCCCGCGTCCCGGCGTGCATGGCGACCTGGATCAAGCAGGGTGCGAGGCGAACTGCCGCGCGAGGACGGGCATGATCAGCGCGGTCCGCAGATCGACCCCCGCCGGCGTGGGGTGGACCCCGTCGGTGAGATACCTGCGCTCGTCCTTGGCCACGGCTGCGTACCAGGGGACGATCGCATCGGCGATCCGTGACCTGCGGGCCTGGGCGTTGATGAGCCGGGCATTGGCCATCTCGATCGCGCGGACCCGGTCGGTGGGGGCATAGCGACGGTTGAGATAGGTGTCCACGAAGATGATCGAGGTGCGCGACCCCAGCACCTGGCGGACGGCGGCGAGGTCCTTCCAGACGTCCGCGGGTCGGCTGTTGGGGACGGCGAGGGACGGGTAGAGCACCGGTGCGTCGTTGGTGCCCAGGGCGAAGACGAGCACCCGCGGGCGGTTGCGGGTCACCCTGAGCCGGTCGAGCAGCCGGTCCGTCGCCGGGGTGGTGGGGATCGAGTTCTGCGCATCCACGGCCAGACTCGTCCGCAGCTGCGGTGCGACCTGGTTGCCGAGGCTGGCAGCGGTCCCGACCGTGATCGAGTCGCCGTACACCCAGACCTCGGCGCTCTCGAACCGCGCCTGGTCCGACACCAGGCGTCGCTGGGTCAGCCAGTTATGCGTGGTGTTACGGCTCAACGGGGCCAGCTGTCCCGCTGCCGTGGTGAGCGCGGCGACCCGGGCCGCGGTGGCAGGTGCCGCGGGTCTGGGTGCCGGCGGTGCCACCACCGCAGAGGTGGCGAGCAGGGCGGCGGTCAGCAGGGCGGCGATACCCATCGTGGTGGTCCCCTCAGGCCTGGTGCGTGCGGTACTGCCGCGCGAGGATCGGCATCATCACCGAGGCGCGGTAGTCGGCCCCCGCAGCTGTGGTGTGGACCCCGTCGGCGAGATAGGCCTTCTCGTTGCGGGCCATCGCGTCGTACCAGGGGACGATCGCGTCGGGGATCCGCGACCTGCGGGCCTGGGCGTTGACGAGGCGGGCGTTGGCGAGCTCGACCCGGCGCACGGTGTCGTTCGGCGCCCAACGTCGGTTGGCGTAGGTCTCCACGAAGACGATGGAGGTGCCGGCACCGACCGCACGGCGGACGGCGGCCAGGTCCTTCCAGACGTCCTGCGGGCGGCTGTTGAACGGCGCCAACCCCGGGTAGGTGACAGGGACGTCGTTGGTGCCCAGGGCGAAGACGAGCACGCGCGGTCGGTTGCGGGTGCGCCGCAGGCGGTCCAGGAGGCGCTCGGTGGCGGGGGTGGTGGGTATGGCCACCTGGGCATCGACCGCCATGTTGCTGCCCAGCTCGGGGCCGACCCGGGCAGCCAGGTTGCGTGCCGACCGCACGGTGATCGAGTCGCCGTAGACCCACACCTCGGAGTACTCGAACCGCGGGTCGTCCGACAGCAGTCGTTCCAGACCGACCCACGACCGGGTGCTGGCGGGCGACAGCGGCGCCAGGACGCCGGTCCCGGTGGTGAGGGGGGCGGTCCGGACCACCGGCGTAGGCGGCGCGGGCAGCGACGGCCCCACCTCCAGGAAGGCCGCGCACGTGGCGGCGATGGCTGCAGTGATCAAGCCCATCGGACATCCCCCCGGTCACCGTGGCTGGAACCTGCCATGAGACTACTCAGCGTGATGCTAACTCCGCTCAAAATCTCAGTTGATGCCCTGAATGGCCTAGCGAGCGCGGTCGAGCGTGGACCTGGGTGAGCTCGTCGGTGGCACCTCCAGGGCGCGTTCGGGGTCTCGTCCGCGGGTGGCTCCCACGGTCGGTGGCTACGCTCGCGGCGTGGTGAGCCGCGTGATGCAGACCTGGGCGAGGCGGGTCGTCTCCCGTGAGGGTGGCGAGCTGCGGCGCCCGCTCGGCGCGGGCCTGCCCGGGGACCTCGAGGTGGCCTGGGTGCGCACCGGGCCACCGGGGGGCACGCCGGTCGTGGTGCTGCCCGGCGGCCCGGGCATGGCGTCCGTGCTGCCCTACGAGGCCTTCCGGCGGAGGGCGACCAGACAGGGCCTGGACGTGATCATGGTCGAGCACCGCGGGGTCGGCCTGTCCGGCCGGACGACCGAGGGCGACCCGGTCCCCCGCGAGGCGGTCACGGTGGAGGCGGCGGCCGACGACACGGCAGCGGTCCTCACGCACCTGGACGTGGAGCGGGCCGTCGTGGTCGGTTCGTCGTACGGAACCTATCTCGCGCAGGCCGTCGCCGTCCGGCACCCCCACCTGGTCCAGGCGCTGGTTCTCGACTCCCCCATCCTGTCCGTGGCGGACGACCTGGCCGCCACCCGGGCCCACCGGCGCGAGCTGCTGTGGGACGGGCGGGTTCCGCAGACCGCGCACGTCGCCGCGCTGGTGCGCCAGGTCGCGGAGGCCGGCGAGCCGATGGCAGCCCTGTCCCACGTCGTGCAGGTGACCTACGAGCTCGCCGGGCCCGAGGTGCTCGCCGCACTGCTGCGGGCCCGGCTGGACGGGCACCTGGGATGGGCCTGGGATCGGCTGTCCCGCCTGGGGATCGACGAGATCGACGGGGACGGGCTGCCGTGCTGGGTGGAGCCGGGCCCGGTCGTCGGCATCGCGTTCGGGCAGCTCGGCTACGGGCTGCCGCCGGACGGCGGACCGCTGGACCCGCAGCTCGCCTTCCAGGAGGCCGCGGCCCGGCAGCCGCCGTTCCGGGGCGAGCCGCTCGACCTGGTCGCCGAGGCACGGCGCTATCCCTGGCCGACGGTCGTCGTGTGCGGGGACCGGGACCTGCGCACACCCCGCCGGTCGCGGCGCGGCTCGTCGACCTGGCCCCGGGTGGCGTCCTCGCGCGCCTGACCGACACCGGGCACGGCGCCCTCGACCTCCACCAGCTGGCCCTGGTCGACGTCGTCCGCGTGGTCCGCGACGGCCGCACCGAGCACCTGGACGAGGCCTCCCGGGCCTGGAACGCGCTGTCGCGCAAGGGGATCTCGGGCCAGGCTGGATCGCTGGTGGAGCGGCTGGTGCGCGAGCTCGACCATCCCTGACGGGGCCCTCAGGGCCAGATGCGCATGGCGGTGACCCACAGCGCGAAGGACATGGTCAGGCAGGCCAGGGCCAACGTGATCCGGACCGGGCGCTCCACGCCCGGCCAGCGCGCCGCGACCCAGGCGGCGCCGGTGTGCACCGCGGCCAGCAGGTGCACGAACGCCGTCTCGTCCATGGTCAACCCCCGATCCGGGCCGCCGGTCGGGGCCCGTGACCGTACAACTACTGCACGTAGTTGGCAGTGACAACCAGTGAGCATCGACATCTCGGACGGAGGGGGACACCGCGGGCGCACGTTCGCCCGGGTGGCGGACGCCGCTGCCGGCATACGGCTCGAGCCACCTGGGGTCTCGCCACCACCCGGGGGCCGGCCTGACGTCCGCCGCGGTCGCCACGAGCATGCCCCGCCCCGCACGGCGCACCCGACCGCCCGCGACGCCCCATCATGGGGACATGACCTCGTCCACGAGCGCCCCTGACCTGTCGACCTTCTCGCGAGCCGGGCTGACCTTCGACGTGCAGGACGGCGGGCCGCGGGACGGCGCCGTCGTGGTGCTCCTGCACGGCTTCCCCCAGGACTCCTCCTCCTGGGAGCTGGTGGCGCCCCGGCTGCACGACGCCGGTCTGCGCACCCTCGCGCCGGACCAGCGGGGCTACTCCCCCGGCGCGTCGCCCCGAGAGGTGTCGGCCTATCGCGGCCCCGAGCTCGTGGCGGACGTCCTCGCCCTCATGGACGCCGCGGGCGCCGAGCGGGTGCACCTGGTGGGGCACGACTGGGGCGGCGCCGTCGCCTGGCTGGTCGCGCAGCGGGCTCCGCACCGGCTGGCCTCCCTCACCGTCCTGTCCACCCCGCACCCCGCCGCGCTCGCGCTCGCCCTGCGGACGCCGGACCAGCTGCGCAAGAGCTGGTACATCGGCGCCTTCCAGGTCCCGCGCGTGCCAGAGCTCGTGCTGTCCCGGCGGATGATGAGCTTCCTGACGAGTGCCGGACTTCCGGCCGAGGTCGCGCAGCGCTACGCCCGCAGGTTCGCGACCCCGGCGAGCCTGCGCGGCCCGATCGGCTGGTATCGCGCCACCACGCTCGTGCGGCCCGCCCGCCCGCGCTCCGGGGCCGCAGGCGGTGCCGGAGCCGTCGGGGGCGACGGCCGGATCACCGTGCCGACCACCTATGTCTGGGGCTCGCAGGACGTGGCCCTGGGGCGCGCCGCCGCCGAGGCCACCGAGCGGTTCGTCGACGCGCCCTGTCTCTTCGTCGAGCTCGACGCCTCCCACTGGCTCCCCGAGAGCGAGCCGCAGGAGGTCGCCGACGCGATCCTGGACCGGGTGGGGCGCAGCCGTGGGCCCCTCAGCTGACGGCGACCAGCACGGCCAGCACGGTCCGCGAGAGGATCGCGTCGCCCTGCTCGGCCGTGAGCGGTATGCCGGCGAGCAGGCGCACCGGGATCTCCACGTCCGCGGCGCTCGCGAGGTGGTGCAGCATCCGCCGCTCCCCCACCACGGTGAGCGGCGTCCCCGGGTCCGGGTGGCCGGCGTGGGCGATCACCGCGACGCCGGTGCTCGTGAGATCCGCTGCGGCGGTGGTCATCTCGTCGTGGATCCCGGCGCCGTCGAGGGTCACCTGCTCACCGACGGCGGCGGTCGCCATACGGCCGACCAGCGGGGCATAGGACAGCACGGGCTCACTCATCGCGCAGCCACTCCCGGGCCACCGCGACCGAGCCGATCGCGGCGCCCGTCTCGTCGGTGACGACGGCGAAGGTCATCACGACGTACACCGACGAGCCGTCCGGGCGGATCGCCTTGGTGCGCCGGGGTGCTCCGTCGCTCGCCAGGTGCCCGACCGCCATCGCCGCCGCGAACCCACGGTCGTGCAGGGGCCGCAACCGCTCCGGGATCATGACGACCACGTCCTGACCGATCACGTCCGCCGCCCGGTGGCCGAAGAGCCGCTCGCTGGCGGGGTTCCAGGCCCGGACCAGGCCGTCCCGGTCGATCACGATCACGGCGTCGCCCGCGGCCTCGAGGGCGCGGGCGAGCAAGGGGCTGGGCGCGTCAGTCATGCCCCTGACCGTAGTCCCCCTGCTCCGACCGCTCGCCGCGGTGTCGCTCGACGAGCGCCTCGAGCCGGCTCATCTCCGAGGTCGTCCCGAAGGGGGCGGAGAGGATCACCTCCCCGTCCGGATAGGTGATGGTCACCAGCCCGCCCCGGCGGGTGACCGAGACCAGGTCGGCGACCGGGACCACCAGCGTGCTGCGCAGGTAGCGGCATCGCAGCTCGCCGTGGGTCACCATCGCCTCCTGCGGACGAAGATCCGCCAGGATCAGGAAGAGTCCCGCCAGCGTGCACGTCCCCAGCAGGAGCACCCCGGCCCCCACCAGGTCGCCGTGCAGGAGCGCCACCGCCGTGCAGGCGACCCCGGGCACGCCCGGCACGGCCGCGATCAGCAGCGGCAGAGCCGGGAGGCCGGGTCCGAGGGTCAGGTAGAAGCTCTCCTCGCCCGTGGTCCTGGTCATGCCGCCGAGCCTAGGCCGGGGCTCCGCGTCGCCGGCGGGTGACCAGGCGGCCGGGGCCGCGGGTCAGCGGGCCTCGGGGTCGGGCTGGTGGATGCCGAGCACGTTGCCCTCGGTGTCGAGGTAGTAGCCCTGCCACGCCATCCCGGGCAGCGCGTACTTCGCCAGGGCGACCTGGCCGCCACCGTCCAGGATGCGCTTCTCGACGGCGTCGAAGTCCTCCACACCCATCGTCAGCACGGCGCCGCGCACCGGGGAGTCGATGGCGGGCGCGGGGCCCTGCCGCTGCATGAGAGCCCCGTTGATCCCCGACGCACCCCCGGGCCGGTGGCGCACCCGGCATACGGCGCGCCGGCGAACTCGCTCCAGTCCTGGAACTGCCAGCCGAAGCACTCGCCGTAGAACCGCTTGGCTCGCTCCAGGTCGTCGACGTGGATCTCGAAGTGGACCGGACGGGAGGGCATCTCGGCCTGCTCTCTGGGCGGGGATCGGGTCGGACCCGATCCTGCCGGACACAGGCGGTGCTCGCAGCGGGACGCATCTGTACGACGAGTCCCGCCGCGACCGGCTCAGCCCTCGTCGGGCATCTCGATCTCGCCGAGCTCGTCCCAGCCCTCGCCGTCCTTCTCCACGGAGATGATCTTGGGGCGGGAGGCCGCGTAGGCCCCCTGCTCCTTCATCGCCTTCGCGAAGTGCTCGGACTGCACGTGCGCGGCGCCCGCCTCGGCGTCACGGAAGGCCTCGAGGAGGATGTACTCGTGCGGACGCTCCAGCGAGCGCGACCACTCGAACCACAGGCAACCCGGCTCGGCACGGCACGCCTGCGTGAACTCCCGCGTCAGCTCGGGGAACTGGTCGGCGTACTCGGGCTTGACGTCCCACTTGACGGTGATGGCGATCATGGCGACTCCTTGCTCGGGGTGCATGGGGATGGTCGGCGGGTGCGCGGGGCGCGGCCCTCGCTCCCTGACTATCACGGCGGGTCGGGCCGGTGCCGAGGTGCGCTGCTCCAGGTGGGTGCAGTCCTCCGCAGCTCGGTAGCCCATCCGAGGCAAGCGGATACTTTGAGTGACGAATGGCTCGTCCTGACTCCCCCGACCGCGCCTGGAGCCCCCGTGATCACCCGTCGCACCCTCGTCAGCGGTCTCGCCGCCGGCGCCGCCACCCTCGTCTCCTCCGCCACGGCCCGCGCGGCCGAGGCCCCCTGGCGCCCCGCGGCGCCGTTCATCCAGCCGGTGACCCGGCTCGTGCCCGCCGCGGGCGGGGTGGCGCTGAGCAAGGGCTGGTGCGGGACCAAGGTGTCGCTGGTCCAGCGAGCGGTGGGGCTGGCCCCCCGTCGCGAGATGTACGACGACACCACGCGCCGGCGCGTCCTGACCTTCCAGCGCCGCACGGGCCTGCCCGCCACCGGGATCGTCGACGTGCGCACCTGGGCGGCGCTGCGCACCGGGCAGCCCTGGACGATCGACGCCTGGCGTCCGTCGATCGCGGTGTCCACCAGAGCCACGCGCAGCCAGCGCATCGAGGCGATGATCCGGTATGCCGTGGCCCAGCAGGGGTCGCCATACACCTGGGGCGGCGCCGGCCCCAAGGCCCTCGGCCACGACTGCTCGGGCCTGGTGCTGGCCGCGCTCGCGGCCGCGGGCATCGACCCCCAGCCGATCACGGTGACCAAGCACCAGTCGCCGGGCTACGTCACGACCCAGGCGCTCTACACCGCGCGGTTCGAGCACGTGCCCGTCGCCCGGCGGCAGCGCGGCGACCTCGTCTTCTGGATCGGGCCGAACGGCATCACCAACCACGTCGCGATCTACCTGGGAGCCGGCCGGATGGTCGAGGCCAGCGGGTCCGCCGGGAGGACCCGCGTCGCGAACCTGCGCTTCAGCTCGCCCGGACACCGTCTCGCCCCGGTCGCCGTGCGCCCCTTCACGACCCGGACCCGATGACGACGGGTCGACAAACCCCTTGCCCGCCGGCACCTCGACTGCCAGGGTGACCGCCATGGTCGATCCCTCCGCCACCCCTCCCGAGCTCCCCTCTCGTGACGAGCTCCTCGCCCGCTACGACGCCCAGCTGCGCGCCGAGCTGGCCTCGGCGGACGTCCGGGAGCCGCACGGCCCGGTGACCTGGGGCGTCTACCGCGGCGGCCGCGGCTTCGTGACCTATCGCGACCTCGGGGGTCTGGACGCCGCAGGCATCGAGGAGCTCGTCGACGAGACCTTCCGACGGTATGCCGAGGATCCCTCGATCACCCGCGTGGAGTGGAAGACACGCGGCCACGACCACGCGCCGGGGCTCCACGACGCGCTCGTGGCACGGGGATTCGTGCCGGGGGAATGGGAGTCCGTGATGGTGGGACCCGCCGCGCCGCTCACGGAGGTCTCGGTGCCGGAGGGGATCTGCGTGCGCCGGGTGACCTCGCCGGACGACGTCGAGGCGATGTGCGCGTGCGCCGATGAGGGCTTCGGCGAGTCCCTGCCCGGTATGGCGCAGGCCCTGCTGCACCGGCTCTCCCTGGACGACGGCATGGAGCTGTGGGTGGCCGAGGCGGACGGACGCATGGTGGGAACGGGCCGGCTGGAGCCCGTCGCGGGGACGGACTTCGCCGGGCTGTGGGGCGGGGCTACCGTGCCGGCGTGGCGGGGGCGAGGGGTGTATCGCACGCTCCTCGCCGCCCGCGCCCGCTCGGCCCTGCAGCGCGGCCACACCCTGCTGCAGAGCGACTCGACGGAGGACTCGCGGCCGATCCTGGAACGGTCGGGCTTCGTGCGCATCACCACGACGACGCCGTACGAGTGGCATCGGCCCTGAGTCGACGCGTCAAGCCCGCCGACCTGCGCAGGTGAGCGGAGCGGGTCAGAGCGTGGGGTGGCCGGCGCAGAGCTGCCAGGTCACCCCGAAGCGGTCCCCGACCCACCCGAAGCAGGGCGCGAAGCCGTAGTTCCCTCGGGGCATGTAGGTCCGCCCGCCCTCCTCGAGCCCGGCCCACAGTCGGTCCAGCTCGTCCTGGTCGGCGCAGTCGACCCACAGGGAGATCGCCGGGTTGAGCGAGAAGCCGTGCGCCGCACCGGAGTCCACGATCGTGAGCCGGTGCCCGCGCAGCACGGCGGTCGCGTGGACCACCGGGCCCGTGGCGCCCTGCAGGTCCCCCTCCCGCAGCGTGACGGGACCCTGCACCCAGCCGTCGCCGAAGATCTCGGCATACCGGGCCATGGCCGCCCGGGCCTGCCCCTCGAACACGATGAACGTCGCCACGCCCTGCTCGGTCATGACGCCCAGCCTGGCATCAGCGGACGGCGCCTGCCCGCCGCCCGCGCCGCGAGATGATGGTCCGGTGCCTCCTCGCTCGCCGCTGCCGCCCCGCCACGGGCTCCAGGCGGCGTGGGTGCGCACCCCCGACCGGGACCGGACCCCCGACCCGGCGCCGACGACGATGCGGGAGTGGCTGCGGCACAAGCTCCCCCGCGAGGTCGACGTCGAGCAGATGCTGGCCGCAGGGCGATTCGTCGACGACCACGGGCGGTCGTGGACCGGGGACGAGCCCTACCGTCCGCACACCTTCGTGTGGTTCCACCGTGACCTGCGCGAGGAGCCCGAGGTGCCGGGCGAGCTCACGGTCCTGCACCAGGACGAGCGGATCGTCGTCGTGGACAAGCCGCACTTCCTGTCGAGCATCCCGCGCGGCCGGCACGTCGCCCAGTCGGTCGTCGTGCGGGCCCGCCGGCTGCTCGACCTGCCCGGGCTCGGGCCCGCCCACCGCCTGGACCGGCTGACCGCCGGCGTGCTGCTGCTCACCACCGAGCAGCGCTGGCGAGCGCCCTACCAGCAGATGTTCGAGCAGCGGGTGCCCCGCAAGACCTACGAGGCGATCGCGCCGCACCGCCTGGGCCTGGAGCTGCCCCTCGTCGTGCGCAGCCACCTGATCAAGGACCGCTGCGTCCTGACCGCCCGGGAGGTCCCCGACGCCGAGCCCAACGCCGAGACGCTGGTCGAGCTGGTCGAGGTGCGAGGGTCGTTCGCGCGCTACCGCCTGTCCCCGCGCACCGGCCGCACCCACCAGCTGCGCGTCCACCTGCACTCCCTGGGCATCCCGATCGTCGGGGACCCGCTCTATCCGCAGGTGCTCGCCGACGCCGTCGACGACTTCACCGACCCGCTGCGGCTGCTCGCTCGGCGCCTGGACTTCGTCGACCCCGTGGACGGCACCGAGCGCTCCTTCACCAGCAGGCAGCAGCTGACCTGGCCGGACGCCTAGCCTGACCCCATGCAGTGCGACTACTTCGACGCGGGACGGTGCCGCTCGTGCACCCTGATGGGGGTGCCCTACGCCGACCAGCTCGCCGACCTGCAGCGCACGGTCGCGAGCACCCTGGCCGCGCACGTCGAGGAGGGCGCCTGGCTGCCCGCGATCCCCTCGCCCGAGAGCGGGTTTCGCAACAAGGCCAAGCTTGCCGTCGGCGGCACCACGGCCGCGCCGACCTTCGGGATCCTCGACGGCGACCTGCGCGGGGTCGACCTGCGCCGCTGCGGTCTCTACGAGCCCGGGCTGCACGACGCGGTGCTGCGGCTCGCCGCGGCGGTCCCCGAGATCGGGCTGCAGCCGTACGACGCCGCGGCGCGGCAGGGCGAGCTCAAGCACCTGCTCGTGACCGCCTCTCCCGCGGGCGAGCTCATGGTGCGCGTCGTCCTGCGCTCGACCAACCAGCTCGGGCGGGTGCGCCGCTCGGTGCCGCTGCTGCAGGAGCGGCTGCCCGGGCTGCGGGTGCTGTCGGTCAACCTGCAACCCGCCCACGCGGCCGTCCTGGAGGGCGACGAGGAGGTCGTCCTGACCGGCGCGGACACCCTGCCGATGCCGGTCGCCGACGTGGTGCTGCACCTGGGCACCCGCAGCTTCTTCCAGACCAGCACGGCGATGGCCGACACGCTCTACCGCCAGGCCGGCGACTGGATCGAGGCGGCCGCCCCACGGCGGATGTGGGACCTGTACTGCGGCGTGGGCGGCTTCGCGCTGCACGCGGCGCACCGGGCCCGCGCCGCGGGTCGCGAGCTCGACGTGCTCGGCATCGAGGTCTCGCCCGAGGCCATCCGCTCCGCCCGCCGGTCGGCGGCCGGGCTGGGCCTGGCCTCGGCGCGATTCCTGGATGGGGACGCGAGATCCTTGGCCGCGCAGGAGGACTCGCGGCCCGACCTGGTGGTCGTCAACCCGCCGCGGCGCGGTATCGGCGTCGACCTGGCCCGGCAGCTCGAGACGGGGCCGGCGGGCACCGTGGTCTACTCCAGCTGCAACCCGACCACCCTCGCCCGCGACCTGGACGCCATGCCCGGGATGCGGGTGACGGCCGCCCGGACGGTGGACATGTTCCCCCAGACCCGGCACGCCGAGGTGCTCGTCCTGCTGACCCGCCGGTGAGGTCCCCCGCCTGCGAGGATGTGGGCGTGCCCTCCCCCGTCATACGCCCCCTGGCCCTGCCGGACGTCCCGGCGCTGACCCGCCTCGTCGTCGCCAACCGGGACTACCTGCGCCCCTGGGAGCCGCGGCGGCCCGATCGCTTCTGGACCGAGGCCGGGCAGCGCGAGCTGGTGGAGAAGGCGCTGGCGGAGCAGGACGGCGGCCGGATGGCGCCCTACGTCATCCTCGACGACGAGGGCGAGGTCGCGGGGCGGATCAACCTCAGCACCATCGTCCGCGGCGCCGCCCAGCACGCGAGCGTGGGCTACTGGGTCGCCGAGGATCGCACCGGGCGTGGCCTGGCCAGCCGCGCCGTGGGGGCGATCTGCGTGCAGGCCTGGGAGGTATGGCGCCTGCACCGCCTCGAGGCCGGGACGCTGCCCCACAACCTTGCCTCCCAGCGGGTGCTGCACCGCAACGGTTTCCGCCACTACGGGCGCGCGACGAAGTACCTCCACATCGACGGCCGCTACCAGGACCACGAGCTCTTCGAGCTGCTCGCGCCCGACCTGCGCTGACGGACCCACCCCTGGCGTGTGCCCCACCCTGGCCCTAGTCTTTGCGCATGCATGCAAGTCCGCAAGAGCCCGTCTGGTCCGACGACGTGGTCTCGCTCGCCGTCGAGGTGCTGCGGGTCCTCGCCGACCCCACCCGGCTGCAGCTCGCCGGCCTCCTGCTCGACGAGGAACGCTCGGTGTCCGAGCTCGCCGCGCTCACCGGCCGCCCGGTCCCCGGCGTCTCCCAGCACCTGGCCCGGATGCGTATGGCGCGACTTGTCATCACCCGCAAGCAGGGCTCCTCGGTGCTCTATCGCGTCGAGAACGGCCATGTCCGCCAGCTCGTCGTGGACACCATCGGCCACGTGGAGCACCTGCTGGACGACGTCCCCGCCCACCACCGACGCCAGGAGAGCTGATGAACGGCCGACCCCGCTCGCACGACGAGCACCCCCGTCGCGAGCACGACCACGCCGAGCACGACGGCCACGGCCACGGCGGTCACCACCACCACGACGAGGGCCACCACCACGGCCATGGCGGCGGCCTCGCAGCCCGGGCCCGGCATACCCTCTCCGACCTCGTCGGCGCCCACTCCCACGATCCCGCCGATCAGGTGGACGACGCCCTCGAGGCCGACGTCAGGGGACGACGTGCCCTGTGGATCAGCCTCGCGGGACTGGCGGTCACCGCAGTGCTGCAGGGCGTGGTCGTGGCGCTCACCGGATCGGTGGCCCTGCTGGGCGACACCCTGCACAACGTGGCGGACGCCGCGACGGCGATCCCGCTGCTCCTCGCCTTCTGGCTGGGCCGGCGGCCCGCGGACGACCGCTACACCTACGGCTACGGGCGGGCCGAGGACCTGGCCGGCGTCTTCGTCGTCGCGATGATCGCCCTGTCGAGCCTGCTGGCCGGGTGGGAGGCCGTGGACCGGCTGCTGCACCCGCGCGAGGTCACCGGGCTGTGGGCCGTCGCGGCCGCCGGCGTCGTGGGATTCCTCGGCAACGAGCTCGTGGCGCGCTATCGCATCCGCGTGGGCCGGCAGATCGGCTCCGCCGCCCTGGTGGCGGACGGGCTGCACGCTCGCACCGACGGGTTCACCTCGCTGGCCGTGGTGCTCGGCGCCGCAGGCGTCGCCCTCGGCCTGCCCTGGGCCGACCCGGCGGTCGGTCTGCTCATCGCCCTCGCCATCGTCGGCGTGCTCCGCCAGGCCGTCGTGCAGGTCGGCCGGCGGCTCATGGATGCCGTGGAACCCCGGCTCGTCCACCTCGCGCACGAGGCCGCCGCCACGACCCCGGGCGTGCTGGGGGTCACGCGCCTCCAGCTGCGCTGGATCGGGCACACCCTGCACGCGACCGCTCGGGTCCAGGTGGATCCCACCCTGTCGTTCGCCGAGGCCCACGAGGTCGCCCACGTCGTGCAGACCCGGATGCACGCGGCCCTCCCCCGCCTCGGCGACGCCGTGGTGCACCCCAGCCCGGCCGACCCCTCGCACGGGGGCGCGGCCGCCGCGTCCGACGCCACCGGGTCCGTCACCACCAGGGCGAACGCCACCACGCCGGTCGTCTGCCTCGGCCATGGCGCCCCCGCCTGAGACTAGGCTCGCCGCGTGCCCTCGACCTCCCGCCTGCTGCGCGCCGCCCTGGTGGCCGGCGCCGCCCTGCTGAGCGCGTGCGCAGCGCCCGTCACCGCCGCGGACGAGCGCAACGGCAAGACGCTGGTGACCTACGTCGGAGAGGTCCGGGACTGCCGCACGACGCGGGTCACCGGCCTGGTGACGCAGAACCCGCGCGGCTGCTTCGAGCTCGACGGCTCACCCCTCGTCCTTCCCCACGGCACGACCTGGGCGGACGACGGGACCACCGTCCGGCTGCCCGGCGGCGCCCAGCTCCGCTCCGGCGCGGTCGTCTCGGGACAGGTCTGCTCCGAGGCCCCCCTGCCCGAGCGCGCGGGATTCGACTGCGGGGTGGGCGCGTCCGATCCCACCAAGGGTCTCGTGGGGCCGGTCGACGTCCAGCAGTGACCTCAGGTCCGGGCCAGGTGGGTGGTCGTCACCCACCAGCCGGGCACCGGGGGTCGCCACAGGCGGCAGGGCTGGGTGGAGCCCTTCCTGACGCCCAGGCACTGCGGGGCGCCGTCGACGAGCCCGTCCCAGGCGACCGAGAGCAGCCGTGGCTCGATCTCGTAGCCGCGAAGGTGGATCTCGCAGTCGCAGCTCGCGCCGCGGGCTGCCATGCGCCCCTCGACCCGGCAGGCGCGGGGCGCGCACTGTCCGCGCCAGGTCTGCACCCACCGCCAGGACCCGTCGCACCCGAACCGCTCCACCATCCGGCCCGTGTAGCAGACCACGCACTCCCCCGGCCGGGCGCCCATCAGCTCCCGGACCGCATCCTGCTCGACCACCGAGCCGCTCATCGGTCACCACCTCCTGGCCGCCAGTCTGACCCGCCGCGGGAGGCGGCGACCCGGGCGCAGAGGTGACCTGTGGACGGCCGGCCCGAATCCGCGACGCCTGTGGACAACCGGTCGGTCAGGCCATCTCGTCGCCGATCGGCGAGCCCACCTCGACCGTGCGGCCCACCGTGCAGAGCCGGTCGTGCGACATCCGGATGGTGTCGTGCAGGACGGCCCGCGCCTGGTCTCCCTCGGGGCCCTCGGGATAGGCCACGTCCCAGGTCACGGTCAGCCCGGTCATCTGTGCGGCCCCGTCGACCTTGACCTTGTCCCCGCTCACCGTGACCCGCAGGTGGGTGGGCTCCGCACGCCGGGAGGTGATGTTGTCGACGTCGATCATGGTGCACCCGCCGATCGCCGCGAGCAGCAGCTCCACCGGGGTGAAGTCGGCGTCCTCGCCGCTGCCCACGCGCAGGGTGCCACCCCGCACGTTGGTCGCGGTGTAGAACCCGAGGGAGGTCCGCTCCATGTCGACGGCGCGGCGGGTGTCAGGGCTTCCTGGAGTCGTCATAGCGCTTAGCCTGCCACCGTGACCGAGACCACCGTGACCCGCACCGGCGCGCCCGGCGCCCAGCCCGGCCGTCCCGTCCCCGAGGGCCGCCTCGTCCTGATGCGCCACGGCGAGACCGAGTGGTCCAAGGCGATGAGGCACACCGGCCTCAGCGACATCCCGCTCACGGCCGCCGGCGAGGAGGCGGCCCGGCGATCGGCCGTGCTGCTCGAGGAGTTCGACTTCGCGCTGGTGCTGACGTCGCCGCTGGAGCGCGCCCGCCGCACCGCCGAGCTCGTCGGCCTCACTGGCACCCAGGTCGACGCGGACCTGGTCGAGTGGGACTACGGCGGCTACGAGGGCCGCACGACCGCCGAGATCCGCGAGGAGCTGGGCTACGACTGGACCGTGTGGCAGGACGGCGTCGTGCCCGGCGACACCCCCGGCGAGTCCATCGAGCAGGTCGCGGCCCGGGTGCGGACCGTCATCGACCGGGTCATGCCGCTGCTCGTCGACGGCAAGGACGTCGCGCTCGTCGGCCACGGCCACACCACGCGGATCCTCACCAGCGTCTG
This sequence comes from Arsenicicoccus dermatophilus, assembly GCF_022568795.1. NCBI lineage: Bacteria > Bacillati > Actinomycetota > Actinomycetes > Micrococcales > Intrasporangiaceae > Arsenicicoccus > Arsenicicoccus dermatophilus. Next base: position 1,092,801 of record NZ_JAKZHU010000001.1, on the reverse strand, counting down.
GCTTCGCACCGAGCCACGCTTCGGCGCCCAGCTCGAGCTCGACGCGGGCTCGGTCAGCGTGCTCGGCTACGAGCGGCGATCCCCGTCGATCCAGCGGTGGAACCAGCCTGCCCCGCACTGAGCGGGTGACCCCGCCCGGTCCCGGCGGTATGCCGGAGGTCCCGTCCGGCATACCGCCGCTCAGCGAGGCAGTGACCAGGTGTGGACCGGCTCGCCCTCGTGCATCTGCTCGATGTACCGCTGCAGCATCCGCCGCAGGGCCTCGTCGCGGTTGGCCCCCCGCTCCTCGAGCCGCTCCACGCACGCGACCTGCCAGGAGGCGCCGTTGCGCTCGGCCTTGCACCGGTCCTCGACGATCCCGAGGTAGCGGTCGCGCGCCTTGGTGGACACCCCCCAGTCCTCCAGGCCGGCGTCGGCCATCGGCAGCAGCTGGCGCAGGACCAGCTCGTCGACGGGCACGTCACCCCGGCCGGGCCAGTACAGGTGCGCGTTGAAGCCGCGCCGGGCCCCGGCGAAGAAGTTCTCCTTGGCGGCCGCGAAGCTCATCTTGGACCACACCGGCCGCTCCTGGCGCACCAGCGCGTTGACCAGGCCGTAGTAGAGCGCCGCGTTGGCGACCGTGTCGGCGACGGTGGGTCCGGCGGGCAGGACACGGTTCTCGACCCGCAGGTGGGGCTTGCCGTCGACGGTGTCGTAGATCGGCCGGTTCCAGCGGTAGACCGTGCCGTTGTGCAGCGTGAGCTCGGACATCACCGGCGCCGCACCGGACTCCAGGACCTGCACCGGGTCCTCGTCGCTCATCTCGGGCAGCAGCGCCGGGAAGTACCGCACGTTCTCCTCGAAGAGGTCGAAGATGCTCGTCACCCACCGCTCCCCGAACCACACCCGGGGCCGCACGCCCTGGTTGCGCAGCTCGATCGGCCGGGTGTCGGTGGCCTGGTGGAAGAGCTGGATGCGGGTCTCGGCCCACAGCTGACGCCCGAAGAGGTAGGGCGAGTTGGCGCCCACCGCCAGCTGCACGCCCGCGATCGCCTGGGCGGCGTTCCAGCTGGCGGCGAAGTCGACCGGCGCCACCTGCAGGTGGCACTGCACCGAGGTGCACGCGGACTCCGCGGCGATGGTGTCGACGAAGGTCGTCAGCCGCTCCCCCGAGCGCCCCTCCATGTCCAGCAGCAGGTCCTCGCCGCGCGCCTCCATGATCGCCTCGTCCAGCGCGAGGTAGCGCGGGCTCGGGGTGATCGCGTCGCGGGTGAGCTCCTCGGGCATCAGGGTCGGCAGGATCCCGACGGTGACGATCTCCACGTCGCCGGTGCGCGACCGGGCGGCGTCCAGGTGCTCGCGCAGGTGGGCCTCCAGGTCGAGCCCACGGTCACCGGCCAGCGGCTCGGGATCCACGTTGAGCTCGATGTTGTAGCGCGCCAGCTCGGTCTGGAAGATCGGGTCGTCGATCTGGGCCAGGACGTGCTCGTTGGTCATGCTCGCCCGCATGTCCGGGCCGACGAGGTTGAGCTCGATCTCCAGACCCGCCTGCGGCTCGCTCGTCTCGAAGTCCTTGAGCCGCAGCATGCGTTCGAGGACGTCGACGCACTGCTGCACCTTCTCGCGGTAGCGCTGACGGTGCTCCCTCGCGTTGATCCCGGCGGTGATCTCCTGACCCATGCCCGACAGGGGACTACACCCTGGTGGTTACCGGCGCGTCCTGCTCGGATGACAGACGCGCCGGGTCCGGGTGCGGGGTCTGTCGGTGCCCGCTCCTACTGTGTGGGCCATGCGGATGCTGCACACCTCCGACTGGCACCTGGGGCGTTCCTTCCACCAGGTGGGGCTGCTGCCTGCCCAGGAGCTCTACCTCGACCACCTCGTGGACGTGGTGCGCTCCGAGGGCGTGGACGTCGTGGCCGTCGCCGGGGACGTCTACGACCGGGCGCTGCCGGCACCGCAGACCGTGGCGCTGCTGTCCGACGCGCTGGCCCGCCTCACCGACGCCGGCGCCCAGGTGGTCCTCGCCAGCGGCAACCACGACTCGGCCGTGCGGCTCGGCTTCGGCGGGCGGCTGATGGAGCAGTCCGGCGTGCACCTGCGGACCACCGTGGCCGACCTGCACCGCCCGATCGAGGTGGGCGGCACCAGGATCTACGCGCTGCCCTACCTCGAGCCCGCCGTCGTCGCCGCCGAGCTGCAGGGCGACGGCCCGACGGTCGAGCGCAGCCACCACGGGGTGCTGGCGTCCGCGCTCGCGCGGGTGACCCGCGACGCCGAGCGGCACCCCGGGCCGGTGGTGGTGCTCTCGCACGCCTTCGTGACCGGCGGCGAGAGCAGCGACAGCGAGCGGGACATCTCCGTCGGCGGCGTGGGGGACGTGCCCATGTCGTTGTATGCCGACGCGGACTACGTCGGGCTGGGCCACCTGCACGGGCGTCAGGCGCTCGCCGAGCACGTGCGCTACTCGGGGTCTCCGATCGCGATGAGCTTCTCCGAGGCGCGGCACACCAAGTCCGCCTGGTTGGTCGACCTGGGAGACGTCCGGCGCGGGCAGGTCCGGGTCGAGGCGGTGGATGCGCCCGTGCACACCCCGCTCGCGATCCTGCGCGGCCGGCTCGACCAGCTCCTCGCCGACCCCGCCCACCGCGCTGCGGAGCGGGCCTACTGCCAGGTGATCCTGACCGACCCGGTCCGGCCCCTGGACGCCATCGACAAGGTGCGGGCACGTTTCCCCCACACGCTGTCCCTGCAGTTCGACCCCCAGGGCGGCGAGCCGCGGGAGCGCCGGAGCTATGCCGCCCGGGTGCGCGTCGGCGACGACCAGCAGCTCGTGGCCGGCTTCCTGGAGCACGTGCGGGCCGGGGCCGCACCCTCCGCGCAGGAGCAGGCCGTGGTCCGTGAGGCCCTGGAGGCCGTGCGGGTCGCGGCGAGCGGCGAGGGCGCCCGATGAGGCTCCACCACCTGCGGGTCACGGCCTTCGGCCCCTTCGCCGGCACCGTCGAGGTCGACCTGGACACGCTCGGCGAGAGCGGGCTGTTCCTGATCAACGGACCCACGGGGGCGGGCAAGACCTCGTTGCTGGACGCGGTCTGCTTCGCGTTGTACGGCGACGTCCCCGGTGCTCGCCCCAAGGGGGCCCTGCGCTCGGACCACGCCGATCCGCAGGCCACGCCGCTCGTCGAGCTGGAGTGGTCGGCGGCGGGCCGGCGTTTCCGGATCGAGCGGTCACCGGAGTTCGAGCGGCCCAAGAAGCGGGGCTCGGGCACGACCCGGCAGCAGCACAAGGTGGTGATGACCGAGCTCGTCGACGGATCCTGGGCCGACCGCGGATCGGGACGCGCCGACGAGGTGGGCGGCATCGTCCGTGAGGTGCTCGGCCTCGGTCTGGACCAGTTCGCCACCGTGGTCCTGCTGCCGCAGGGCGACTTCGCACGGTTCCTGCGAGCCGGCACCGACGACCGGGCGGCGATCCTGCAGCGGTTGTTCGACACCGGCCGGTTCGAGGCGCTGCAGCGCTGGCTGGAGGCGCGCCGCCGGGATGCCGAGGCCGACGTCAGGCAGGCGCGGATCGCCCTGTCCACCCACCTCACCCGCGTCAACGACGCGGCGGACGCGCTGCTGCAGGTGGCGCCCGCCGGCCACGGGGACGATCCGCTCGCCGTCGGCGGTGGCGCACGGCCGGACCGGACCGGCACCGATCTGGCCGACGCCCTCGGGACCGCAGGGAACGGCGTCCTGGCCCGCGCCGCCGCGGGCCAGGACGCCGGAGACCACGACGAGGCGGGCCACGACCACCCGGTCCAGGACGACCCGGTCCAGGACGACCCGGACGGGCCCGACACCGGACCCGACGCAGCGCCCCGGCCAGGGGTGGAGTCGTCTCCCCACCCGGGTCCCTCCTCCCCGGCGCTGCGGCTGCTCGACCCGGAGATGACCGACCCCGCGGCGCTGGAGGAGGCGCTCGTGCGGTTGCAGCGGGACGCGGCCGTCCTCGCGGAGGGGCTCGCGACGACGGCTGCGCAGACCGACCGCCGGCAGCAGCAGGCTGCCGCGGCGGACGAGGCCGGGCGGCGCACAGCCGCCGCCCGCACCAAGGGGATCCGCGCAGCCCAGGTCCTCGCCGCGCTGGAGGCACGGTCCGACGAGATGGCCCGGGACCGCGACCGGGTGGCGTCGGCCGCCGCTGCCGCCGAGCTCCTGCCGCACGTGACCGCGGTCACGCGCCGCGAGCAGGACCTGGCGGACGCCGGGTCGGCCCTGGCACAGACCGTCGCCGACCTCCCGCCCGGGTTGGCCGGCCGACTGGACGTGCCCACCGGGCCTGCCGACCAGGCGACGGTCCCGGATCCGGAGCACGTGGCGACGACCCGGGAGGAGCTCGACCAGGCCGCCGAGGTCGCCACCCGCCTGGGAGCACAGGTGACCCGAGCCCGCGCGGCGGCCGGGGAGTCCGCGCAGAGCGTCGCTGCCGTCCGCGCCGCCGAGGCAGCGGTGGAGCAGGCGCAGGAGTCTTTGACCACGGCCGAGGACCAGGTGCACGCCCTGCGGGCCACCCTGACCGACCTGACCGACACGGCGCGGTCCGAGCCGGTGCTGCGCGCCCGGGTGGAGGCGCTGCAGGACGCCGCCGCGCGGACCGTGGCGCTGGCGTCGGACGACCTGCGGGTCGACCAGACGCGGTCGCGCCTGGTCGAGGTCACGGCGGAGCGGGAGAACGCCCAGCAGACCCTGGTCGACCTGCACGCCCGGCGCGCTGCCGGCCTCGCCGCCGAGCTCGCCCGCACCCTGCAGCCCGGGCAGCCCTGCCCGGTCTGCGGCTCGGCACAGCACCCCGCACCGGCGGCCGCCGGGAACGGCGACCTCGTCCCGCCCGAGCAGATCGAGGAGGCCGAGCACGAGCTCGCGTCGCGGCGGACCGCGGAGACCGCGGCGGCCGCGGCCCTGGAGGCCGCTCGCGCCACCCGGCAGACGCGCGCCGAGGAGCTCGCCACCAGGCTGACCGCGCTCGGGGTCTGCGACGCGGCCGACGTCGACGCCCGGCTCGAGACCGCCCGCCGGGACCACGACACCGCGCAGACCGCAGCCACAGGCCTCGCGCAGGCCACGTCCGCGCTGCAGGCCCAGGAGGCTGCGGTCGCCCGCCACCAGGAGTCGGTCACCCGGACCACGGCGGCGCTCGCCGCGGCCCGGTCAGGGGTGGACCTGCACCGCGGTCGGGCCGAGAGCGAGCGGGTCGACGCCTGGCGGCTGCTCGACGAGCTGATCGGCATGCCTCCGCTGGGGCTGGACGACTCCCCCACCGGGCCACGCACCGATCCCCCCGCCGACGCCCAGCTGCGCCCGGCCCTCGCCGCCGTCGTGACGGCTCAGCGTGCCCTGGACCGGCTGAGCGATCGCACCGCCGCGGCCGCCCGGGCCGACGCCGAACTGGTCGACGCGCGAGCGATCCTGCGAGAACGACTGGCGGACAGCGACTTCGCCGACGCCGATGCCGTGCGGGCAGCGGTGCTGCCACCTGAGCGGCGCCGCGAGCTCCAGGACGAGATCGCCCGCCACGACCGCGCGCTCCACGAGGCCACGCTCGTCCTGGACGACCCGGAGGTCGTCGAGGCTGCTCGGCTCCCCGAGCCGGACCTCGAGGCTCTGTCCCGCACCCTCGCCGAGGCGCGGGCGGTCGCGCGCCGTGCGGCGGAGGAAGCCGGCGTCGGCCGCCAGGCGGTGGCGGCCCTGACCGGGCACAGCCGCTCGGTGCGAGACACGCTCGCCGACCTGGGCCCCAGGGTGCACCAGGCGGAGGTGATCCGTGAGGTCGCCGACACCGTGGCCGGCACCGGCAGCAACAACGCCCGACGGATGAGCCTGCCCACCTATGTCCTCGCTGCGCGCCTGGAGGAGGTCGTCGTCCTCGCCAACGAGCGGCTGCGGCGGATGACCGACGGGCGGTACGAGCTGCGGCACTCCGACGCACTCGCCGCCAGGGGCGCCCGCAGCGGCCTCGGGCTGCAGGTCGTCGACGCATGGAGCGGCAAGGCCCGCGACACCGCCACCCTCTCCGGCGGCGAGACCTTCATGGCCTCCCTCGCCCTCGCGCTCGGGCTCGGGGACGCCGTCCGCGCCGAGGCCGGCGGCATCGACCTTGACACGCTCTTCGTCGACGAAGGTTTCGGCACCCTGGACGGGACCGCCCTGGAGCAGGTCATGGAGGTGCTCGACGGGCTGCGCGAGGGCGGCCGCAGCGTCGGCATCATCAGCCACGTCGCCGAGCTCCGCCAGCGCATCCCCGCCCAGGTCCAGCTGGCCCGCGGGCAGCGCGGCTCCACGCTGGAGGTGGTCACGACGGCCGACGTCCTCTGAGCTCAGGCGCGCCACTCCGGCGCGAGGATCGCGTACGACGCACCGTCCACCCACCCGTGCCGTGGATGCCAGGAGTCCAGGACGCCGTGCTGCTCCCGGCGCATGCCCATCCCTGCCATCAGCCGCGCCGAGGGGACGTTGTCGGCGTACAGACCCGCGCGGGCCCGCCGCACCCCGAGCTCGCCGAACGCGAGATCAAGTGCGGCACAAGCGATCTCCCGGCCCAGACCGACGCCCGAGACCGCCGGGTCGAGGCAGTAGCCGATCTCCGCCTCCATGCCCTGGACCGGCCCGCCCGGCTGCCCCGGAGCATCCCCGCGGATCACGAACCCGAGCCCGACCGCCCGGCCGTCCAGCCGGGCCACGAACCGGTGCTCCCCCGGCCCCGGGTCGAAGAGCCGCCTGCGCAGGGCCGCCTCGTCGGTCGTCGGCTCCAGCAGCCACTCCCCCACCTGCGGCAGGTTGCGCCAGGCCAGGATCTCGACGACATCCTGCTCACGGGCCGGGCCGAGCTCCAACCGCTCCGTGCGCCGCAGCCCCAGACCGGCCACAGGCGCTGGCAACGGCCGCCGGGGCAGCACCCGGGCGCTCGAGTCGCGCAGCTCGGGCAGACCGGTGACCTCCCCACGCCACTCGGTGGCGAGCAACCCGTAGCCATAGCCGTCGACCCACCCCCGCTCCGCGTGCCAGCAGTCGGCGACCGTGTGCTCCTCGCGGCGCAGACCGGCCTTCTCCAGCACCCGCGCGGACGGCGGGTTGTCCCGGTTGCAGCACGCCCGGACCCGGCGCAACCCCAGCCGGTCGAAAGCCGCCTCGACCAGCCCCGCGGCCAGCTCCGACGCGATGCCCCGCCCCTGCCACCGAGGCTCGACGAGATAGCCCAGCAAGGCCTCCACGTCGCGTGGCGTCTGCGGATGCTGTCCGGCCCCGTCGATCTCCAGGAAGCCCATCGCCACGGGCCGCCCCGTCGACGTCGACGACGCACGAGTGGTCCCGGTCGCTGCCCGCCACCGGCGCCCAACCGCGCCGGAACTCCTCCGGATCCACCTGCGTCCGCATCATCCAGGGGTTCACGTCCGGGTCGTTGCGCCACGTCAGGAGCTGCTCGACGTCCTCGGGGGTGGCATCGCGCAGCAGCAGCTCCCCACGGCGCATCGGCCAGATCGACGGCATGCAGGCAGTATGGCGACCGGACCGGCCGCCCGCCAGGCGATTTCGCCGCGCCCACGCCAGCACGCTCGACGACCTCTGAACGACGGCGGGGCCGACCACCTCACGGTGGCCGGCCCCAGACCCTCGGTCGGACCTCCCTCGGGTCCTCGCGCTGGTCGTCAGTCCTCGAACCCGACGGTCGGACCTCCTCGGCGCTGCGGGCCTCGGTCGTTCCTCCCTCGGGTCCTCGCGCTGGTCGTCAGTCCTCGAAGGCCTCGGGGCTCGGGCAGGTGCAGATCAGGTTGCGGTCGCCGTAAGCACCGTCGATGCGACGCACCACCGGCCAGTACTTCGAGCGCGGGTCGACACCGGCCGGGAAGGCCGCGGTCTTGCGGTCGAAGGAGTAGCCCCACTCCCCCGCCAGCGACTCGGCGGTGTACGGCGCGTGCCGCAGCACCGAGTCCTCCGGGCTGACCGCGCCGGACGCGACCTCGTCGATCTCCTTCTTGATCGCGATCATCGCGTCGCAGAAGCGGTCCAGCTCGCCCTTGTCCTCGGACTCCGTCGGCTCGACCATGAGCGTCCCCGCGACCGGGAAGGACATGGTCGGCGCGTGGAAGCCGTAGTCGATGAGGCGCTTGGCCACGTCGTCCACGCTCACACCCGTGTCGTGAGTGATGCCGCGCAGGTCGAGGATGCACTCGTGCGCCACGAGCCCGTCCTGGCTGTACAGCACCGGGTAGTGGTCGCCGAGGCGAGCGGCGATGTAGTTGGCGTTGAGCACCGCGGCGAGCGTGGCGCGACGCAGCCCCTCACCACCCATGAGCCGGATGTAGGCCCACGAGATCGGCAGGATCGAGGCGGAGCCGTACGGCGCGGACACCGACGGGCCGCTGGACGTCTCCGGTCCGGCCTCCGGGGCGAGCGGGTGGTTGGGCAGGTACGGCGCCAGGTGCGACCGCACGCCGATCGGGCCGACGCCGGGGCCGCCGCCGCCGTGCGGGATGCAGAAGGTCTTGTGCAGGTTCAGGTGCGAGACGTCCGCCCCGAACTTGCCCGGCCGGGCGACGCCGACGAGCGCGTTCATGTTGGCGCCGTCGACATACACCTGGCCGCCGGCCTCGTGGACCAGCTCGCACAGCTCGACGATGGTGTCCTCGTAGACACCGTGCGTCGACGGGTAGGTCACCATGATCCCGGCGAGCACCTCGCAGTGCTCCTTGACCTTGCCGCGCAGGTCCTCCATGTCGACCGAGCCCTCGGCGGTGGACTTCACCACGACCACCTTGAAGCCGGCCATCACCGCGGAGGCGGCGTTGGTGCCGTGGGCGCTGGAGGGGATCAGCACCACGTCACGCTGGTCCTGGCCGTTGGCGTGGTGGTAGGAGCGGATCGCCATCAGGCCGGCGAGCTCACCGGTCGCGCCCGAGTTGGGCTGCATGGACACGGCGTCGTAGCCGGTGATCTCCACCAGCCACTGCTGCAGGTCGGCGACGATCTTGCGCGAGCCCTCGGACTGCGAGGTCGGCACGAAGGGGTGCAGCGAGGCGAACTCCGGCCAGGTGATGGGCTCCATCTCCGTGGTGGCGTTGAGCTTCATGGTGCACGAGCCGAGCGGGATCATGCCGCGGTCCAGCGCGTAGTCGCGGTCGGACAGACGGCGCAGGTAGCGCAGCATGGCCGTCTCGGAGCGGTAGGAGTTGAACACCGGGTGGGTGAGGTAGTCGCTGGTGCGCACCAGGTCCTGGGCCCAGCCGGCCTCGAAGTCGGCAGCCACGGTGCCGGAGAAGTGCGCCCCGAAGGCCTCGACGACGGCCTCGACCTGGTCGCGGTCGGTGGTCTCGTCGAAGGACACCTGGACGGTGTCGGCGTCGACCTGCCACAGGTTGATCCCCTTGGCCAGCGCTGCGGCCAGGACCTCGTCGGCCCTGCCCGGCACGGACACCGTGAGGGTGTCGAAGAAGGACTCGGTGCGGACGTCGACCGCGGCGGCGACGAGCGCCTTGCGAGCCGCGGCGGTGTGCCGGTGCACCCGCTCGGCGATGGCGCGCAGACCGGCCGGGCCGTGCCACACGGCATACATGCTCGCCATGACCGCGAGCAGCACCTGGGCGGTGCAGATGTTGGACGTGGCCTTCTCGCGGCGGATGTGCTGCTCGCGCGTCTGCAGGGCCAGGCGGTAGGCCGGGTCGCCCGCCTCGTCGACGGACACGCCGACCAGGCGGCCGGGCATGGACCGCTCGAGGCCCTTCTTGACCGACATGAAGCCGGCGTGCGGGCCGCCGAAGCCCATGGGCACACCGAAGCGCGGGAGTTGCCGACCGCGATGTCCGCGCCCCACTCGCCGGGCGGCGTCAGCAGGGTCAGCGCGAGCAGGTCGGTCGCGGCGGTGACCAGGCCCTTGCCGGCGTGGACGGCCTCGCACAGGGCACGCCAGTCGCGGACCTCGCCGTCGGCCGCCGGGTACTGCACCACGACGCCGAAGACGGCCTTGCCACCCGCAGCGGCGGTGAGCTCGTCGGCCGTGGTCACGCCGGTCAGGTCGGTGCGGACGACCTCGATGCCGAGCGGCAGCGCCCGGGAGGCGATCACGGCGTAGGACTGCGGGAAGACCTGCTGGTCCACGACCAGGACGGCGTCCTTGGGGGCCTTGGCCGAGCGACGCATCAGCGTCATGGCCTCCGCCGCGGCGGTGCCCTCGTCGAGCAGGGAGGAGTTGGCGACGTCCAGGCCGGTCAGGTCGTTGACCATGGTCTGGAAGTTGAGGAGGGCCTCCAGGCGGCCCTGCGAGATCTCCGGCTGGTACGGCGTGTAGGCGGTGTACCAGCCCGGGTTCTCCAGCACGTTGCGCTTGACCACCGGCGGGGTGATCGTGCCGTAGTAGCCGAGGCCGATGAGCGAGGTCTTGACCTCGTTGCGGTCGGCGATGGCGCGCAGCTCGGCGATGACCGCCTGCTCGGTGGGAGCGGCCTCCAGGGCGAGCGACGGACCGTCGAGGATCGCGGCCGGCGCGGTCTTGGCGATCAGCTCCTCGACGCTGGGCTGGCCGATGACCTCGAGCATCTGCGCGACGTCGTCCGCGCGCGGGCCGATGTGGCGGGAGACGAACTCCGGCACGGTGGTGGGGGTGTCAGCGCTCACGGCGAGCTCCTCGTGGCAGACGATGGCGAACGGCCGTCGACGCGACGGACCGCCCCCTCCAGTCGGCGCAGGCGGGACCGCGCCTCCAAGGTGCCTGCCCACGTGGTCCGGGTGCCTGAGAGGTTACGGGGATGTTGCCCCTTCGGCGTCCTGCCGACGGTCGGTCCCCCGCGGCATTGCGACCGGGACGACCTCACGTCGCGGGAGCTCTCCCACGTGAGGTGATCAGCAGGCCAAACCCTAGCAGGGGCCGAGGACGCCTGGTCCGGCCAGGGGCGGGGCCAGGCCGTCGCAGGTGTATGCCGGTGCGGCCCTGCGGCATCGTCGACCGCGCGGGCGCCCGGGATGTCCCTCAGCCGGCGTGACGGGCACGGCGGCGGGCGCCGAGCTCGTCGCCCGGGAAGGGCTTGACCTCGGCGGTCGTCCTCTCGACGTCCTCGTCCTCGTAGCGCTCCGACGGCAGCGCCGCGAGCTCGCCCTCGATCTCGCGCCAGACCCGGCCCACCGCGATCCCGAAGACGCCCTGCCCGCCCTGGACCAGGTCGATGACCTCATCGGCCGAGGTGCACTCGTAGACCGAGGCGCCGTCGCTCATCAAGGTGATCTGCGCCAGGTCCTCCACGCCGCGCTCGCGCAGGGTGTCGATAGCGACCCGGATCTGCTGGAGCGAGACCCCGGTGTCGAGCAGTCGCTTGACCACCTTGAGCACGAGGATGTCGCGGAAGCCGTACAACCGCTGGGTCCCGGAGCCCGTCGCGCCTCGCACGGAGGGCTCGACGAGACCGGTGCGGGCCCAGTAGTCGAGCTGGCGATAGGTGATGCCGGCGGCCTTGCAGGCGGTGGGACCGCGATACCCGACGTCGTCGGACAGGTCGGGCAGATCGTCGTCGAAGAGCAGACCCTGCGCAGGACGGGTTCTGGGCACCACCGGATCGACGAGCCTGTCGATGTGCTCCGGGCCCACGATCCCTCCCTCGCGCTCCGCGGCCCTGGAGGGGCACCGCGAGGATCGCGGGTCCGGGCCGAACGTCGTCTCGACGGTACGGCCCGGTCAGTGGGTCGTCAATCACCGCGGCCTCCCTGCGGCAGGCGTGTCGCTGGCGCCCTGACCAGCGCCTCCGCGTGGGGATCGGACATCATCGGACGGTGCCGGACAACTCGGACGCCCGGTTGATCCACCCTTTCGGGCGTCCCGGCGCGCCGGACGACGGTCAGAGCGCCTCGCGCGGGCCCTCGCCTTCCAGCCCCTCGAAGTCCTCCGCGCTCACGTGGTCCAGGAACTCCCGGAAGCGCTCCAGCTCTTCCTCCGCGCGCCCCTGCGCGCCCTCGCCGCCCTGGTCGTCGCCGTCCTCCTCCTCGGAGAGGAGCACCCCAGCGTCGGCGAGCAGCGCCTCGGTGGTCACCACCTCGGCGCCGGCCCGCAGGGCCAGCGCGATCGCGTCGGAGGACCGGGCGTCGACCTCGGTACCGTCGTCGAAGACCAGGGTCGCGTGGAAGTAGCTGTCCTGCAGGGAGGCGATGACCACCCGGCTCAGGGTGCGCCCCAGCGCGCCGATGGTGCTCACGAACAGGTCGTGGGTGAGGGGGCGGGGCGGCTCGACCCCCTGCTGGGCGTAGGCGATGGCGCTGGCCTCGGCGGCGCCGATCCAGATCGGCAGGTATCGCCCCCCCGGTCTCCTTGAGCAGCACGATGGGCTTGTTGGTCGGCATCTCGACCCGGACCCCGAGCACCTCTAGCGGCTTCACCCGGCCACCGTACCGTCCGGACCTGGACTCAGTAGGACAAGCCGCCCCGCACCAGCGCGGCGTGCAGGGACAGGCACGCACCGAGGATCACGGCGGTGGGATCCTCCTCCGCCCCCCGTCGCGACGACGGTCCCCGGACCTGCTCCACGAGGGCGACCTCCCGGTCCGCGGCGGTGCGGAAGGACCTCAGGTGCCGCGCCTCCAGCCCGTATGTCGCCAGGCGGCCCGCGGCCCGGGCGACGGCGAGGTCGTTCTCGTCATACAGGCCGGGGGAGGTCGCCCGCACCAGCCCGTAGCCAATCAGGTCGTCCAGGTTCGCCTGGGTGATGTCGGCGGCCCGGCACAGCTCGCGCGCGTTGAGCCGCATGCCGGGGCCGCCGGGAGCGACCAGCGGGTCGAGCTCGCCACCCGCGGGGACGGGGACCGTGGGCAGACCGCCCTCCCCCGCTCCGGGCGGCGTCAGCCCACGGTCCATCGCGTCGAGCGCGTCCTTGATGACCTCCAGAGGCCAGAAGCGGTCGCGCTGCGCCGTGAGGACGTAGCGCAACCGCTCCACGTCGTCCGGCTGGAAGACGCGATAGCCCGACGGCCGCCGCTCCGGTGCGACCAGACCCTTGGACTCGAGGAAGCGAACCTTGCTGATGGTCAGGTCCGGGAAGTCGTCCGCCAGCTCGGCGACGACCGCCCCGATGGTGAGCGTCCGCGTAGGCTGGGCGTCCGACCCCATCAGTGAGAGGACGGGGCGTAGAACACCAGCCGGAACTTGCCGATCTGCACCTCGTCGCCGGCCTGGAGACGGCCGGCGTCGCTGCGCTCGCGGTTGACGTAGGTGCCGTTCAGCGAGCCGGCGTCGCGGACCTCGAAGGTGTCACCCACGCGCACGAAGACCGCGTGGCGCCGGGAGACGGTGACGTCGTCGAGGAAGATGTCGCTGTCGGGGTGGCGTCCGGCGCTCACCTCGTCGGCATCCAGCAGGAAGCGGGCACCGGTGTTGGGCCCGCGCAGCACGACGAGGAGCGCGGTGCCGGGCCGCAGGGCGTCGACGGTCGCCTGGTCCTGGGTGGTGAGGCCACGCTCGACGTCGGGCAAGACGTCGACGTGCTCGGACCCGACGCCCTGGAACTGCTGGGTGGTCGGCCCCTCGAAGTAGCTCGGGTTGCTCATCAGGGAGTCCCTCCTAGGTCGACGGTGTCACCCAGGTCACCCGCATGGGCGCGGGCAACCGGGTGACACCGTACGAGAATTGCGCCTCGGGCGCCAGACTATAGGTCAGCCGAGCTGGGCCTTGTAGGCCTCCACGTCCATCAGCTTGTCGAGCTCGGCGGGGTCGGACACCTTGACGGTGAACATCCAACCGGCCTCGTAGGGGTCGGAGTTCACGGTCTCGGGGGTGCTGTCCAGCTCCTCGTTGACGGCGACGACCTCGCCGGAGACCGGGGAGTACAGGTCGGAGACCGACTTGGTGGACTCCACCTCGCCGCAGGACTCGCCGGCGGCGACGGTGTCGCCCACGGCGGGCAGGCTCACGTAGACGACGTCACCCAGCGCGTCCTGCGCGTAGGCCGTCACACCCACCTTGGCCTGGTCGCCGTCGATGGCGATCCACTCGTGCTCCGGGGTGTAGCGCAGGTTCTCGGGGTAGGTCAGCTCCGACATGTCGCTCCTTGTGTGGGTCGGATGGCGTCCGGCGACGACGGGTCCTCCCTAGGGAGCGCGCCCCGTCGTCGGGGCCGGCACGGGTTCTGCGTGGTGCGGCTGCGCCGGCGTCGCCAACGCGTCCACGGTGATCGTAGCGGCACGCGCGACCGTCGCCACCGCGCCCTGCTGCTTCATGCTCTCGACGACGCCGCCGGGGATCCGCATGGCCGCGTCCATGGTCGCCGGGTCCCCGATCGCCTTGATGACGTACGGCGAGGAGAGCTTGGTCCCGGAGGCCTGGACGTCCCCTCCCGCGCCGCCGAACCAGGTGCTGGCGACGACGCGCGTGGAGCCGACCTGGATCGCCTCGGCGCCCGCGTCCCGCAGCTCCTGGACGGCGTCCATGATCCGGGAGCCGTCGACCTTGCCCTTGGGATCGGTCACCGTCACGGTGACGCCGGGGCCGGTCGCCGCAGCCGTGCCCGCGAGCATGGACAGCGTGTCCAGTCGCTCCTTGGCCGCCTGGACGGCGGCCTCGTCCCGCTGGGAGCCGTTGACGAGCTCGTCGCGGGACGCCTGCAGCTTGCGGGCGTCGGCGTCCAGCCGGTCGGCCCGGGAGTTCTGGTCGTCCAGGATGCGCACCAGGTCGGTGGTGCGCAGGGTCTCCAGTCCGCGCCGGCTCTGGGACTGCACCTGGGTCGCCAGCGCGAAGCCCAGGAGCACAGCCAGGCCGGTGGCCGCCAGGTTGGCCTTGGTGAGGCGGGGACGCCCCATCCGGGCCAGGCGGGACCAGGAGCCGCGCTGACCGGGGAGGGCCGACGCGGCAGGAGCCCCGGGAACGGCGCCGACAGGGTCGTTGGTATCGGTGGGATCCCCGGTGCTCGCGGCGGGGCCGCCGGGTGCCGTCTGCGACCGGGTCGCTCGCGGCTGCGCGGGGGGTGCCTGGCTCGCAGCCGTCGACGCGGCGGGGACAGCCGCACGGTTGCCCGGGGCTGCGACGCCCGGTGCGGAGGCCGCGGGACCTGCCGCGGGGGCAGCCGGACGGTTGCCCGGCGCTGCGCCCGGCTCGGGACGTGCCGGTGCAGCCGGCGGCGTCGTCGGCCCGGCCTCGGTCGAGTCGGGCCCTGCGGGCCTGGATGACGCGGACCCGCGCTCGGAGGAGCCGCCCGCAGCAGGTCGAGCCCTTGCCGAGCCGTCCGTCGCCTGCTGACCCGCCGCAGGACTCGGTCGCGCCGAGGAGGCGCCCCCAGCCGCGCCTGCCTCGGCGCCCGTCGCTGCCGCGGCAGGGCGGGCGCCCGGCGGCCCGGCCGCCTGGCTCCCAGGCGCAGCCTTCTCCGCCGGGGCAGCGGGCGACGTGGGCCGGGTGGGCGCGCCGTCCTGCGTCGTCTCGCCGCCTCGTCGGGCGCCCTCCGAGGCGACCGCCCTGGCCCTCGGCTGGGCGGCCCTGATGGCCTGCCCGACCTTGGCGAGCTGGCTGTCGGCTCTGGCCTCGGCCCGGGCCTCGGCCCTCGATCGAGCCCGGGTGGCCTGGGGCTCGGCGGAGGGGCCCGCCACGCTCGTGCCCGCCTGGGCGTCGCCCCGCGGTGGAGCCGCCTGCGTCTGCGACGCGTCGCTCCGCCCCTGGGCCGTGGCCTCCGTCGTGGCGGAAGAAGGTCCCGACGACGCCGGCGCCGAGGAGGTCGGCAGGTGCACCCGCCGGGTCACCTGCTGCAGCGCCGCGGCGAGCCCCCTCGGGCGTGTCTTCCCCGGCGTGTCCTGTCGCCCCGCGCGGGGCGACAGGACGGTGGTGCCGGCCTCGTCGGACTGCCGGGCCCGCTCGGCGAGCCCGACGGACCGGGCCTGCCCCGTCGGCTGGTCCTGCTCGGTCTGCCGGGCCTGCCTGGTCTGTTGAGGTTGCTCCGTCGGTTGAGGTTGCTCGGGGCCGTCGGAGCCCCCGGCGCTCCTGACCTGCGGAGCGGCCTGCTCCGCAGTGGCCGGCTGCACCGGCAGGGGCTCCGTCGGGGCGGACGTCGGCGGGATCGGCTGGCTCTCCTGCTCGCGGGCAGCGGGCGGCGCGGCACGGCCCGGCTCCGTCATACCGGGCCGGTCCTGAGCCTCCTCCCCCGGGCCGGTGCGGTGCGGTGCGGGGTCCTTGCGGTTGCTCATGCGTGGAAGAGGTGTCGGCGGATGGATGCGACGTTGGAGAAGATGCGGACGCCGAGCACCACCACGACGCCGGTGGACAGCTGCGCCCCGACCCCGAGCTGGTCGCCGAGGAACACGATGAGGGCGGCCACGACCACGTTGGACAGGAACGAGATCACGAAGACCCGGTCGTTGAAGATCCCGTCGAGCACGGCGCGCACCCCGCCGAACACCGCGTCCAGGGCGGCGATCACCGCGATCGGGAGATAGGGCTGGAGCCACGGGGGGACGGCCGGATCGAGGAAGACCCCGACCGCGATGCCGATCAGGAGACCGAGGGCAGGGATCACGGGTGGACCTCCGTGGTGCGGGTGGTGGCGGCCGGCGTCCCCGTGCGGGGCGCCCTGCCAGGGGCGGATGTGCTCGTCGGCCGTGCCAGCGGTTGGACGGGCCGGGCGTAGCGCAAGGTGATGGACGAGGCACCGCGCATCGTCAGCGAGCGCTCCTCGGCGACCGAGTGCTGGATGCCGACGTCGTCGTTGAGCTGCTGGAGGAGGCGGCCACCCTCCGTCTGGGGGAAGCGGCTGCGCAACGAGTCGGCTTCCCCGATGGCATGGATGAGGTAGGGCCGGGTGAGGGGTCGGTAGTCGACGAGGATCGCCTCTCCGGCGAACCGGACCGCCGAGGTGGACGTGAGGCGGTTCCCGTTGATGTCGATGGCTTCGGCGCCGGCCTGCCACAAGCCGTTGACGACGGCCTGCAGGTCGCCGGACTGCACCCGCCCCTGGTCCGGCTCGTCGGTGTCCGGCTGCGTGGCCCCGGCGTCCCGGGAGTCGTCGACGGTCACGGTGATGCCGGGACCGGAGACGGCGGCCGCCGCGGCAGCCATCTCGGCCTCGCCGAGGCGGCCGGACAGGTCCCGCTGCGTCCCCGCGTCGAGGGCGCGACGCTGGGCGGCGGCGATCTCGGTCTCCCAGGCCGCGATCTGCGCCTCCAAGGCGTCGCCGTCGCGCTGACGACGCTCGATCTGCCCGATGAGGGCCGAGCGCTGCTGGACGACGGTGGCCTTGGGCTGCCGCAGGGCGGTGGCCGCCCCGGCCATGAGCAGACCGATGAGGAACATCACGACCGTCACCCGGGCCGTCACCCCGTGGGGCGTGCGGGACAGGCCTGCGGCCTCGCGCCGGTCGGCCTCGGCGGCGTACGAAGGGTCCAGAGGCCGCTTCATCATCTCGGTGAGGAGCGTCATGGACGCGTCGGGGCGACGCGGACGCTGCGACGTGGCCGGCATGTCAGCGCTCCTCCCCGAGTCTGCGCACCACCTGCTGCGCCTGGATGTAATACATGATTGCGGAGAGCCAGTACAGCCCCAGGCCCCACCATGCGAAGGCCCATCCCATCACGAGAGCGCCCCGCTGCGGCAGTCCCTCCCCCGCGCCGAGCAGGAGCAACGGGAAGGCCACCAGCAACGCGAAGGTCGCTGCCTTGCCCAGGAAGGTCACCGGCAGCGAGCTCAGACCGTGACGTCGCAGCCGGACCATCTCCGCGACACCCCACAGGTCTCGCGCCACGAGCGCAACGACGAGCCACGAGGGCACGAGGTCACGGAGAAGCAGCCCGAGGAGTGTCGAGACCACGAAGAGGCGGTCGGCGATCGGGTCGAGGACGAGCCCCAGCCGCGATACCTGACCGTAGCGACGTGCGACCACGCCGTCCAGCCAGTCCGTCAGGCCGGAGCCGACGAGGACCCAGAACGCCGCCGTGTCGGCCCGCCGGACCAGGAGCAACCACAGGAAGACCGGCACCATCAGGATGCGCAGGCCGCTCAGCAGGTTGGGCACCGTCAGGACCCGGTCGTCGGGCATGGTGGCCCGCTCGTCGGCCTGCTCGTCGTCGCTCCGGTCCACCACGGGACCAGGCTAGGGGGCGACATGCCCTGGCGCGGGGCGGCCCGCGGGGCGGACGGCTCATGGGGTCCTGGAGGTCCGCAGGTCCGGGCCTGCGGCGGGTGCTCGTGGCAGGATGCGGCGTATGACGACGTCCGCCCGCCTTGCTGCGCTGTCCGACCGGGGTCGGGTCAGCGACCACAACGAGGACTGCTACGCCACCCACGACGACCTCTGGATCGTGGCCGACGGGATGGGTGGTCACGCCAGCGGCGAGGTCGCCAGCCGGGTCGCGGTGGACTCGGTGGTCCGGTCCCTGGGCGCGATGGCGCCGGGCCAGGCCCTCGCCGACCAGCTGCGCGACGCGGTCGCGGGCGCCCGGGGGGCGCTCCTGGACCACGTGCGCGCCACGCCGCAGGACGCGGGCATGGGGACGACGCTGGTGACCGCCGCCCGCCGGGGCGACGAGCTCGCGGTGGCCTGGGTGGGCGACAGCCGCGCCTACCTGCTGGAGGGCGACCAGCTGCGGTCGCTGACCAACGACCACAACGTGGCCGAGGAGATGCTCGCGCTGGGGATGATCGACGCCGAGCAGGCGCGCACCCACCCCGGGCAGTACCGCCTGACGCGGGCCCTCTCCGGGGACAGCGACATCGACGCCACGCCGGACGCGCTCACCGTCCCGGCCCGTGGCCGGCTGCTGCTCTGCTCGGACGGGCTCAACGGCGAGCTCTCCTCGGACACCATCGGCCGGCTGCTCGGCGAGGCCGATCCCGAGACCGCCGCCCGTGCCCTCGTGCATGCCGCCCTCGACGCGGGGGGCAGGGACAACATCACCGTCGTGGTCGTGGATCTGTGATGCGCAGGGTCACCCCGCTCGTGGCGCTCGCCGTCGTGCTCGGCGGGTGCGGCCCGACCCAGCCGGACGTCCAGCCGTCCACGCTGCAGGTGACCCTCCCCGGTGACGTCCCGCCGTCGGCCCGCGACGACCAGCTGCCGCAGGTGCACCAACCCGACGTCCCTCCCGCACCCACGGGGGCCGGCGTGGCGAGCTCCACGATCGGGCGGGCGGGTCTGCCCCGGTGGCGCTCGGCGTGGTGGCGCGACGAGTGGCCGGTGGCGGCGCGGTACGGCTGCACCGACGTCGGCACCCGCCCGCACGACCCGCGGTGCCCGGGCACCCAGGGCTTCCGGCACGGCACGGAGATCGCCATGGCGTGCGGCACGGTCGTGACGTCCGGCGTCGAGGGCGTCGTGCTGGACCCCGCGACGCCGACGACCCCGGGCCCGGCATACGGCCCGAACGCCCTGCGGGTGCGGACCAGCACCCCGGCGAAGGACGTGGTCCTGGGGCACGCGCGCCGGCTGCTCGTGCGCCCGGGTCAACGCGTCGTCGTCGGCACTCCTCTGCTCGAGGCGGGCGACCTGGCCTCGGAGGGCGGCTGCCGGCTGTCGCTGGAGGTGCGCGCCGTCGGCGGCGACGTGACCACCGCGCAGGACCCGGCCCGGGTCCTCAACCTGACGGCCGACTGAGCAGGCTCAGCGCCCGGCCATCGGCCACCGGGTCAGGCGCTCCCGCAGCTCGCTCGTGGTACGCAGGCCCCGGCGCGAGGCCTGACCCACGCGCATCAGCACCGCCGCCGCGCTCGACCCCAGGACCAGCCCGATGGCGATGGCGCACAGGACGCTGACCGACAGGCCCAGGGTCGGCCCGGCGAGGTCCGGCTCCAGGCCGAGCTGGGTCACGGACATCACCCCGAGGGAGCCGGGCACGAGCAGCCAGAAGCTGGGCAGGAAGACCACGAGCCGCGGCAGCGCGGGCCGCAGGGCTTCCACCGTCTGCGCGCCGAAGCTCGCCGCGATCGCGCCGAGCAGCGCGCCGAACCACGGGCTGGGCACGAGGGTCTGGCCCAGCACCTGCCCGCCGAAGGTGATGGACAGGATCGCGAGGACCCACGGGACCAGGTGCGGCGGGATCGACTCCATCAGGCTCATCCCGCTGGTCAGCAGCAGCAGGCCGACGATCGCCGCCCACCACCCCAGGTCGTCGGCGCGCACGTTGAGCAGCATCGTGCTGTCGGCCGACAGCAGCACCGCGGCGGCCCCGACGCCGAGGGAGAACAGCAGCACCTGCGTCGCCCCGAAGACCAGCCGCGAGGTCCCCGCCACCATCTCCCCCGCCGCGAGCTCGGACAGGCCGGTCACGAGCAGCCCGCCCGGCAGCAGGACCGCGAGCGGTGGCAGCAGGCTGCGCAGCGGGCCGGTCAGCAGCCCGTGCTGGGCGGCCCAGAAGGCCCCCAGGCTCACGCAGAAGGCCGCCGCGCAGGGGAAGATCATCGACGCGAGCCGGTGCCGCGCGCTGAAGCGCATGAGCAGCACCACGAGCGGGCTGCACAGCACGGCGAACACCACGCTGCGCAGGGAGGGCTGCAGGATCATCGCGATGCCGCCGGCGACGAGCGCCCCTCCGACATACATCCCCTGGACGTCGTAGCGGTGCGGCCGGGCGCGCATCGCCACCAGCTGCTCCAGCGCCTGGGTCGCGTCCAGGTCCCCGTCCTCGACCCCGCGCTGGATGGCGTTGACCTCGGCGCTCTGGTCCAGGCGCAGGGGCCCCTCCACGGACTCGAAGGTCGCGGGCGAGCCGTAGCCCAGCGAGAGGACCACCCCCGTGGGCAGCGCCTGCACCTGGCAGCCGGCGTGCCCGAGGCGGCGGGCGGCACGCCGGACGTCGGCCTCGACCTCGTGGACGGGCATGCCGCCGGCGATCAGGGCAACGGCGAGATAGACGAGCAGGCGTCGGGTCTGGCGCTCATCCGGGGCGGGGGCGGCGGCGTGGGTCTGCACGAGTCGCCAGGCTACCGTGCGTGATTGCGCAGTGGGTCCACCAGGTGCCTGGCCAGAAGGTTGCCGAGGGGTCAGGAGGGGGACTATCTTGGAGGCGCGGACCCGTCCTGCGCACGCAGGGAAACGGGTCCAGCTTCTTTGGTGCGGGCAGGCCGGGTTGCCGCCCCCGGCCGGGACGTCCGCCTGGGACGCCACCCCCGGAGCCCGATCCAGATCAGGACAGCCACCGCAGCCAGCTCGACGACGAGCCCCCTGACGACCGCGATCACGACGTCCTCGGCCGATCCTCGCGAGGTGACGACGTCCTGACGTGCGTCGTGGACGAGCGGCGGCGCTCCGGTCAGGGCCGCGGACAGGCACAGCACCGCACCCATCACCGTGACGTGTCGGCGAGTCACGGAGAGGATCCTGGTGATGAGGACCACGCGGGCGTCCGGGGCCTGCCCGACCCGCGACCGACCGCACCTGGCGGGGGACGTGCAGGGTCAGACCGGGTCGAGGTGGACGGTGTCGTCCAGCCGGCAGGGCTGGCGGCTGTGGCTGTGCGGATCCTTGCGCAGCCGGGTGATGCTGCCGGGACGGACGGGGAAGTCGGCGCGGCCGGCGTACCCGAGCGGGACCCCGATCCAGGCGGCGATCACGAAGGTCACCGTGCGCTCGTGGGTGACGACGATCTGGCGCTCCCCGCGCACGCGCACGGCCAGGTGCCGGGCGAGCGCCTGCGCGTCCCGGCTGCCGCGCGCCGTCGACGACGAGTCGAACCAGCGGCCCCGCGCGAGGCCACCCCGCGTCCGGCAGGGGTCAGCGGGCCTTGGCGGCCGCGAGCCGGGCCTCGAGCGCAGCCTGGGTGGCCAGGGCCTTGAGCTCGCGGCGGGTCAGGGTGGCCTGGGCGCGGGCGCGGTGCTTCAGACCGGGCTTGCCCTCGGTGTCGACCATGCCGAGCAGCGCGCCGCCGGCCAGACCGAGGTTCTTGTAGAACTGGATCTGCTGCATCTGGCGGGCCTGCGGGTCGGTCTCCTTCCAGAACGCGTGCCCCGCGAGGGTGGTTGGCACCATGGTGGCAGCGAGCACGGCGCTGGACAGGCGCGGGAGGCGACCGAGGGCGAACATCGTGCCGGCGCCCACCATCGCGGCGCCGCTGGCCTTGACGAGCAGCTCGTCGGACAGCTCGACGCCGGTCAGGTCCTTGACCGTGGTGCGCACCGGCTCGAGGACCGGCTGGCCGAGCTGGACATGGTGCTCCAGACCCTTGAAGTGGCCGATGCCCCCGGTGACGTAGATCGCGGCGAGCATGGGGCGGGCGAGACGACGGACGATGGACATGAGGCTCCTTGCAGCTGCGGGTGGTGCCTGGTCGGACTCCATGGAGGACCCGGCGTGCTGATGAGGTCACCCTAAGCCACACATCGGTGCCGGCCCCTCCCCCACGCCCACCGGCCGGCCGCGCTCGTCATACGGCCAGAGGCCCACCGAGCACGTCGATCTCCCGCAGCCGGGGATACCACCCGTGCGCGAAGGCCTTGGCCGGCTCCTGCAGGATCTCCTGGTAGGCCGAGTAGGCGACCATGTCGGCCATCTGCAGCCACTGGCTGCGCGAGCTGTGCTGGAACATCGGGTCCTCCACGATCCGCCGGGTCCGCAGCCGCAGCGCCCGGTGCGCCGCCAGGTAGCCGGTGTCGGTGCCGTCGCCGTCCATCACCACGATCCCCAGCTCCCCGGCGCCGGCCAGGTGTCCGTCCAGGACACCCACCAGCTCGCCGTAGACCCGCAGCCGCTCCGCGCGGTAGGCACCCCGGCGGCCGGTGGTGCGGGCGTAGACGGTCCCGACGCGCAGGCAACCGGTGCTCGCGATCGCCTCCAGACCCTGCACGAAGACCGCGCGCCGGCGGGCCTTGGAGGCGTTCCACCGGTCGTTCAGGCTCGGGCGTCCGCGGCCGTTGACGAAGCTCGTCGAGTGGATCTCCACGGCCTTGCCGATCTGGTGCCGCTCCCACAGCAGGTCCCGCCAGTCCAGCCATCGGCCGAGGGCGGTCGACCAGTCGCCGTCGACCAGCTCGACCCAGCTGTAGGCCACGATCCCGGAGATCTCGGCCCCCGAGTCGTCGACGTAGACCAGGCGCATGCCCCGCTCCCTTCGATGGGCCTCCATCCAAGCAGGCGCCACCGACAGGCGGCGCACCGGCGATCGGCCGCGACCCGGTGACCCCGTGAGAGGGTGGGCCGGCACCACCGGACCCGACCTCGAGGAGCAGCCATCAGCGACCAGGACCAGACCATCGACGAGCGGGACAACGCCGAGTCCCGCGTCGCGGAGGGCGAGGCCAGCCAGACCCGCCAGGGCGCCAGCAAGGGGGGACCGATCCCCGCGGACGCCCCCGCGGCCGGCCAGACCCCGGCCAAGAAGGACGCCGAGGACGGCATCACCGCCGCCGGCACCGGTGGCGGCAGCCCCCTCGCGGGCGTGCTCATCAGCGAGGAGGACGCCGCCGAGGCGGTCCACGGCGACGAGGGCCCCGAGCACCCAGGCCGGCGCTCGCGGTCCTGATCGCGGGATGACGAGACGCCCCGGTCCTCGTGACGGGGGCGTCTCGTCGTGCCGGGCGACCGGGCCGTTCGGCATACGCCCTGACAGCACCCGCCGTGTCAATCCCCCATCACCCACGGTGACGAGGTAGGAAGGACAGACCACGGCGGGACCACCGAAGAGCCCCGCACCGAGGAGGCCTCATGGCTCAGGTCACGAGTGGCGCTACCCGCTGGACCCGGCCCTCGTCCACGCCGCCCGGGCAAGGAGCAGCCGGACCCGGGCTCGGCCAGGGGCTGGAGCGCCGCCACCTGGACCTGATCGCGCTGGGCGGGGTCATCGGCGCCGGGCTCTTCGTGGGCAGCGGGGTCGTCGTCCAGCACGCCGGGCCGGCCGCGATCGTGTCCTTCCTCGTCGCGGGCGTGATCACCGTCCTGATGATGCGGATGCTCGCCGAGATGGCCGTGAGCCGCCCCGTGGTGGGGTCCTTCTACGTGTACGCCCGCGAAGCCCTCGGTGCCCGAGGCGGATTCGTCGTCGGGTGGCTCTACTGGTACTTCTTCGTCATCGTGGTCGCGGTCGAGGCCGTGGCCGGAGCGCGGATCCTCGCCGGCTGGTGGCCGCAGGTGCCGGTCTGGGCCTTCGGGCTGGGGCTGCTCGTCACCCTCACCGCCACCAACCTCGTCTCGGCGCGCAGCTACGGCGAGTTCGAGTACTGGTTCAGCTCGATCAAGGTCGTCGCGATCGTGCTCTTCCTGGCCGCCGGTCTGCTGTGGATCACGGGGCTGTGGCCGCGGTCCACGCCGGGGCTGTCGGGACTGTGGTCCCACGGCGGCTTCGCGCCGCACGGGTGGGTCGCCGTGGTCACCGCGGTGGTGCCCTGCGTCGCCTTCTACACCGGCGCCGAGATCGTCACCATCGCCGCCGCCGAGTCGCGGGACCCGCGCGGCGCCGTCGAGAAGGCCATGCGCACCATCGTGCTGCGGGTCGTCACGTTCTACGTCGGGTCGGTCTTCGTCGTCGTGGCCGTGCGGGCCTGGAACGACCCCGAGATCGCCATCTCCCCGTATGCCGCCGCGCTGCGGACCCTCGGCATACCCGGTGTGTCGACCCTGATGAACCTGCTCATCCTCACGGCCGTGCTCTCCTGCCTGAACTCCGCGCTGTTCACCGCGTCGCGGATGCTCTTCGCCCTCACCGGTTTCGGCGACGCGCCGCCGTGGTTCGCGCAGGTGTCGCGCAGCGGCGTGCCCCGGCGCGCGATCGTCGCCGGCACTCTCGTCGGCTGGATCTCCCTCGTGGCGGCCGTCGTCTCCCCCGACGTGGTCTTCGCCTTCCTGATCAACTCCTACGGCGCCGTGATCCTGTTCGTCTACATCGCCATCGCCGCCTCCCAGATCGTGCTGCGGCGCCGCGGGCAGGCGGCCGGGGAGCCGCGACCGGCGGTGCCGATGTGGGGCTTCCCGTGGCTGTCCTCCGTCACGCTCGCGCTGCTCGTGCTGGTGGTCGTGGCGATGGGTCTGCTGCCACAGACGCGCCCCCAGCTGCTCGTCTCGCTGCTGACGCTCGCGGTGGTGCTGGGCCTCTACGAGCTGCGGGTGCGGCGCGGACCGGACCCGGCGTCGATCGTCGCGCCCGCCCGCGAGCGCACCTGACCCGCCACCGACAGCGGGTGGTATGACGCCGCCCCCGGTCACCTGCGAGAGGTGGCCGGGGGCGGCGGCGTACGGCCAGGACGACCGGATCAGCCGGCGCTCAGCAGGGCCGTCCCTGCGGGGCGCGCGCCGCGGTCTGGGCCGGGTCGCGCTCGACGACCGAGCCGAGAGCCTCGTCGACGGCCTTCATGACCTCGTCGTCCAGCCGCACGCCTGCGGCCTTGACGTTGTCCTTGATCTGCTCGGGGCGCGAGGCGCCGACCAGGGCGGCGGCGACGTTGGGGTTCTGCAGGACCCAGGCGACGGCGAGCTGGGGCATGGTCAGGCCCGCCTGCTCGGCGATCGGCTTGAGACCCTGCACGGCGGTGAGCACCTCGTCGCGCATCAGGTCCTTCATGGACTGGCCCGCCTGCGCGTGGCCGGCGCGGGTGTCCTCGGGCGGCTGCTGACCGGGGAGGTACTTGCCGGACAGGACGCCCTGGGCCATCGGGCTCCACACGATCTGGGAGATACCGAGCTCCTCGCAGGCCGGGACGACCTCGCCCTCGATGACTCGCCACAGCATGGAGTACTGCGGCTGGCTCGAGACGAGCTGCACGCCCAGCTGCTTCGCGAACGCGTGGCCCTCGCGGATCTGCTCGGCAGTCCACTCGCTGACGCCGATGTAGAGCGCCTTGCCCTGGCGGACGACGTCGGCGAAGGCCTGCATCGTCTCCTCCAGCGGCGTCTCGGTGTCGAACCGGTGCGCCTGGTAGAGGTCGACGTAGTCGGTCTGCAGGCGCCGCAGCGAGCCGTCGATCGACTCCATGACGTGCTTGCGGGACAGTCCGCAGTCGTTGTGCCCGCCGGGGCCGGTGGGCCAGTAGACCTTGGTGAAGATCTCCAGGGACTCGCGGCGCTCGCCCTTGAGGGCCTCGCCGAGGACCGTCTCTGCCTTGGTGTTGGCGTAGACGTCTGCGGTGTCGAAGGTGGTGATCCCCTCGTCGAGCGCAGCGCGCACGCAGGCCTTGGCCGTCTCGTTCTCCACCTGCGACCCGTGGGTCAGCCAGTTGCCGTAGGTGATCTCGGAGATCTTCAGTCCGCTGTTGCCGAGGTATCGAAACTCCATGTCCGCGACCTTAGTCCTCGGGCTGCGGCTCCGGGGTGCTGAGCACGAGGAATCCCTGGTCCTCGGAGGGGAGCAGGCTCAGCTCGTGGCGGTAGAGCCGTGCGAGGTAGTCCACCGGCTGGTGGTAGACGAACACCGAGGGCCCCTCCCCCACGATCGCCGGGGTGTCGACGAAGAACGGCAGCTCGTCCAGGAAGTACTCCACCGCCAGCTCGGCCTGCTCGGCGGTCGGCTCTCCGCCGTCCGGGATCTTGCCGGCGAGCACCCAGCGGGAGGTCTCCAGCGTCGCGGCCCGGAAGGCCGCGTCGTCGGCGAAGCGCTCGCGCCCCTCGCGAGCGAGGCGCTGGTACTGCTCGTTGGCGTCCAGCGGCTCGCTCCACTGCAGGTAGGGCTCCGGGTCCGCGACGCCCGCCTTGCCGAGGGCCGTGCGGATCTTGTTGAGCACGTAGGCACCCTGGCGGCGGGCCTTGGTGCGCGCCTTGCCCTCGGCATACCCGAGCGCGCGGAAGGTGTGCTGGGGAGACAGGTCGGGGACGTAGAAGCTGACCGACGGATAGGCCTCGAGCCCCCAGCGCACGAGCAGGTCGATGCGCGGCTGGGTGTAGTAGCCGTTGAAGGGGCTGATGCCGAGACAGACGTGTCGGGCCCGGTCGGCCACCTGGGCGCAGCGCGGGGTGAGCGGGGTCGCGACGAAGCCGTCGAGCGTCGCGGCGGAAGGGGTGGGGGTGGCCACGGGGGTCATGGCTCGCTCCTCGGGGGTGGGGGCGCGGGACGGTGTGATCGTCACGGAGCGGTCACGACAGACTCAACACATTGACCCTAAAAGGGGACAAGATATGACTGAGAGCGCTGCCAGGTCAGGGTTAGGTCCGCCATTCCGGACAACTGCGGTCACCTGGGGCGGGCCCGGGTCGAGCACGGCCGGGATCGACCCGGTCGGCGACGGGCCCACCTGCGACGGCGCCGGCAGACGGCTGCCTGCCCTCCCGACCCGCCGAGGGCCGCACCCCCGCAGGACGGGGCGCGGTCCTCGGTGTCCGGTGGCCGACGGTCAGGAGCGCGCCGACGGTTCCTCGGCGGCGGGCCGGACCTGGCCGGGCTCGACCTGCTGCGGCCGGCCCTTCAACGAGGCGCCGGTGAGCAGGCCCACCATGAAGACCCCGATCGACAGGGCGCCGAGGCCGAAGACCACGTCGCCGGGGATCCGCAGCCAGCGGACGACGGTCAGGACGGGACCGTAGAGGAACTCGTCGGAGCGGGCCCACCACAGGCCGCGGTCCATCGACGCCCAGGCCTGGGCGAGGCCGAGCGGGAGCAGAGAGACCAGGGCCATGGCGAGCAGCCCGCCGTTGAGCAGCCAGAAGCCCCACCGCAGCGGCCGGTCGTCCCACTCGCGGCCGGGCATCAGGGAGCGGATGCAGAAGAGCATCAGCCCGATCCCCAGCATGCCGTAGACGCCGAACAGCGCGGTGTGCCCGTGCAGCGGGGTGAGGTTGAGGCCCTGCACGTAGAACAGCGAGATCGGCGGGTTGATGAGGAAGCCGAAGACCCCGGCGCCGAGCATGTTCCAGAACGAGACCGACACGAAGAAGTAGATCGCCCAGCGATAGCCGGCGACCCACTCGCGGACCTTCAGCAGCCGCAGGTTGCGGAAGGCCTCGAAGCCCATGAGCGCCAGCGGCACCACCTCCAGGGCGCTGAACGCCGCGCCGAGGGCGAGCACCGGCGACGGGGAACCGGTGAAGTACAGGTGGTGCGCGGTGCCGATGATCCCGCCCGCCAGGAAGATCGTCGTCGACGAGATCACCGAGGTGGTGGCGGACGACGAACGGATCAGCCCGAGCCGGGAGAACAGGAACGCGATGACGGTCGTGGCGAAGACCTCGAAGAAGCCCTCGACCCACAGGTGCACCACCCACCAGCGCCAGTACTCCGCGATGGACAGGTGCGTGCTGTGCCCGATCCCGAAGGCCGCGCCGTAGAACCCGGCGATGGCCAGACAGCTCATGAGGAGCATGAGGGTGAGCGAGCGCTGGCTGCCCGAGGCGAGCGGAGCCTCGGGCGTGGCGGCCAGGTGTCCTTCGTCGCGGGCGCGGCGCAGGGCCGGCGCCATACCCCGCCACATCAGGGCGAACCACAGGAAGAGGCCGACGAACAGCCCGATCTGGAAGGCCCGCCCCAGGTCGACGTACTCGTAGCCCTGGGTGCCGAGCCAGAAGGACAACGGGGTGCCGTGACCCATCCTGCCCATGATCGACAGCCACTCCCCCGCCATCGAGCCGAGGACCACGACGAGCAGCGCGCCGAAGAGGACGTTCACGCCGAGGCGCTGGCCGGCGGGCTCGCGTCCGCCCACGGCCGGTGCGACGTACAGACCGGTCGCCAGCCAGGCGGTGGCGATCGGGACTGTCGGATTATCGGTGGGCGGGGTGCCCAGCGTTCTTAGGTGGTCGAGGGGGTGATGCGTCCCTCGAAGGTGATGGCGAAGGCGTTCAGGGGTGCCTTCCACCGGATGACCCATCGTGCCCTGCCTCTCCCGGTGGGGTCCAGGGAACGGGTCACCAGGTAGAGACACTTCAACGCGGCGGCGTCGTTCGGGAAGTGCCCTCGCGCACGGACGGCGCGCCGGTAGCGGGCGTTCAACGACTCGATCGCGTTGGTCGTGCAGATGACCTTGCGGATCTCGACGTCGTAGTCGAGGAAGGGCACGAACTCGTTCCACGCGCCTCGCCACATGCGGATCGCGGCGGGACAGACGGGCTCCCACGTGGCGGCGAAGTCCTCGAACCGTGCGGCGGCCTGCTCGGCGTTGACGGCCGTGTACACGGGCCGCAGGTCCTTGGCCATCGCGTCCCAGTGCTGGCGGGCCGCGTACCGGAACGTGTTCCGGATCAAGTGCACGACGCACGTCTGTACGGCGGCGAGCTCCCATGTCGTGGTGATCGCCTCGGGCAGTCCTTTCAGCCCGTCGCACACGGCGATGCACACGTCCTCGACACCGCGGTTCTTGATCTCGGTGAGCACGCCCAGCCAGAACTTTGCGCCCTCCCCACCGTCGCCGGCCCAGATCCCGAGGATGTCGCGTTCCCCGGCGGTCGTCACGCCGATGACGATGTAGAAGGGCTTGTTGGTGAC
Source organism: Arsenicicoccus dermatophilus (assembly GCF_022568795.1). Lineage (NCBI taxonomy): Bacteria > Bacillati > Actinomycetota > Actinomycetes > Micrococcales > Intrasporangiaceae > Arsenicicoccus > Arsenicicoccus dermatophilus. Next base: position 1,063,509 of record NZ_JAKZHU010000001.1, on the reverse strand, counting down.
CTGCCCGTCACGGACCTTCACCACGAGCGCGTCGATGAAGATCACCGGGTACACGCGGTCCAGGGGCCGGTGCTGCCACTCAGACATCTCCGCGGCGACCTTCTCGGTGATCCGACTGATCGTGTCCTTGGACACCGACGCGCCATACACCTCGGCGAAGTGCGCCGCGATCTCACCGGTGGTCAACCCGCGCGCCGACAAGGACAGGACGAGCTGGTCGACGCCGTCCAGACGGCGTTGCCGCTTCCGGACGATCTTCGGGTCGAATGTGCCGTCCCGGTCCCGCGGAACGTCGATCGTGACCGGCCCGATCTGCGTGAGCACCGTCTTGGATCGGGTGCCGTTCCGCTCGTTCCCGCCCCCGTCGACCGGCGCCGGCTTCGCGTGCCGATCCGAGTGCTCGTAGCCGAGGTGCTCGGTCAGCTCTTCCTCCAGAGCGGTCTCCAGCACCTGCTTGGTCAGGCCCGTCAGCACACCGTCGGGGCCGACCAGGTCGACTCCTTCAGCGCGGGCCTGGTCCACCAGACGCTGCGCCAGCGCCTGCTTGTCGTCATCGTTGAGGTCCACGACCCCAATCGTGTTCGTCATGCTGCCTGCTCTCCCGCCGAGCACCGCTCAGCGCGTCAGGCCGAACCCCCACCCACCGTTGTTCTGACACTCCCCCGGTGGTCGACACCCTTCACCAAGGGCATCGACCACCGGGGATCGAGGATCAGGACTCGACGTGCGTGCTTTTGATCCCGTTGATGCAGTGCGAGCTCGAGGTCGAGCGGTTGGCGCCCGTGATCCAGGCCGTAGCGATGTCAGGCTGCCACAGGTTGCAGTCCCCGATGCCGCGGGCCGACGTGTTGCTGTACTTGGTGCAGGAGATGACGACGTGGTTCTGGTCGGTGCCACCCGCCCAGGTCTTGCAGTCCACGCGGGCCAGGGAAGGAGTTGCGGAGCTGGCGACAGCAGGCACCGCAGACGGGGCCAGCGTGAGGGCCGCGGCCGCCATGGCGACGACGATCGGGAGCTTCTTGGTGGACATGTCGAGCCCTTCTCTCGGTTGGAGCAGTGGGCCGTGCCCACTGCTCCAACCAGGGCGGAGGATCGCTCCGACCTGGCGCATGGAGGGGTCCTCCCTCATGCGCTCTCATACTGCAGGTGGAACGCGTTGCCACTCAGGGGATTTCGGTGAACTGCGGATGAAGACTGGATCGAGCCGGTAGCTACCCACCTCCCGGAGCGGCATGACGTCCGTGCCTGGTAGGCATGCCTGACGACATCCGCAAGTAGCACCCTCGGGCCGTGGGCCCGCAGGTCTTCGGTCTCGCTGCGACAGACGCGGCCGGGTCGAGAGCGGGTCAGGCCCGGCCGGTCTCGGCGATCGTGGCGGACCCGACCACCCGCGTCCCGGCATACAGCACCACCGACTGGCCCGGCGCGACGCCCCGGGTGCGCTCGGCCAGGGACACGTGCAGCGAGGCGCCCTCCACCCAGGCCCGCGCGGGGATCTCGGCCCCGTGCGCGCGCAGCTGGGCGCCGACCTCGACCGTCCCGTCCGGCGCCGGACCGCACCAGCGGACGTGCTCGCCGCGGATCCGGTCGATGCCGAGCAGCTCGCCGGGCCCCACGACGACGCGGTTGCGCGGGACGTCGACGGACGTGACGTAGCGCGGCCGGCCGTCCTGCGCCGGGCGCCCGAGCCGCAGCCCGCGTCGCTGGCCGACGGTGTACGCATACGCACCCTCGTGCGCGCCCACCACCGCACCGGTCTCGTCCACGATCTCCCCGGGCCGCTCCCCCAGCCGCGCCCCGAGCCACCCGCGGGTGTCCCCGTCGGCGACGAAGCAGATGTCGTGGGAGTCGGGCTTGCGGGCGACGGCGAACCCGCGCTCGGCCGCCTCCGCGCGCACCTGGGTCTTGGTGGCGTCCCCGAGCGGGAAGAAGGACCGGGCCAGCTGGTCGGCGTCCAGGACGCCCAGGACATAGGACTGGTCCTTGGCCGGGTCGACGGCGCGGTGCAGCTCGCGCGCGACGGCGCCGTCCGGCGAGCGACGCTCGACGACCTGGGCGTAGTGGCCGGTGGCGACCGCGTCGAAGCCCAGCGCGAGCGCCTTGTCCAGCAACGCGGCGAACTTGATCCGCTCGTTGCAGCGCAGGCAGGGGTTGGGGGTGCGGCCGGCGGCATACTCCGCGACGAAGTCGTCGATCACCTCGGCCTGGAAGCGGTCGGCGAGGTCCCAGACGTAGAACGGGATCCCGAGGCGGTCGGCGACCCGGCGGGCGTCGCCCGCGTCCTCGAGCGTGCAGCAGCCCCGGGCGGACTCGCGCAGGGTGGCGGCGGAGCGGGACAGGGCCAGGTGCACGCCGACGACCTCGTGGCCGGCGTCGAGCATCCTGGCGGCGGCCACGGCCGAGTCGACCCCGCCGCTCATGGCGGCGACGACCCGCATCAGCTCGCCGCCTCCACCGCGTCGGCGCCCAGGCCCCGGGCGGCGGCAGCCGCGACCGGGCCCCCGCTCAGCGAGCCCGCGCGCCGGGCCCGGTCGACCGCTCCCGGCAGCGCCGCGAGGGCTCGCTCGACGTCCTCGTCGGTGGAGCTGTGCCCGAGGGTCAGGCGCAGGGCCCCGCGCGCCTCGGCCTCGGACAGGCCTATGCCGATCAGCACGTGGGAGGGCTGCGGGACGCCCGCGTGGCAGGCGGACCCGGTGGAGCACTGGACACCGGCGGCGTCGAGAAGGTAGAGCAGCGAGTCGCCCTCGCAGCCGTCGACGACGAGGTGGGCGTTGCCGGGCAGGCGCCGGGTGGCGTCGCCGGGCTCCCAGTCGCCGCCCACGCGGATGCCGAGGTCCAGGTCGAGCGCTCCCTGCAGCAGCCGGTCGCGCAGCGCCACCAGGCGGGCCGTCTCGGCCTCACGCTGTTCGCAGGCGATCCGCAGGGCCGTCGTCATGCCCACGATGCCCGCCACGTCGAGGGTGCCGGAGCGGATGTGTCGCTCCTGACCACCGCCGTGGGTGAGCGGGTCGACGACGGCGTCGCGGCGGGCGAGCAGGGCGCCCACGCCCACGGGACCGCCGAACTTGTGCGCGGTGACCGCCATCAGCGCGAGCCCGCTCGCCGCGAAGTCCACCGGCACGTGCCCGACCGCCTGCACCGCGTCGGAGTGCACCGGGACGTCGTATGCCGCTGCGGCTGCAGCGATCTCGGCGATCGGCTGGATTGTGCCGACCTCGTTGTTGGCCCACATGACCGTGGCCAGGGAGAGGGAGTCGGCGTGCTCGTCGAGGGCCGCGCGGGCCGCCTCGAGGTCCACCCGCCCGGCGGCGTCGACCTCGAGCCAGGTGACCTCCGCGCCCTCGCGGCGCACCAGGTGCTCGACCGCGTCGAGGACGGCGTGGTGCTCGACGGTGGAGGCGAGGATCCGGCGGCGCTGCGGGTCGGCGGCCACGCGGGCGCGGGCGGTGCCGAGGACGGCGAGGTTGTCGGCCTCGGTGCCGCCGCCGGTGAAGATCACCTCGGACGGGCGGGCGCCGACGAGCTCGGCGATCTGCTCACGGCTCTCCTCGACGACGCGGCGGGCGGCGCGGCCGGCGGTGTGCAGGCTGGACGGGTTGCCGACGACGGCGCGCTGGCGGGCCACCGCCTCGACGACCTCGGCAAAGACGGGCGTCGTGGCGGCGTGATCGAGATAGGCGTAGTCCGGCTGCACACCCGGAGTCTACGTCCGGTCACACCTCGCCCCCGGGCCCCCAGGATCGCGGGCGGCGGGCGCCGGATTCCGGCGGTAGGCGCACACGACCCTGGGGCGGCGGGCAGCGGGCAGCGTCAGAAGATGCGCACCCGCTCCTCGGGCGCCAGCCAGGCCCGGTCACCCGGCGCGGTGGCGAAGGTCTCGTGGAAGCCGTCGAGGTTGCGGACGAGCCCGGCGAAGACCTCGAAGGGCGGGTGCACGTCGCTGCGCAGCCGCGCGCGGGCGACAGCGGGCCGGTCGGCCGCGCGCCGTCCGTAGGCCTTGGCCACGAAGAAGCGCTCGTCCCCCGTCAGCCCGTCCACGCGCCGCGTCCGCTCGTCACCGGAGACGTTGTCGCACCAGGCGTCCCACGCCAGCTGGAGCCCGATCAGCTCCGCCACGCACTCGAAGCCGACCCTCGTCCCGTCGACGCTCTCGTCGTCGACCCCGCGCGGGCGCCACCCGTCGACCTGGGCCTCGACGGCGGCCGCCCGCTCGCGGAAGGCCGCCTCCTCGGCTGCGCCCCACCACTGCCGCACCCGGCCGAGGTGGTCCCGCTGCGAGCCGCGCGAGTCGAAGGCATGTCCCAGCTCGTGCCCGAGGACGCTCGCGTACTGACCGAAGAGCACGGCCGGGTCGTCGAGCACCGCGGCCGGCGGCAGGCTCGCGCCCTCGACAGTCACCTGGTTGTGGAAGGGGTGGTAGAAGGTGTTGACGACATAGGGCGGCGGTCCCCAGGTCGCCCGGTCGACGGCGGTCTCCGTGGCCGCCACCTCCCGGTCGTGCGCCGCCGCCCGCGCCGCGCGCACGGCGCCGGCCGCGGTCTCCCCCAGCTCCAGGCCGGTCATGTCGGGCCACTCGTCCGGCCACCCGACGAGCATGACCACGGCGTCGAGCTTGGTGAGCGCGGCGGTCGTGGCCTCCTCCCCCAGCCACGGACAGTCGCGCAGCGTGGTCCGCATCCCGTCCCGCAGCGCCTCGGCGAGCTCGCGGGTGCGCTCCCGGCACCGCTCGTCGGCATACCGCTCGACCCACAGCCGTCCGAGGGCCAGGGGCAGGACGTCCTGCACGGTCTGCACCCGGCGACGCCAGTCCGGCGTCGGCCGTGGCTGGCCGCCGAGCACCTGCTCGTGGAAGCGGGCGTGCGCCTGCGCCAGGTCCGGACCCAGGTCCGGACCGAGGTATGCCGCGCGTGCCGCGACGAGCCGCCAGCGCAGGTAGTCCTGCCACTGCGCCAGGGGTCGCTCGCGCAGCAGCCGACCGAGCCCGGCGACGTAGGACGGCTGACAGACGTTGAGCCCCAGCCGATCCGGACGCAGACCCAGCGCGTCGAGCCAGGGAACGAGGTCGATCCCGGCCAGGTCGCCCAGCTCGACGAAGGTCATCGGGTGGGTGAGCGCCCGGTCGTCCTCGCCGTCGGGGGCATCCCAGCTGACCTCGGCCAGCGCGCGCTCCAGGTCCGGCGCCGAGGCTGCCACCCCGGGCCGGAGACCTGCTGCGGTGCACAGGGATCGGGCGTGCTCGTCGAGCGCGTCCCCGAGCCGGGCGTAGAGCGGGGCGACGGGCAGGGTGAGTCCGGCCTGGAAGAGGTGCACCGCCCAGCGGGTCGGGTCGTCGGCGTCCGGCAGGAGATGGGCCTCCAGCACGCCGGTCATCCCCTCGCGCTGCCGCTCCCCCAGCACCCGCAGCAGGTCGGGCAGGTCACCGATCGCGTCGACGGCACGCAGCTCGTCGCGCACCGGGTCCAGCCCGGCGGCCGCGCGTCCGGCCTCGTCCACCAGCAGGTCGCGGACCCGGGCGACCAGCCGCTCCTCGGCGAGATCGCCCGTGGCGCAGGCGGACTCGACGACCTCATGCAGCTGCTCGGACACCCGGGCCCGCGTGAGGTCGGACAGCCCCCACCGACCGCGGTCGGCCGGGATCGGGTCCGTCGCCAGCCAGCGGGCGTTGACGTGACCCCACAGGTCGTCCTGCGGGCGCACGGCCGGGTCCAGCTCGGCCACGGGCAGCGCCCCGGACAGCGGGTCCGGACCGGCGTCGGCCGCACCAGCGGTCGAGGAGGTGCTCGTGCCTGGACCCTGGGGCTCAGGCGATGGCGGCGCAGACGATGGCGCTGACCGCCAGCATGGCAGCGGCGGCGACGAAAGCGCCCGGGTGCCAGTCCTTCTCGACCACGAGGGCGCGCAGCGACCCGGGCGTGATCGCGTCGAGCAGCAGGAAGCTCACGGCCTGCAGCACGATCCCGAGCAGCCCGAAGCCCACGGTCCACAGCAGGGCGTGGCCCACGCCGGCGTCGCCGTTGGTCCAGATCGTCGTGAAGGTGATCGCGCCGAGCCCGAGGAACTCCGCCGCGACGACCACGGCGGCGTTGACCGACCGCTCGGTGTAGATCCGGGCGCCCAGGCGACCTGGCGTCAGCAGGTCGAGTACCACGAAACCGGCGGCCAGCAGGGCGATCCCGGCCAGGCAGTAGGCAGCGGCATACAGCAGAGCAGCGATCATCGGGGACCTCCCTGGTCCTCGGCCACCCACTGCGCGCGCTGCGCGGCGGACGGCGGGGCGGTGTCGATCAGGTGGGGGACGAAGCGGGCGCCGACGTCGGTGACCCAGCCGTCGCTCTCGCGGATCCCGGCGCCGGCGGCGTGGCCGTCGACCACCCAGGAGCCGATGACGACCTTGTGGCCGTCGAGCTCCGGGAGCGGGCACCACTGCTGGTAGACGCAGCTCGTGCCGCCGTCGGACCCGGTCGGGGTCTGCTCGACGCCGTCGGCGTGGATGCGGATCCCCGCGCCCTCGCGGCCGAAGATCGGCTTGGCGACCCACTCGGTGAGCCCCTGCGGGGAGTCGAGGTAGGCCGGGAGCAGCAGCTCGTGGTCCGGGTAGAGGTGCCACAGCGCGGCGAGGAGGGCCTTGTCGGACAGCACGACCTTCCACGGGGGCTCCAGCCAGGTGGTGCCGTACATCGGGTTGGGTCGCGGCTCCACCCAGCGGCCGAAGGGCTCGCGGAGCATGTCCTCCCAGGGATAGAGCTTGAAGCAGGTCCGCAGCATCTCGCCGCCGTGACCCACGAAGTACTCCGCCGCCTCGTTGTAGCCGATCTGCCCCATGGTGATCGAGCGGGTCTGCAGCCCGGCCTGCTCGGCGGTGTCGCGCAGGTAGGTCGTGGTCATCCACTCCTCGCCGGTGACCTCGTCCTCGTGGTGGGCGAACCACACCGGCTGGGTGATGCGCGGCGCCATGGCCTGCCACGCGGCGACCAGCCGCTCGTGCACGGAGTTCCACTGGTCCCGGTCGGGGTGCAGGTCCTCCAGCCAGTACCACTGCACCACGCTGGACTCGAGCAGCCCGGTGGGGGTGTCCGCGTTGTACTCCAGCAGCTTGGGCGGGCCGTCGCCGTCGTACCGCAGGTCGAACCGGCCGTAGAGGCTGGGCGTGCCGGCCTCCAGGCTCGCGGCGGCCAGCCGCAGCGCCCCCTCGGGGAGGCCGATCGGCCCCATCGCGCCGGTGACCAGGAACCGCGCCGCCTCCAGGCACATCCGGTGCAGCTGCTCGGTGGCGGCCTCCAGCTCGTCCACCTCCGCGGAGGTCAGCTCGTAGTACGCGCTCTCCCACCAGTAGGGCCGCTCGGCGCCGTCCGGGCCCACGGTCGTGGGATAGACCAGCCCCTGGGACTCGACGGTCTCCCGCCAGCCCGCGCGGGGCGTCGACGTCATCCGGCGCATCAGCTGCTCCCCTTGCCGCCGGAGCCGCCGAAGCCGCCCCGCGAGATCGTCGTGCCCTTCCCGCCGGAGACCGTCGAGGACTTCAGGCTCGTGGTGCCCCGGGGGTCGACGCCCCCGGTGACATAGCTGTGGTCGCTCGGTGCGCTGAACGACCCGCCGCTGACCTTGCCGCCCACCCGGGGCACCCGCGCGCCGTCGCTGTAGTAGTACCACCGGGCCCAGCGTCCGACCACGCCGTGGGCGCCGCGGCGCCGGTCGTCGCACTCGGAGTCGGGCAGTCGCTCGTTGGTCTGCGCGTCCACGCACACCCCCGCGGACGTCCGGCGGGTCTCCTGCGCGCAGCCGGTCAGCGTGCCGGCCAGGACGGCCGTGATCCCGAGGGCCACGACCTGGGACCGTCGTGCGGTCATCTGTGCCTCCCCCATCGTGTGCGGCGGGCGCCGCACTCCTTCCTGGACGCACCCTGGCACCGCGCGGTTCCCCACGGCGCGCGGCTCAGCTCGAGGCGCCCGCGGTGGCCAGGCTCGTCACGGTCACGATCAGCACCGGCAGCAGGCACAGGCCCAGCCCGACGAGCGCCCACACCCGGCCCGTGCGGGTGCCGCCCGCCCGCCGCCACGTCCAGGCGCAGGTCAGGGTGGCGACGACGAGCACGACGTGGGCGAGCGGGGCCGCGAGGGCGAGCACGCACAAGATCCCGAGCGCGAAAGTGGCTCGGGCCCAACGCTCCTGGGTCACCAGGGTGGAGCTGGGCATGGCACTCCTCGGGATCGGGCCCCGGGGCCGGGATGCCTCGGGCGCAGGCTCAGCCTGCGGCCCCCGAGGAGGCCTGCCTCCACCCCGGCGGGGCGCCGGCAACCGGATGACGGCGGCGGGCCGCCCTCCCCGTCGGGGAGGGCGGCCCGCCGCGAGAGCGCCTGGGGCTCAGCGCTTCTGGACGGCCTCGGTGGCCTGCGGAAGCACGGAGAAGAGGTCGCCCACCACGCCGAAGTCGACGAGCTCGAAGATCGGGGCCTCCTCGTCCTTGTTGATCGCCACGATCGTCTTGGACGTCTGCATGCCGGCGCGGTGCTGGATCGCACCGGAGATCCCGCACGCGACGTACAGCTGCGGCGACACCTGCTTGCCGGTCTGGCCGACCTGCGAGGAGTGCGGGTACCACCCGGCGTCGACGGCGGCCCGGGAGGCGCCGACGGCGGCCTTCATCGAGTCGGCGAAGGCCTCGACCGTGGAGAAGTCACCGCCGGTGCCGCGACCGCCGGAGACGACGACCTGGGCGGTGGCCAGGTCCGGACGGCCCGTGGACTGCTTGGGCTGGGCGTCGGTGATCTGCACGGCCTTGGCGGCGTCGGAGATCTGCACCTCCACGGGCTGCAGGGCGCCGGCACCCTGGGCGGCCTCGGGAGCCACGGAGGCGGGCTTGACGGTCACGAAGGTCGTGCCCCGGGTGCCCGTGGACTGCACGGTCCAGTTCCCGGCGAAGACCGACTGGGTGGCGAGGACGCCGTTGCCGCCGCCCTGCACGTCGACGGCATCGGTGATCAGGCCACCGTCGCAGCGGACGGCCAGGCGGGCCGCGATCTCCTTGGCGTCGGTGCCGGTGGTCATCAGGACCGCGGCGGGCGAGGTCTGCTGCACCACGGCGGCCAGGGCGTCGACGGCCGGGCCGACGAGGAACTGCCCGAAGGAGTCGTCGTCGACGACGTAGACCTTCTCGGCGCCGTACTTGGCGAGGACCGGGAGGGCGGTCTCGACGCCCTTGCCGAGGAAGACGGCGCTGGGCTCGCCGACGCGGCGCGCCAGCGTCAGCAGCTCGGCGGAGGTCTTCTTGAGCTTGCCGTCGGTGTGGTCGACCAGAACGAGAACTTCAGCCATGTCAGTGAACTCCTTTGTCGCGGTGGCCGGCTCAGACGAACTTCTTGGCGACGAGGAACTCGGCGAGCTTGGCGCCGCCGTCCCCCTCGTCCTTGACGATGGTGCCCTGCTCGCGCGGCGGGCGAGGGGTGGCCTGCTCGACCTTGGTGCGGGCGGCACCCAGGCCCACCTGGTCGGCGTCGAGGCCGAGGTCGGCGAGCGACCAGGTCTCCACGGGCTTCTTCTTGGCGGCCATGATCCCCTTGAAGGAGGGGTAGCGCGGCTCGTTGCCGGTCTGGTCGGTGACCGAGACGACGGCGGGCAGGGCGGCCTGGAGGCGCTGGGTGGCCGTGTCGCCGTCGCGGCGGATGCTCACGGTACCGCCCTCGACGCCGAGCTCGGAGGCCAGGGTGACCTGCGGCAGGCCCAGGCGCTCGGCCACCATCGCGGGGACCACGCTCATGGCGCCGTCGGTCGAGGCCATGCCGAACATCACCAGGTCCGGCTGACCTGCCTTCTTGATCGCCTCCGCGAGCACCAGCGACGTGGCGACGGCGTCCGAGCCGTGCAGCGCCTCGTCGTTGACGTGGATGCCCTTGTCGGCGCCCATCTGCAGGGCCTTCTTGATGGCGTCGGCCGCCACGTCAGGACCCATCGTGAGGACGGTGATGGTGCCCTCGCCGGCCTCCACGAGGCGCAGGGCCTCCTCCATGGGGTACTCGTCCAGCTCGGACATCAGGCCGTCGACGGCCTGGCGGTCGGTCGTCCAGTCGGACTCGTCGAAGCCGCGGTCGCCCTGGGCGTCCGGCACGTGCTTGACGCAGACAACGATGTCCATCGTGCGGGTCCTCTTCTCTATCGTCCACGGTGGCCTCGGTCGAGACCCGTGCTTGTGCTACTCAACTACATTACCGGCAGGTAACTTGCCGTGCGAGACGATCGACACCCCGATGCAACGCGCCCCCGGCCGTCCGGGTGGACGGTCGGGGGCGCGTCGGCTCGCGGGGCAGCGGCCAGGTGATCAGCTGGGCAGGCCACCCTCGGGCTGGTCGCCCTCGCCGGGCACCAGGCCGGTGTCGAACTGCAGGTCGCCGGTGACGATCTGGTGCCAGGTGTGGACCGCGGTGAGCACCACGGAGGTGGTCATGGGCAGCAGGGTCTTGACGTCGGTGCCGGGCAGCATCACGTGCTCCGCGGTGACCACGAGGGTGCCGCCGGCCAGCCCGGACTTGACGACGCTCATGCGCAGGTTGAGCTCGTTGCAGGCGCGCAGCTGGGACAGCTCGTCCTGCGGGATGTCGTCGCCGATCTGCCACTGGCCGAAGACCCGCATGATCGTGACCTCGCCCTCGATGCAGCGGACGAAGAGCTGCTGGCCCTGGACCTTGAACGAGACGTCGCCGTCGGCGTCGATGTCGGCCATCAGCCCGTCGTCGTGCAGGGCGTCGATGACCTGGCCGCGCAGCGGGTGCTCGTCGGCGGCCGGCGGGAAGCTGGGGATGGAGGTGGGATCCGTCATGCCCCCACCCTAAGCGCCGCCGCGGGGGCGCGCGCCAGACGGGGAGCCCCGGGGCCCCGACGCGCTTCGGGCGAGCGCTGCCGGAGCCCCCACCTATGCTTCCAACCATGCCCGCCACCCTCGAGCAGCCCCCGCGCCTCGGCGTCACCCTCCTGGCCGACGGCGCGGCCGTCGCCGTCCACGCCGGGCACGCGACGGCGGTGGAGCTGTGCCTCTTCGAGGCGGGCGACGCCACGGGAGCGAGCGAGCGGCGGATCCCCTTGCGGCAGCGGGCCTTCGGGACGTGGTTCGACGTCATACCCGGGATGCGCGCGGGTCAGCGCTATGGCTATCGGGTGCACGGCCCGTGGTCCCCCGCCGAGGGCCACCGGCACAATCCCGCCAAGCTGCTGATGGACCCCTACGCCCGGGCCCTGGAGGGGCAGGTCACCTGGCGGCCGGAGATCTTCGGCCACCGCGTCGACGCCGACCTGCGCGGCGAGAACGAGGTGCGCGACGACCGGGACGACGCGGCCTTCGTGCCGCGGTGCGTCGTGGTCGACGACGACTTCGACTGGGCGGGGGACGAGCGCCCGCGCACGCCGCCGGCCCGGTCCTTCGTCTACGAGGCGCACCTGCGCGGACTGACCCGCACCCTGCCGGGGGTGCCGGAGGAGCTGCGCGGCACCTACGCCGGCATGGCGCACCCGGTGACCGTCGCCCACCTGCGGCGGATCGGGGTGACCGCCGTGGAGCTGCTGCCGATCCACGCCTTCACCCACGAGCCCCACCTGGCCACCCGCGGGCTCACCAACCACTGGGGCTACAACACCCTCGGCTTCTTCGCGCCGCACGCCCCCTATGCCTCGACCACCGACCCCCAGGGCGTCGTCGACGAGGTCAAGCGGATGGTGCGCGACCTGCACCGCGCCGGGATCGAGGTGATCCTGGACGTGGTCTACAACCACACCTGCGAGCAGTCCGTCGACGGCGCGACGCTGTCGCTGCGCGGGCTCGACTCCGCCACCTACTACCGCCTCGACGGGCGCGGGCACGACGTCGACGTCACCGGCTGCGGCAACACCGTCGACACCCGGCACGTGGTTCCGCTGCGGCTCGTCCTGGACTCGCTGCGCCACTGGGTGCAGGAGATGCACGTCGACGGCTTCCGGTTCGACCTGGCCGTGGCGCTCGGGCGAGGCCGGGACGACGGCTTCGACCCGGACCACCCCTTCCTCATGGCACTGCGGGCCGACCCCCTGCTGCGCGACGTCAAGCTCGTCGCCGAGCCCTGGGACATCGGCTTCAACGGGTGGCGCACCGGCCAGTTCCCGCCGCCCTTCTCGGAGTGGAACGACCGCTTCCGCGACGGCGTCCGCAACTTCTGGCTCGTCGACGCCGCCCGCTCCCGCACGGGCGTCCCGGGACACGGCGTCTCCGACCTGGCCACCCGTCTCGCCGGATCCGAGGACCTCTTCGCCCGGCACGACCGCAACGCCGCCGCGTCGATCAACTTCGTGGCCGCCCACGACGGGTTCACCCTGGCCGACCTGACGGCCTACGACAGCAAGCACAACGAGGCCAACGGCGAGGACAACCGCGACGGGTCCGACCACAACCGCTCGTGGAACCACGGGGTCGAGGGTCCCGCAGGTGCGGACGACGACGGGGTCGCCGTCGAGGCGCTGCGCCGCCGCTCGATCCGCAACCTCCTCGGCACCCTGATGTGCTCGGCCGGCGTCCCCATGCTGGTCGCCGGCGACGAGCTCGGGCGGACCCAGCAGGGCAACAACAACGCCTACTGCCAGGACAACCCGCTCGGCTGGGTCGACTGGGACCTCGCTCCCTGGCAGGAGGACCTGGTCGAGACCACGGCCTGGCTGGCGCGGCTGCGCCGCGACCACCCGGTGCTGCGGCAGACGGCGTTCTTCGGACCCCGGGCCGCCCGCGTCGACGGGAGTCGGGACCTGATGTGGTTCGACGCGGCGGGCGTGGAGATGCGGGCCGACGAGTGGCACGACCCTCGCAACGTCACGCTGCTGGCCTATCTCGACGGCGGTGTCTGCGACGACGAGTCCTTCCTGCTGGTGATGCACAGCTCGACCGTCGACCTGCCGGTCACGCTGCCGCAGGTGCCGGGGGTCACGGGCTACCGGCTCGCGTGGGACAGCGCCTGGGAGCGCCCGGGCGAGGACCCCGGGGAGCGGGTGCTGCCCGGGCAGGTGCGGACCTCTCCCGGCCCGTCGATGCAGGTATGGCGCGCCGAGCGCTGACCGCGCCCACGAGCCGCCCCCGTGGACCCCGCCCACCGCTGACCGCACCCCAGGCCCCTCCATGGGCCGCCTCCATGGGCCGCCTCCATGGGCCAGGCTGGCCCCGTGGATCGATCAAAGAGGCCACTTTCCGTGTCGTTCAAGGCCAGCCTGGCCCCGAACGACACGGGCCGGGGCTGACCGCGACGTCCTCGCCGCCCGGGAACCGGACGTCGAGGGGCCGCCCGCTGCTGCGGGCGGCCCCTCGACGTCGGGCGGGTCAGTGCGTGGGCATCCAGATCCGGCGCAGGTAGTCCCTCATCGACCGGTCGGAGGAGAAGAACCCGCAGCGGGCGACGTTGAGGATCGCCGAGCGGGTCCACGCCTCCTGGTCCTGGTAGTACGCGTCGACCCGCGCCTGGGTCTCGACGTACGACTGGAAGTCCCCGAGGGTCATGAACCGGTCGTTGTAGAGCAGGTCGTCGACCACCGGGGCCGCCAGGCCGCGGTCGCCGCCGGTGAAGTGCCCCGAGGCGAGCAGGTCCATGGCCTTCTTCAGGCTCGGGTTGGCCTCGTAGACCGCGCTCGGGACGTAACCCTTGGCCTGCAGCTCGGCGACCTGCGGCTCGAGCATCCCGAAGAGGAAGAAGTTCTCGTCGCCGACGCGCTCGCGGATCTCGACATTGGCGCCGTCGTCGGTGCCGATGGTCAGGGCGCCGTTGAGGGCGAACTTCATGTTGCCCGTGCCCGAGGCCTCCTTGCCGGCGAGCGAGATCTGCTCGGACAGGTCGGCGGCCGGGATCAGCCGGTTGGCCAGGGTGACGTTGTAGTTGGCCGGGAAGGCCACCGACAGGGTGCCCTGGACCCGCTCGTCGGCGTTGATCGTCTCGGCGACCGAGTTGATCAGGAAGATGATCTCCTTGGCCATCTGGTAGCCGGGCGCGGCCTTGGCGCCGAAGACGAAGGTGCGGGCGACCACGTCGTCCTTGGCGACCTCGCCGTCGATGATCTGCTGGTAGGTCGAGACGATGTGCAGCAGCTTCAGCGTCTGACGCTTGTACTCGTGCAGCCGCTTGACCATCGCGTCGATCATGGCGTGCTCGGGGATCTCGATCCCGTCACGGACGACGAGCAGCTTGCGCAGGCGGTCCTTGTTGGCCTGCTTGGCCGCGCGGAAGCGCTCGCGGAACTCCTCGTCCTCGGCGAAGGGCTCCAGGGCCTCGAGCCGCTCGAGCCTGGTCTCCCACCCGACACCGATGGTGTCCGTGATGAGCTGGCTCAGACCGGGGTTGGCCAGGCGCACGAAGCGGCGGGGGGTGATGCCGTTGGTGACGTTGGTGAACTTGTCCGGCCACATGGCCGAGAAGTCGGGCAGCACCTTGTCGCGCAGCAGCTGGGAGTGCAGCTCGGCGACGCCGTTGACCTTGACGCCGGCGACGGTGGCGAGGTTGGCCATCCGGACCGCGCGCTCGGGGTGGTCCTGGATGATCGACATACGCCGCACGCGCAGCTCGTCACCGGGGAACTGGCTGCGGACGTCGGCCAGGAACTCCTCGTTGATGCGGTAGATGATCTCCAGGTGCCGCGGCAGGAGCCGGCCGACGAGCTCGACCGGCCAGACCTCGAGGGCCTCCGGCAGCAGGGTGTGGCAGGTGTAGGCGAAGCACCGGCTGGTGACCGCCCAGGCCTCGTCCCACGCGAAGCCGTGCTCGTCCATGAGGAGGCGCATCAGCTCCGGGATCGCGATGACCGGGTGGGTGTCGTTGAGCTGGAAGATGATCCGTTCGTCGAGGCGGTGGAGGTCGAAGCCCTTCTCCAGGGTCCGGTCGATGAAGTCCTTCAGCGAGCAGGCGACGAAGAAGTACTGCTGCTGCAGGCGCAGCTCGCGGCCCTGCGGCGTCGAGTCCTCGGGGTAGAGCACCTTGGAGATGTTCTCGGCGGTGGTCTGGGCGCGGACCGCCTGCGCGTAGTCGCCGGAGTTGAAGACCTGCAGGTCGAACTCCTGGGTGGCCTTCGCCGACCACAGACGCAGGGTGTTGACCACGCCGTTCTGGTAGCCCGGGACCATGTAGTGGTAGGGCACGCCCAGGACATTCCACTCCGGGATCCAGCGGCTGCGCTCGACGCCGTCCTCGGTGACCGTCTCGGTGCGACCGCCGAAGCCCACCTGGACCGCGCGGTCCGGGTGCGGGAAGCCCCAGGGATCGCCGAGGTGCAGCCAGGAGTCGGGCACCTCGACCTGACGGCCGCCCTCGAAGGTCTGCCGGAAGATGCCGTACTCGTACCGGATCCCGTAGCCGATGCAGGGGACGTCCATGGTGGCGAGGGAATCCACGAAGCACGCGGCGAGACGACCGAGGCCACCGTTGCCGAGGCCCGGCTCGACCTCCTGGGCGCGCATGGTCTTGAGGTCCAGACCCAGGCTCTGCAGGGCCTCCTTGGCGATCTCGCCGAGGTCGGTGGCGAGCAGCGCGTTGCCCATCTGACGACCCAGCAGGTACTCGGCGGACAGGTAACCCACCATCTTGGTCGGCTGCTCGCGGCGCCGACGCGCGGTCTCCAGCCAGTCGGCCATGAGGTAGTGGCGGATGGTGCGCGACAGCGCGAGGTACTGGTCGTTGCGCGAGGACCGCGACAGGGCCACACCCTCGCCGAAGCTCAGCTCGCGCAGGAACTCCCGGGCGAAGCCCTCGACGGTGCGAGGCGGACGGCCGACGGGGGCCGCGGCGAGCGGGCTGGTCGGGGTGATGCGGGGGCCCTCGTAGTCCGGGCTGTAGGCCTGCGGGTCCTCGTCCGCCAACCAGCTCGAGTCGTGCATCGGGTGTGCGGCTTCCTGGGTCATTGCGCCTCCGGTGTCGCGGCATGGGGTCCGGAACGTGGAGGATCCCGCAGTCCGCTACAGCGCGGGGTGCCACGGTCCGGGGACTCGCCTGCCACTGTAGTGGAATCCGCGCAGGGGGCCACCTGGGCTCGGCCCCTCCCGGAGCCCGGCGCAGGGCGCCCTCGACCGGCCCTCGCGGACCGGACGGGGGTCGTGAGCATCTACCACAGTTCGGTAGCGTTGGCCCGGTGAGCTCCCACCCCCTCTCCACCGCCCCCCAGACCCCTGTCGGCCGCATCCCCGTGCTGGCGGTGACGCCCAGCGTGGACGGAGGCCTGCGCCCCGTCGCGTCCGTCGTCGGGGAGCCGATACCGGTCACGGCCACCGTGTTTCGTGAGGGGCACGACGCCGTCAACGCCTCCGTAGCCGTCACGGACCCCGCCGGCACCACGACCTACCTGCCGATGACCTGCACCAACGTCGGCCTGTCCCGGTGGGAGGCGACGATCGTCGCGGACCGCGAGGGCCTGTGGTCGTTCACCGTCGAGGGCTGGTCGGACCCCTACGGCACCTGGCACCACGACGCCGTCATCAAGGTCGAGGCCGGCATCGACGTCGAGCTGATGCTGGAGGAGGGTGCCCGCGTCCTGGAGCGCGCCATCGAGCGTGTCGAGCGCAGCCCGGAGCAGCGCGCGATCCTCACCGGCGCGATCGCCGCCCTGCGCGACACCACCCGCGACCCCCGGGAGCGCCTGTACGTCGCGGCGTCCGGCCCGGTGGAGCACGAGCTGACCGCCCGTCCGCTGCGCGAGCTGGTCTCCCCCGCGCCCGCCCAGTCCTGGCTGGTGGAGCGCCCGCTCGCCCTGTGCGGCGCGTGGTACGAGATCTTCCCGCGCTCCGAGGGCGCCTACCAGGACGAGGACGGCACCTGGCACACTGGGACGCTGCGCACAGCCGCCGAGCGCCTGCCCGCGATCGCCGAGATGGGCTTCGACGTCGTCTACCTCACGCCGATCCACCCCATCGGCACCACCAACCGCAAGGGCCCCAACAACACGCTGACCGCCGGCCCGCTGGACGTGGGCTCGCCCTATGCCATCGGCGCGGAGGCGGGCGGTCACGACGCCATCGAGCCGTCGCTGGGGACCTTCGAGGACTTCGACGCCTTCGTGGCCCGCGCCCGCGAGCTCGGTCTGGAGGTCGCGCTCGACATCGCGCTGCAGTGCTCGCCCGACCACCCCTGGGTGACCGAGCACCCGGAGTGGTTCACGACGCGCGCCGACGGGACGATCGCCTACGCCGAGAACCCCCCCAAGAAGTACCAGGACATCTACCCGCTCAACTTCGACAACGACCCGGCCGGCATCTACCAGGCCGTCCGCGACGTGATCCAGGTCTGGATCGACCACGGGGTCACGCTCTTCCGCGTCGACAACCCGCACACCAAGCCGGTGGAGTTCTGGCAGTGGCTCATCGCCGACGTCGCTCAGGACCATCCCGAGACCATCTGGCTGGCCGAGGCCTTCACCAAGCCGGCGATGATGCACACCCTGGGCAAGATCGGTTTCCAGCAGAGCTACACCTACTTCGCCTGGCGCAACCAGAGGTGGGAGCTCGAGGAGTACGTCCGCGAGCTGGCCGGCGACGCCGCGAGCTACATGCGGCCGTCCTTCTGGCCGACCACGCACGACATCCTCACGCCGTACATGCAGTTCGGCGGACCGGCTGCCTGGAAGGCCCGCGCGGCCCTCGCCGCGACGTTGGTCCCCACCTACGGCATCTACGCGGGCTACGAGCTCATGGAGTGCGTCGCCCGTCCGGGCGCCGAGGAGCAGATCGACAACGAGAAGTACCAGCTCAAGGACCGCCGCTGGGCGGACTACGAGCCGGGCGGCGCCAAGGAGGGGCAGTCGCTCGCGGGCTACCTGCGCCGGCTCAACGAGATCCGCCGCGCCCACCCGAGCCTGCACCTGCTGCGCAACATCACCTTCCACCACTGCGACGACGAGAACATCATCGTGTTCTCCAAGACGGCGACCCTGCCCGACGGCCGGGAGGACACCGTGATCGTCGTGGCCAACCTCGACCCCCACTCCACGCGCGAGTCCTGGGTGCACCTGGACATGGGCGCCCTGGGCCTGGGGCCGGACGACGGCTTCGTCGCCCGCGACGAGATCACCGGTGCCGAGTGGCACTGGGGCCAGCACGACTTCGTCCGCGTCGGTCGCGAGGGCGAGCCGGTCCACGTTATCCACGTGCGGAGGTTCTGAGCGTGCAGGGCCTGTCGCTCAACCAGCCCGGTCTTCAGCACGACCCCAGCTGGTTCCGCAAGGCGGTGTTCTACGAGGTCCTGATCCGGGCCTTCGCCGACAGCAACGGCTCCGGCGCAGGCGACTTCACCGGTCTGATCAACAAGCTCGACTACCTGCAGTGGCTCGGCGTGGACTGCCTCTGGCTGCCGCCGTTCTACGCCTCGCCCCTGCGCGACGGCGGCTACGACATCGCCGACTACCGCGCGGTGCTGCCGGAGTTCGGGACGCTGCCGGAGTTCACGGAGCTCGTCGCGCAGGCGCACGCCCGCGGGATCCGGATCATCACCGACTTCGTGATGAACCACACGAGCGACCAGCACCCGTGGTTCCAGGCGAGCCGGTCCGAGCCCGACGGCCCGTACGGCGACTACTACGTCTGGTCCGACGACGACACGCTCTACTCCGAGGCGCGCATCATCTTCGTCGACACCGAGGTGTCGAACTGGACCTTCGACCCGGTCCGGCGGCAGTTCTTCTGGCACCGCTTCTTCTCCCACCAGCCGGACCTGAACTTCGAGAACCCGAAGGTCCAGGAGGAGATGCTCGACGTCGTCCGCTACTGGATGGACATGGGCATCGACGGCTTCCGGCTCGACGCGGTCCCCTACCTGTTCGAGGAGGAGGGGCACAACGGCGAGAACCATCCCAAGACCCACGAGTTCCTCGCCCGGCTGCGGCGGATGGTCGACACGGAGTACCCCGGCCGGATCCTGCTGGCCGAGGCCAACCAGATGCCGCACGAGGTCGTCGACTACTTCGGGTCCGAGGAGGACCCGGAGTGCCAGATGTGCTTCCACTTCCCGGTGATGCCCCGGCTGTACTACGCGCTGCGCGAGGGCAAGGCGACGTCGATCGTCAAGGTCCTCGAGGACACCCCCGCCATACCGCCGGGGACCCAGTGGGGCACCTTCCTGCGCAACCACGACGAGCTCACCCTCGAGATGGTCGACCCGGAGGAACGGGCCGCGATGTACGGGTGGTACGCCCCCGACCCGCGGATGAAGGCCAACGTCGGCATCCGGCGCCGCCTGGCCCCGCTCCTCGACAACTCCCGCGCCGAGATCGAGCTGATCAACGCGCTGGTCCTCTCGCTGCCCGGCTCGCCCTGCCTGTACTACGGCGACGAGATCGGGATGGGCGACAACATCTGGCTGCAGGACCGCGACGCCGTCCGCACCCCGATGCAGTGGACGCCGGACCGCAACGCGGGCTTCTCCACCGCGGACCCGGGCAAGCTCTACCTCCCGGTCATCCAGTCGCTCGTGTACCACCACAACAACGTCAACGTCGAGGCACAGATGGCCTCGAGCTCCTCGCTGCTGCACTGGATCCGCGGGATGCTGTCGGTGCGCAGGCACCACCCCGTCATGGGGATGGGCACCTTCGAGGTGCAGGCCAACGACAACGACGCGATCCTGGCCTTCCTGCGGGAGATCCGTCCCGAGGACGCCACCGAGGACGGGCCCGCCGAGGCCGTGCTCTGCGTCAACAACCTCTCCCCCCGTCCCCAGGGCACGCGCATCCAGCTCCCGGAGCGCTTCGTCGGCGCCCAGGTCGTGGACCTCTTCGGCGGATCGGGCTTCGTGCCCGTCGACGAGCAGGGCCGCTTCGTGGTCACGATGGGCTCGCGCGACTTCTTCTGGCTGCAGCTGGTCCCCGCAGCCCCCACCACCGACACCGGAAACGAGTCCTGACATGGCCGGCACCTCCCGGATCGAGAAGGGCGCGACGATCACGCCCGACAAGCGCGAGACCGTCCAGGCGTGGATCGGACGGCAGCGGTGGTATGTCGGAAAGGGCTCGGGCGTGGCACCGCGGCTCGAGCGCGTCGGCAGCTATCGCTTCGAGGACCCCGCCCACGAGGTGGGCATCGAGACCCTGCTGCTGCGGGACGTCTCGGTGCAGCCGCCGGTGACCTACCAGGTCCCGCTGACCTATCGCGGGGCACCGCTCGAGGGGGCAGACCACGCGCTGGTCGGCGTGGTGGAGCACTCCGTGCTCGGCACCCGCCATGTCTACGACGCCACCCACGACCCGGTCTACGTCGCCGAGCTGGTCCGCACCATCGTGGAGTCGGACACCGGCTCGACCCCGGACCACGGCACCCCCGACGTGCACGTCACCGGGGAGCCGACGGATGCCTGCTCGCCGATGACGGTCCGCTCCGCGCGGGTCCTGTCCGGCGAGCAGTCCAACACCTCGATCATCGTGGAGACCGACGGGAAACCCTTGATCGTCAAGGTCTTCCGGATCCTGTCCCCCGGCGACAACCCGGACGTGACCGTCCAGACCGCCCTGGCGGCCGCCGGCTCGACGCTGGTGCCCAGCCCCGCCGGCGCGCTGCGCGGCCGGTGGACCCGGGACGGCCGCCAGGTCTCGGGGCACCTGGCCTTCGCCCAGGAGTTCCTGCCCGACGTGCGCGACGCCTGGCGGGTGGCCCTCGAGTCCGCCTCCACCGGAGGCGACTTCACCGAGCGTGCCCGCGCCCTCGGCGTTGCCACCGGGGAGGTCCACCGCACCCTGGCCGACACCATGGAGACGGCCGTAGCCACGGCCGAGGACCGCAGGACGCTGGCGCTGTCCATGCGCAACCGCTTCGTGCTCGCCGCGGAGGCGCACCCGCCGCTGCGCGCCCAGGAGCCCGAGATCGAGCGGGTGCTCGGCGCGGCCCGCGACGCCGAGTGGCCCCGGTTGCAGCGCATCCACGGCGACTACCACCTAGGCCAGGTCCTCGACGTCCCCGGCCGCGGCTGGGTGCTGCTCGACTTCGAGGGGGAGCCGCTGCGGCCGCTGCGGCAGCGGACCCGTCCCGACCTGGTGCTGCGCGACGTCGCCGGCATGCTGCGGTCCTTCGACTATGCCGCCGGGTCGGTGGCACAGGAGGATCCGTCCCGCGCCGAGGCCGCCCGCGCCTGGGCCGAGGCCGCCCGGGCGGCTTTCGTGGCCGGGTATGCCGAGGCGACCGGCGTCGACCCGCGCCGCGAGCCGGAGGTGCTGCGCGCGTTGGAGCTCGACAAGGCGCTGTACGAGATCGACTACGAGGCGCGCAACCGCCCGTCGTGGCTGCCCATCCCCACCAGCGCCGTCACCCGGCTCGTGACCGCTGCGACGGGAGACACCACGGGGCAGCAGGAGCACCGCCTCCCCCAGACCCCTGAGGACGAGGCTGCCACGGTCCCGGTCGAGGAGAAGGCGCCGGCCCTGGCGGCGCGGACCACGCCCGAGACACCCGCCCCGGCGGCCTCCGAGGAGGAGCCCCCGACCGCACCGGCCGCGACGGTCCAGGATGAGGCCGCCGCCCCGGCCGCCTCCGAGCCCGAGACACCCGCCCCGGCGGCCCCCGAGGACGACACCGCCGACGCGACCACCGCCGGTGCGTCTCGTCGGGTCCGCCACGCGCCGGTCAGCGCCGCGGTGTCCGGGATCGCGGCCCAGCTGGGCTCGACCGCCCGCTTCGTGGCGCGGACCGTCGCGAGGACCGCGACCACCGGCACCGTGCAGCCCGTCGCAGCGTCCGGTCCGGTCCCGGCCGGCGGTCACGACCGTCCCTCCGAGGACGCCCGCGCCACCGATCCGGTCGCCGGCACCGACCCGACGCCCGTCGCACCGGCGGCCGAGAACCACGGGCCGGACCTGGCCGAGGACGCCCCGACGACCGACGCACGACCGGCACCGGCACCGGCACAGATCGACGAGCCTGCCGAGGTCCAGGGCTCCGCCGTCGAGACGCCCGAGCCTGCTCCCGAGCCGGTCGCCGCCGTCGAGGCCACGGCCGGCGCGCCTGCCGTCGAGGAGCCCACACCGGACCTGACCGAGGAGACCCTGATGGCCGACGAGACCACGGCACCCCTGGAGCCGACCCCGAGGCCGGCGACGGACGGCGCGAACCCGGAGCCCGCCTCCCCGGCGTACGACCAGGAGCAGGACCCGGCCACCGACGGCCGGCAGCCGGAGGGCGCCGCCCGCCACCTGCCCGTGCCCACCGACCAGATCAACCGGCTGGTCCACGGCCACCACCACGACCCCCACTCGGTCCTCGGCGGCCGCGTCGGCGATGGCCTGGTCACCATCCGCACCTTCAAGCCGCGGGCCGCGACGGTGGACCTCCTCCTCGAGGGCGGCCGCACGGTCCCCTTCGCGCACGAGCACGAGGGCGTCTGGGTCGCCACGATCGAGGGCACCGACGTCCCCGACTACCGCGTGGCGGTGGACTACGGCGACGGCTTCAAGCACACCATCGACGATCCCTACCGGTTCCTGCCCACGCTCGGCGAGATGGACATCCACCTCATCGGCGAGGGGCGCCACGAGCGGCTGTGGGAGGTCCTCGGCGCGCACGTGCGCGAGTACGACGGGCCGATGGGCGTCACCCGGGGCACGGCCTTCGCGGTGTGGGCCCCCAACGCCCAGGCCGTGCGCCTGGCCGGCGACTTCAACACCTGGGACTCCCAGGCGCACCCGATGCGCTCGCTCGGCTCGTCCGGCCTGTGGGAGCTGTTCGTCCCCGGCGTCGAGGAGGGCATCCGCTACAAGTACGACATCCTCGGCAAGGACGGCCAGTGGCGCGGCAAGGCCGACCCGCTGGCCCGGGCCACCGAGATCCCGCCCGCCACCGCGTCGGTCGTCGAGCGCTCGTCGTACACCTGGCACGACCAGGAGTGGATCGCCGAGCGGGACGCCACCTCGCGCCACGAGGCCCCCATGTCGGTCTACGAGGTGCACCTCGGCTCCTGGCGACAGGGACTGAGCTACACCGAGCTGGCCACCCAGCTGGTCGACTACGTCAAGGACCTCGGGTTCACGCACGTCGAGCTGCTGCCCGTCGCCGAGCACCCCTACGGCCCCTCGTGGGGCTACCAGGTGACCGGCTACTACGCCCCGACGTCGCGGTTCGGCTCGCCCGACGAGTTCCGTCACCTCGTCGACGCCCTGCACCAGGCCGGGATCGGCGTCATCCTCGACTGGGTGCCCGCCCACTTCCCCAAGGACGCGTTCGCGCTCGCGCGGTTCGACGGGGAGGCGGTCTACGAGCACCCCGACCCGCGCCGCGGCGACCAGCCCGACTGGGGCACGCACGTCTTCGACTTCGGCCGGCCGCAGGTCCGCAACTTCCTCGTCGCCAACGCGCTGTTCTGGCTCGAGGAGTTCCACGTGGACGGCCTGCGCGTGGACGCCGTCGCCTCGATGCTCTACCTCGACTACTCCCGCAAGGACGGCGAGTGGCTGCCCAACGTGTATGGCGGGCGGGAGCACCTCGAGGCCGTGCAGATGCTCCAGGAGACCAACGCGACCGTCTACCGCCGCCACCCCGGCGCCATGATGATCGCCGAGGAGTCCACCTCCTGGCCGGGCGTCACCCGCCCCACCGAGGCGGGCGGTCTGGGCTTCGGCTTCAAGTGGAACATGGGCTGGATGCACGACACCCTCGACTACGTCGAGCACGACCCGATCCACCGGCAGTACCACCACGGCGAGATGACCTTCGGGCTCGTCTACGCGTTCAGCGAGAGCTTCGTGCTGCCGATCTCCCACGACGAGGTCGTCTACGGCAAGGGCTCGCTGCTGCGCAAGATGCCAGGCGACCGCTGGCAGCAGCTCGCCAACCTGCGGGCCTACCTCGCCTTCATGTGGGCGCACCCCGGCAAGAAGCTCCTGTTCATGGGTCAGGAGTTCGCGCAGGAGGCCGAGTGGGCCGACGGCAGCTCGCTGGACTGGTGGCTCCTCGACCAGCCCTGGCACCGGGCCGCGCACCAGATGGTCCGGTCGATGAACGCGACCTACCAGGCCTCCCCCGCCCTGTGGCAGCTCGACACCAGCGGTGAGGGCTTCCAGTGGATCGACGCGAACGACGCCACGGGCAACGTCTTCTCGTTCGTGCGCTACGGCAAGGACGGCGGCTCGGGACGGGTCCCCGCCGTCGCCTGCGTCTCGAACTTCGCGGGTGCCCCGCACGAGGGCTACCGGATCGGCCTGCCCGGGCCGGGGGTCTGGCGCGAGGTCCTCAACACCGACGCCGCCGAGTGGAACGGCTCAGGGGTCGGCAACCTCGGCCAGGTCGTCGCCGAGCCGGTCCCGTGGCACGGCTTCGCGTGGTCCGCGGTGATCACCTGCCCGCCGCTCGCCACGGTGTGGCTCGCCGCCGAGGAGGACGTCGAGCGTCACCACGAGGCGTCCCGGGCCCAGGAGCGCCCCGAGCTCGTCGCCGCGGCCGAGGCCCAGCGCGCGGCGGAGGCCCGGGAGGCGGCCGACGCCGCCGAGCGGCCCGAGCTGAGCGAGACGTCCGCCGAGGGCTGACCGACCGGTCCTGGTGCGACAGGCCCCGTGCCCGCCTCCCTGCAGGGGGGCCGGGCACGGGGCCTGTTGTCGTACCGCCGGGTCGGGATGCGCCCCGGAGCCGGGAGGCCGTCACTCGTAGGGGTTGGGCTCCGCCGGCACCGACCTGACCACCGCGTCCCGCAGCTGCGGCCAGGTCACCCGGCCCTCACCGGAGTAGGGCGGGCGGGCGACCCAGGTGCCGACGGCCTCGACCCACGAGTCCTTCGGCGGGGCCGGGACCCCGACGACGCCCACCTTGAACGGCCGGGCGTCGGCTGCGCAGCACTTGACCCGGATGCGGGTCACCGCCCACCCGTCGCCGTCCGGGGAGACGAAGCCCACGAGCCGCACCTTGCGGCCCGTGAGGGAGGACTGGCTGTCGAAGGTCGCCCGGTCCACGAAGTCCGACACGTTCATCGTGAGGACCTCGTC
Source organism: Arsenicicoccus dermatophilus (assembly GCF_022568795.1). Taxonomy (NCBI): domain Bacteria; kingdom Bacillati; phylum Actinomycetota; class Actinomycetes; order Micrococcales; family Intrasporangiaceae; genus Arsenicicoccus; species Arsenicicoccus dermatophilus. The sequence goes on along the minus strand of NZ_JAKZHU010000001.1, from coordinate 1,038,588 downwards.
GTCGGGCAGCGGGTCGAAGCTGCCCGAGGGGTCCCCGCCCATGTCGACCTGGGAGCGGTCGGCCGACCACGAGGTCAGCGGGTTGATCGGCACGACCGCCATCGCCACGAAGGGCAGGGCCAGGGCGATCCCCATGCGCGAGGCGCGGTGGTCGTGCTCGTGCTCGTCGCGCCGGGCCAGCAGCAGCGTCACCCCGCACGCGGCGAGGACGGCGGCGGTCGCGAGCAGCGGCCAGCGCATCGTCGGCCGGACGAGGTTGAGGTAGGTGCCGTTGAGGATGATGCCCGCCGTCGTCACCGCGACGGCCAGCAGCAGGGCGGCTTGCACAGGACGCTTCACAGCAGCAGGGTTCCGATCCAGTTGGCGCAGTTGAGCGCGACGACGAGGGTGAGGGGGACGAAGACGAGCGCGAACTTCTTGCCGTAGGTCCCGACCTGCATGGCGATGAGCTTGATGTCGACGACCGGCCCCACGACCATGAAGACGAGCTGAGCCAGCGGCGAGAAGGCCGAGAGGCCGGCCGCCACGAAGGCATCGGCCTCCGAGCAGACGGCGACGATCATCGCAAGCAGCGCCAGGGCCAGCACCGACAGCACCGGGTTGCCGGCGACGGTGCCGACCCACTCGGTCGGCACGACGACGTTGAGGGTAGCGGCGATCGTCGCGCCGACGACCAGGTAGCCGCCGGCCTGCAGCACGTCGTGCGACAGCTCGTCCATGAGCGCCCGCCAGCGTCCGTGCTCGTGCTCGTGCCGCGCGCGGATCGCGGGCACGTGGTCCTTGCCGAGCTTGATCCAGACCAGCCCCACGACCACGGCCGTCAGCCAGGACGCGAGGAACCGCGCCGTGACCATGGTCCAGCTGCCGCCGAAGGCCACCGCGGTCGACGCGAGGACGACCGGGTTGACCGCAGGCGCCGCCAGCTGGAAGGTCAGGGCCACGGCGGGGGCGACCCCGCTGCGCATGAGGGCCGAGCTCACCGGCACCGAGGCGCACTCGCAGCCGGGGAGCAGGATGCCTGCGGTGCCGGCCACGGGGACGGCCGCCACCGGGTTGGCGGGCAGCGCGCGCTCCAGCAGCCGCGGCGGCACGAGGACGCTGATGGCCGACGACAGCAGCACCCCCAGCACCAGGAAGGGCAGGGCCTGCACCGACATGGACAGCATCGTCGTCAGCCAGGCCTGGAGGGCGGGGTGGTCGGCCACCGCCCCGGCGACCGGCGCTCGGGACCACATCGCCAGGGCCGCGAGGACCCCCAGCAGGAGCAACGCCGGAGCCAGGGGGCTGCGGCGGAGGGCTGACAGGTCCACGGGGAGGCCTTCCACGAGCGGGGAGTCACTGCTGCCCTACCCTGCGCTACATCGATGCAGGTCAGCGGGCTAAGGCATGGTAGTGACAGACCGAGCCGACCGCCATACCTGCTCGTCGGCGGCGGTCGGCCCGGCCTGCGAGGTGCAGCAGCCCGGCCGGCTTGCGAGGATGAGCCCATGACCACGAACCGAGCTGGACAGCCCGCAGAGCCCCGCGACCTGGTGGACGTGGCGCACCTCGTCACGGCGTACTACACCGGAAAGCCGTCCCCGGACGACGTCGACCAGCAGGTCGCCTTCGGGACCTCCGGGCACCGCGGGTCGAGCCTGAAGACCTCCTTCAACGAGGACCACATCCTCGCGACGACCCAGGCGATCGTGGACTACCGCACCGAGCAGGGCTTCGACGGACCCCTTTTCATCGGCCGGGACACGCACGGCCTGTCCGAGCCGGCCTGGGCCTCGGCGATCGAGGTGCTCGTCGCGGGCGGCGTCCGCGTCCTGGTGGACGCCGAGGACCGCTACACCCCCACCCCGGCCGTCAGCCACGCCATCCTGCGCGCCAACAAGGGCAAGATCGGCGTCGTCGACGACCTCCCCGCCGACAGCGGGCTCGCCGACGGCATCGTGGTCACGCCGTCGCACAACCCGCCCACCGACGGCGGCTTCAAGTACAACCCGCCGCACGGCGGCCCGGCCGACAGCGACGCGACGAGCTGGATCGCGGCCCGCGCCAACGCCTACATCGAGGCCGGGCTCGAGGGGGTGCACCGCCTGCCGTTCCCGCAGGCGCGGTCCCGGTGCGAGCCCTACGAGTTCAAGCGGATCTACGTCGAGGACCTCGAGAACGTCATCGACGTGCAGGCCATCAAGGACGCCAAGGTCCGCATCGGCGCCGACCCGCTCGGGGGCGCCGCGGTCGACTACTGGGCCGCGATCGGCGAGCACTACGGTCTGGGGCTGACCGTCGTCAACCCGCTGGTGGACCCGACCTGGCGGTTCATGACGCTGGACTGGGACGAGAAGATCCGGATGGACTGCTCCTCCCCCTCGGCCATGGCGAGCCTGATCGTGCAGAAGGACTCCTTCGACATCGCCACCGGCAACGACGCCGACTCCGACCGCCACGGCATCGTCACCCCCGACGGCGGCCTGATGAACCCCAACCACTACCTCGCCGTCGCGATTCAGTACCTCTACGGCGGCGCCCGCCCCCAGTGGCCGGCCGACGGCTTCGTCGGCAAGACCCTCGTCTCCTCCTCGATGATCGACCGCGTCGCCGCCGACCTCGGTCGGCGCCTCGTCGAGGTGCCGGTGGGGTTCAAGTGGTTCGTGCCCGGGCTGCTCGACGGCTCCGGCCCCTTCGGCGGCGAGGAGTCCGCGGGCGCGAGCTTCCTGCGCAAGGACGGCACCGTCTGGTCCACCGACAAGGACGGCATCATCCTCGCCCTGCTCGCCTCGGAGATCCTGGCCACGACCGGCAAGACCCCCACCCAGCACTACGCGGAGCTCGTGTCCCGGCACGGCGACCCGGCCTACGCCCGCATCGACGCCCCCGCCGACCGCGAGCAGAAGGCCAGGCTCAAGGCCCTCTCCCCCGCCGACGTGACCGCCCGGACCCTCGCCGGCGAGCCGATCACCGCCACGCTCACCGAGGCCCCCGGCAACGGCGCGGCCATCGGCGGCCTCAAGGTGACGACGCAGTCCGCGTGGTTCGCCGCGCGGCCGTCCGGCACCGAGGACGTCTACAAGATCTACGCCGAGTCCTTCCAAGGCCCCGAGCACCTCGCGCAGGTGCAGGAGGAGGCCAAGGAGGTCGTCTCTGCGGCCCTCGCCCGATGAACCGGGGCCTACGACGCCTCGCCGGCACGCTCCTGCTCGCCCTCGGGCTGTTGTGCCTCGTCGGCCTCGGCGTCCTGCTCCTGGTGCGCCCGGAGTGGGGAGTGGTGGCTGCGCGGCTCCCTGGCCAAGGGGTTGCAGTGGGGCGGCGCCGGGCTGCTCCTCGCGGGCTTCGGGCTGCGGGCGACGGCCGAGGACGACCGAGCGACCCGATGAGGGTATGCCGCGCCCGTCGGCCCGGCCGGGTCGGTGGGCGCGGCGTCCGACGCGCTGGGCAGGCCATTGCCCGCAGGGCCGTCATACGGCAGGATCCGTCCGCGCGGCTAGGCTGACCGCATGACCTTTGCCGACGACCTCGCGCTGGCCGCCGACCTGGTGCGCACCGCGGGCGCCCTGGCCCTGCAGATGCGATCGGAGGGGCTCGAGGGCGAGCGCAAGACCTCCGTCTCCGACGTGGTGACCGCCGCCGACCATGCCGCCGAGGAGCTCGTCAGCACCCGGTTTCGCGCCGAGCGCCCCGACGACGGGATGATCGGCGAGGAAGGCACGTCCGAGGGCGGCACCACGGGACGGACGTGGTACATCGACCCGGTCGACGGGACCTACAACTTCCTCGGGGGGATGACCCACTGGTGCTCCGCGCTCGCTCTGGTCGACGCGGACGGGCCGGTGCTCGGCGCGGTCTACCACCCGCAGACCGACGAGCTGTGGCTCGGCGGCCGCGAGCACCCGACGAGCCGCAACGGCGTGCCCGTCAGCCCGGTCGAGGACCAGCCCCTCGCCCTGGTCAGCGCCGCGACCTATCTGCACCCGACCCGCTTCGACCGGCCCGAGATGATCGCCCCCTGGGCCGAGGCGACCAAGAGGTGCGCCACGGTGCGGATGCTCGGCTCGGCGTCGGTGGACCTGTCCTGGGTGGCCGCCGGGAGGCTGGGCGTGTGGTACCAGGCGGACTGCCACCCCTGGGACTGGTATCCCGGACGCGCCCTCGTCGAGGCCGCAGGGGGCGTGACCGAGCTGGTCGAGGTGGGCGGGCACGTCTGGCACGTGGCGGGCACCCCGACCGCGGTGGGCGAGGTCGCCGCGGCGATGCGCACCTGCCTGCCCGCCGACCAGCGCTGAGCCACCACCGATCTCGCCGCCCCTCGGCCCCGTGGTCCCGCCGCCGCAGGGTGGCCTCGCCCACCCGGGCCCCGGACGCGGTGGTCCTCAGACCCACCGTGCCCGGGGTGGCGGCCGGCTCAGAAGAGCGCGGACATCAGGGCCGTGCGCCCCTTCTTGACACGCGGGTCCTCGGCCCCGACGACGTCGAAGAGCTGGACCAGGTGCAGCCGCACCCGCTCCCGGTCGTCGCCCGCCAGGGTGCGGACCAGGTCGACCAGGCGCAGGAAGGCGTCCTCCACGTGGCCGCCCATGACATCCAGGTCGGCCACGAGCAGCTGGGCGTCGACGTCGGACGGGTCCGCGGCCGCCGCCGCGCGGGCGGCGAGCAGGTCGACCCCGGTGGTGCGCTGGAGCAGGTCGACCTGGGCCTTGCCGATCGCGGCGTCGCGGTCCTTGGGGTCCTTGGCCAGCGCCTTGTCGTACGCCGCGCGGGCGGCGTCGAAGTCACCCCGGTCGAGGGCGGCATAGGCCTCCTCGTGCTCCGGCGACAGAGGCGGCAGCTCGGGGGCGGCGTCCGCGCCCTCGACCCGGCCGGTGACCCCGTTGGCGACGGCGACCTTGGCGAGCTCGTCGACATACCGCTGGATGACCTCGCGGGGCTGCGGTCCGACGAACAGCGGGACCGGCTGACCCTGCAGCAGGCCCACGGCCATCGGGATCTGCTGGACCCCGAGGGCCTGGGCCAGACCCGGCGAGGCGTCGACGTCGACGGTGGCGAGCAGGAACCGACCACCCGACGCCTCGGCGACGGCGGCGAAGTCGGAGACGGTCTCGGCGCCGCCCTGACGACCGCTCCACACCAGCAGGACGACCGGGTGCTTGACCGACTGCTGCATGATCTGCTGGATCGTGGCGTCCGTGGCCTCGACCACGACGCGCGAACCGCCGGCGGGCTGTGCCGGGGCCTCCCCCTGCCCGGCGGGCGTCCGGGGCGCGCCCCCGGAGGTGGTGGACAGTCCGGACAGGTCGACCGCGCCACGTGCAGCGGCGCCGGGGAACGGCTGGCTCGTCATACGGCTCATTCTGTCGCAGCGTCGCAGGTATGGCGAAAACCCGCGCGCCCGAAAGGTCCTTCAGAAGCGGGCGGGCTCGCGATAGATGCCCCACTCCTCGCGCAACGCGTCGCAGATCTCGCCCAGCGTCGCCTCGGCGCGGACCGCGTCGAGCATGGCCGGGATCATGTTGTCGCTCGTGCGGGACACCTTGACCATCCGCTCGACGGCGTCCCGGGCGATCTCCTCCTTGCGCCCGGCCCGGCGCCGGCCGAGGGTTGCCACCTGCTCACGCTCCACCTCGTGCGAGACCCGCAGGATGTCGAGCTCGGAGCTCACCGACTCGGTGAGGCAGTTGACCCCGACGATCTTCTTGGTCCCCTCCTCCAGCGCGATCTGGTGGCGGAAGGCCGCGTCGCCGATCTCGAGCATGAACCAGCCCTCCTCGATCCCGTGCAGGATCCCCGAGGTCATCGGCATGCCGGGCGCGTCCGCACCGGACTGCACGGCCTCGCGCACCGCCTCGGCCAGGCGCGGCTTGTCCGTCGAGTCGACCCGCGTCGTGCCCATCGCCAGGATGCGGGTGAAGATCGCCTCCGCCTCGGCCTCGATGCGGTCGGTCAGCGCCTCGACGTACCACGAACCGCCCAGCGGATCCGCGACGTTCGTGACACCCGTCTCCTCCATGATCACCTGCTGGGTGCGCAGGGCGATCTCGGCCGACTGCTCGGTCGGCAGCGCCAGGGTCTCGTCCAGGGCGTTGGTGTGCAGCGAGTTGGTGCCACCCAGGACGCCCGCGAGCGCCTCGACGGCGGTGCGCACGACGTTGTTGTAGGGCTGCTGCGCGGTCAGCGAGACCCCGGCGGTCTGGGTGTGGAAGCGCAGCTGCATGGCCTTCTCGCTCGTCGCGCCATACACGTCCCGCATCCAGCGGGCCCAGATGCGCCGCGCGGCACGGAACTTCGCGATCTCCTCGAAGAAGTCCACGTGGGCGTCGAAGAAGAAGGACAGGCCCGGCGCGAACGAGTTGACGTCCAGCCCGCGGGACAGCCCCAGCTCGACGTAGCCGAAGCCGTCGGCAAGGGTGAACGCCAGCTCCTGCGCCGCCGTCGCCCCGGCCTCGCGGATGTGGTAGCCGGAGACCGAGAGCGGCTTGTAGGCCTTGATGTTCTGGTCGCAGTACTCCATCAGGTCGCCGATGAGGCGCAGGTGCGGCTCGGGCGCGAAGAGCCACTCCTTCTGGGCGATGTACTCCTTGAAGATGTCCGTCTGCAGGGTCCCGTTGAGGGTGCCCACGTCCACGCCCTGACGCTCGGCGGCCACGAGGTACATGCAGAACACCGGGACGGCGGGCCCGGACACCGTCATCGACGTGGTGGTGTCGCCCATCGGGATGTCGCTGAACAGGATGTCCATGTCGGCGGCCGAGTCGACGGCGACGCCGCAGTGACCCACCTCGCCGAGGCTCATCGGGTCGTCCGAGTCGCGCCCCATCAGCGTGGGCATGTCGAAGGCCACGGACAGCCCGCCGCCGCCGCGCGCGAGGATCATCTTGTAGCGCTCGTTGGTCTGCACGGCGTTGCCGAACCCGGCGAACTGCCGGATCGTCCAGGTGCGCCCGCGATAGCCGGTGGCGTGCAGCCCTCGGGTGTAGGGGAACTCGCCGGGCCAGCCGATGCGGTCCATGCGCTCGTCGGCGGCCGCCTGCTCGTCGGTGGGGCCGTAGACCGGCTCGACCTCGAGGCCGGACAGGGTGGTGAAGTCGGCCTGGCGGAGGCGGCCCGTGGCCACCGCCTCGTCGTACCGCGCCTGCCACCGGCTGCGGCCCTGGCTGCGGTGCTCGGGGGTGGTGGAGTCGCTGCGCTGGGTCTCCTGGATCGTCATGGCGACAACATACGTGGACGTCCTAGTAGTTGTCCGTGCCCGGCGCGCTCCGGCCCGGCGTGGACGGTGTCCTCGTCCTCGGCCGGGTCCTCGCCGTCGGCGAAGTCCCCCGCCGCCACCCGCACCCGGCGCAGCACGCCGAAGAGCTGTGCGTGCTCGGCGTCGTCGAGCACGTCCAGCCCGAAGCCCAGGGCGTGCAGGTCGGCCGTCGCCGCCTCCATGACCGCCCGGCCCGCGTCGGTGATCTGCGCCAGGGTCCCCCGACCGTCGTCCGGGTTGGGCACCCGCCGCACGAAACCCTGGGTCTCGAGCCGCTGCACGATGCTCGTGGCGCTCGTCGGGTGCACCATCAGCCGCTCCCCGATGCGCGTCATCGGCAGCCCCCTCGCCCGGGCGAAGGCCAGCAGCACCAGCGCCTCGTAGCGCGCGAAGGTCAGCCCGTGCCGACCGCACGCCTGGTCGAGCTGCATGGTCAGCACCTGGGCGACCCGCAGCAGGCTGGTGGCCGTCGCCATCTGGGTGGCGGGCGCCTCGTCGCCCCACCGCTCCCGCCAGGTCAGCTCGGCGCGGGCGATCGGGTCGAAGGGCAGGTTGAGCGGGGTCACCCGCGCAGGATAGAGGCGCGGCCGGGTGAGAGTCACCGCGCGTCGTCGCCGCGACCCCAGGGCGGGGTCTCCCCGGCCACCTCGTCGAGCAGATCCGCCAGCGCCGCGCGATCCACCCGCGCGACGGGCGAGGTGGCCACCCAGGTGCCTCGCGGGCTGCGCAGCTCGATTCGACCCCCTCGGTCAGCTCGCCACGCACCTGCAGCACCGCCTGGCGTGGCGGGCGACCGGCCACCTCGACGATCCAGGTGGGCTGCTCCCCCACCATCACGAGCACCGCATCCGCTCCGGGACCGAGGGGTAGTCCGACCACGGTGCGGGACTGCGCCCACGGCGCGGTCAGCAGGTGCACGAGGCTGCGGCGTGCCCGCCACAGGGTGCGTCCCATAGCGTGGTGGCATTCCCGCGCTGGTCGCCGCGATGGTGCTGCTGCTGTTCAGGGGGGTCATCGCGGGTACTTCCAGGATTCCGCCAAGAACTCCAAGGACCCGCGATGACCCGTCCCCAGTCTGCCCTGTCCGCGCTCGTCGGTGAACTCCTCGCCGATCCTGACCTGGCCCGCGACGACGTGTTCCGCCGGCTGCTGCAGGCCGGGTTGCAAGACCTCGTCGACGCCGAGGCTACCGCCAAGATCGGCGCCGGCCGCTACGAGCGGACCCCAGATCGCACGACCCGCCGCAACGGCACCCGCCCCAAGACCGTGGCGACCCCGGCCGGGGAGCTGACCCTGGCCATCCCCAAGCTGCGCGAGGGCTCGTTCTTCCCCTCCCTGCTGCACCCACGCCGACGCGTCGACAAGGCCCTGTACGCCGTGATCTGCACCGCATGGATCGACGGGGTCTCCACCCGTAAGGTCGACGACCTGGTCAAGGCCCTGGGCAACGACACCGGCATCAGCAGGTCGACCGTGTCCCGGATCTGCGCCGACATCGACGACTCCGTCCACGCCTTCCTGACCCGGTCCCTGGACCACACGTGGTTCCCGTACCTGTACCTCGACGCGACCTATCTGGACGTCCGTCACGGCGGCCGGGTCGTCTCCCAGGCCGTGGTCACCGCGATCGCGGTCTCCGCCGCCGGGCGCCGCGAGATCCTCGGCATGGCCATCGGCGACAGCGAGTCCACCGACTTCTGGACCGAGTTCCTACGATCCCTGCGCACCCGCGGCCTGACGCCCTCCACACCGGCCCACCCCCAGGGCGTGGCCCTGGTCATCAGCGACGCCCACGCCGGGCTGAAGGCCGCGGTCAAGGCCGTGCTGCCCGGCGCCGCGTGGCAACGCTGCCGGGTCCACTTCGCCCGCAACATCACCCAGGTCCTCGGGTCCGCCCGGTCCAAGCCTGTTAACGCCCTGGTCAGCACGATCTTCGCCCAGACCAGCCCCGAGGCCGTCCGGGAGACCTATCACCAGGTCACCGCGTCCCTGCAGGCCTCCTTCCCCCAGCTCGCGGCCATGCTCGCCGACGCCGAGGCCGACCTGACCGCGTTCGCCGCGTTCCCCACCGAGCACTGGAAGAAGATCTGGTCGAACAACCCCGTCGAACGCTGCAACGGCGAGATCAAACGCCGCGCCGACGTCGTCCAGGTCTTCCCCAACCGCGACAGCGTCACCCGCCTCGTCGGCGCCGTCCTCCTCGAGCAGCACGAGGAATGGCAGTACGGCGAACGCCGCTACCTGTCAGACACCAGCATGCGACGACTGCTCTACACGCTCACCACCGAGAACATCCCAACCGCCATCACCACCTGAAACAACACCACCCCACGGGACTTGACCCCGCCACACCCGCACGGCCTGGACCGCGAGCGCGAGCAGCAGCGCGAGCGCGCTGAGCGGCGCCCATCGGCGGGCATCTCCCTCGTCGGTCGCCAGCCCGGCCGTCAGCGCGGCCAGGACCAGCACCACCCACCAGCCACCGGCCGCCAGGGTCAGCCAGAACTGGCCGGACCAGGAGCGCACCTCCTCCAGGGAGAGCGGTTCCGGGTCCGGATCACCCTCGTCGTCCCAGCCCTCCCGCGCGGACAGCTCGAGAGCACGCCGCACCAGCGGGTCTCGGGCCAGCGGGCTGGACGGTGGCGCGGTGGCCGCCAGGACCGGCTGGAGCGTGATCGCAGGGATGTCCGTGAATCGGGCACGAGTCCGCCGGCGCAGCCAGCCCGCGAGGGCGAGCAGCCCGATCCCCAGACCTGGCGCCCAGAACCGCAGGAAGCTGGACAGTCCCTCGTCGGACATCCCCTCCCCTCGCAGGGGCCCGGTGTGCGCGCGCACCTGGATCGGGTCACCGGCCTGGACCGGCCGACCGTCGTGCTCGGAGCAGTCGACGTGGACGCCGGACACCCGGTCCGCGGTCCGCGGATCCAGCCAGCTCACCACGCAGCTGCCGTCATGCGGGGTCTCGTCGACGCGAGCGACCACCTCGACGCTGGTGAGCCAGATCGGCCAGAGGAGACAGGCGCCGAGCAGGCAGAGCGCTCCGAGTGCCGCCACGACCTGGGCGGGCCGGGACCGTGCCCGGCGACCCGGGGCCGGCCCCCCGGGCACGACTCCGTCGGCTCCGGTGGGGCGCGACGAGCGGCGGAGGGCGTCCAGGGCGTCGACCGCAGCCAGCGGGACCCCCACGAGCAGCCGACGACCGTCGGGGCCCTGGCAGGCCTCCAGCACCCAGGTCTCCTGGCGGTGCTCGTCCTCCAGGACGGTGCACACCGCGTCCCCCGGCAGGTGCAGCGGCGTGCGCCAGCGCCAGATGTCGCAGGACCACTCGAGCACGTCACCGACGACCGTGACGTGCCCCTGCTGGTCCAGCTCCTCCCGCTCGTCGACGAGCAGCGCCACCATCTCGCGGCGGGCGCCCGCGGCCCAGGCACGGGCATGCCGTGCCCGCACCCGCCCTCTCACCCGCCTCCCCACCACTGCGAGGACGACGGCCAGGGTCGCCCACAGGAGAAGTTCCATCAGCGGGGGCTGGTATGGCGCAGACCTGGACGGTCGCCCTCAGGGCCGAACTCGGTCATCCCTGGCGGCCGGCGATCTTGGCCTCGAGCCGCTCGAGCTTGCCGTCGAGCTCGCCCGTGCGCCCCGGCCGCAGGTCGGCCTTGAGCACCAGCGAGACGCGGGGGCTGTGCTGGGCGCAGGCCTCGCAGGCGGCCTTGATCACGGCCAGGCACTCGTCCCACTCGCCCTCGACGGTGGTGAACATCGCGTCGGTGCGGTGCGGCAGGCCGGAGTCGCGGACGACCTGGATGACGTCGGCCACGGCGTCGGAGACCGAGCCGGACTCGTCGGCGGCGGTGGCGGGGGCGATGGAGAAGGCGAAGAGCATGAGGCGAACGTACCTCGGGCTCAGGCCCTCCGGTGGAGCAGGGTGGCCCCGTGCCAGGCTCCCGCGAGCAGCACCACGAGGGCCCCCGCGGACGCGACGGCTGCGGTGAGCATGTAGTAGGCGATGGCGTGGGCCCCCATGTAGGGACCGACGGTGACGAGCTCGTAGAGCGCGGCCAGGCCGCCCACCGCCATGGGGACGGGCAGCAGCAGCGCGGCGACGGAGGGCACACGTCGGGCCACGAGGTCCGGAGGGCGCCGGGCCAGGTCGTGGTAGGCGGTCCAGCAGATGGCGGCGAGGCCGAGGACCGAGCAGAGGTACATCAGCCACCGGGCCACCGGCAGCCCGCCGAGCGACATGGCGAGGAAGGGCAGGTGGGCGGACAGCCAGGACGGCTCGTGGGTGAGCTGGTCCCAGGCCAGGTGCGACAGCGACCCCACCAGCACGGCGGGCAGGGACCACAGCCAGTGGCCCCGGTCCATGACCGGCGGCCGCACGGTCATCCGGGCGCGGCACCAGTCGGGCAGCGCGTCCAGGACCGGGCCGCGCAGGTAGTAGCCCCACACGGCGGTCAGCAGGAGTGCGACGGGCACGCAGAAGGCCACCAGCCCGAACCACGTGTGGGTCCAGGAGTGTGCCTCGTCGCGGGTGCCGAGCAGTCCCCCCGGGACGTAGATCGGCACGTCCGGCGACAACGACCCGGCCACGAGCGCCGCCAGCGGGAGGTGCGACCACCGCAGGGGCAGCACCACGGCGGGGTGAGCGAGCGTGAACGGCACCCCGGCAGCCTAACGATCAGGGGTATGCCGTGCAGGGCTCTCGGCATACCCCTCGCCTCGTGTCCCCTCCCGTGGGCACGGGGCCGGCTCAGGTGAGGTCGGCGAGCACCTGGTCGGCCGCGCGGTAGGGGTCGCTCTGCCCGTCCACGACCGCGGCGGCGAGCGCCTCGATCCCGTGAGAGCCGCGCAGGTCGCCCATCCGCTCGCGCAGCGAGGTGATGACGATCGACTCGATCTCGTCGGCGGCCCGGCGGGTGCGCCGACGACGCAGCTCGCCCTTGTCCTGCATCCAGGCCAGGTGCTTGTCGAGCGCCTCGACGACCTCGCCGACGCCCTCGTGCTTGTGGGCGACGGTCTTGACCACGGGCGGGCGCCACAGGCCGGCCTCGGTGCGGTCGCCGAGGGAGATCATGTGGCGGATGTCGCGCACGGTGTTGTCGGCGCCGTCGCGGTCGGCCTTGTTGACCACGAAGACGTCGCCGATCTCGAGGATGCCGGCCTTGGCGGCCTGGATCCCGTCACCCATCCCGGGCGCGAGGAGCACGATGGTGGTGTCGGCGAGCCCCACGATCTCGACCTCGCTCTGGCCGACGCCGACGGTCTCGACGAGGATCACGTCGCAGCCGGCCGCGTCGAGGACGCGCAGGGCCTGCGGGGTCGTCCAGGACAGTCCCCCGAGGTGGCCGCGGGAGGCCATCGAGCGGATGTAGACCTGGGGGTCCAGGACGTGGTCGGCCATCCGGATCCGGTCGCCGAGGAGCGCCCCGCCGGAGAAGGGCGAGGAGGGGTCCACCGCCAGCACGCCGACGCGCAGGTCGCGCTTGCGCAGCTCGGTGACCAGGGCGTTGGTGGAGGTCGACTTGCCGACGCCCGGCGACCCGGTGATCCCGACGATGTGGGCGTGGCCGGTGTATGGCGCGAGCGCGGCCATCACCTCCCGCAGGGCCGGGTGGGCGTCCTCGACCATCGAGACGAGCCGGGCGACGGCTCGAGGGGCCCCGGCTCGGGCCTGCTCGACGAGGGACGGGATGTCGACCTGACGGGACACGGTGTGCTGCTCCTCCGGAGGTAGGGAGCTGCGCGGACGCCCCGGCAGGAGGCGCCCGCGCAGCGGGGACTTACTTGGCGACCTTGACGATCAGGGCGTCGCCCTGGCCGCCGCCGCCGCACAGGGCAGCCACGCCGGTGCCGGCCGCGCCGCTTGAGCTCGAGGGCCAGCGTGAGGACGACCCGCGCGCCGGACATCCCGAGCGGGTGGCCGAGGGCGATGGCGCCGCCGTTGACGTTGATCCTGTCCTCGTCCAGCCCGAGGTGACGGGCCGACGCGATGCCGACGGCGGCGAAGGCCTCGTTGATCTCGACCAGGTCGAGGTCCTTGGGGTCGACGCCCTCCTTGCGGCAGGCTGCCGCGATGGCGTTGGCCGGCTGCAGCTGCAGGGTCGAGTCGGGCCCGGAGACGTTGCCGTGGGCGCCGATCTCGGCGAGCCACTCCAGGCCCAGCTCCTCGGCCTTGGCCTTGCTCATCACGACGACCGCGCAGGCGCCGTCGGAGATCTGCGATGCGGAGCCGGCCGTGATGGTGCCGTCCTTGCTGAACGCCGGACGGAGCTTGCCCAGGGACTCGGCCGTGGTCTCGGCGCGGACGCCCTCGTCGGTCTTGAACTCGATCGGGTCGCCCTTGCGCTGCGGGATCGTCACCGGGACGACCTCGTCCTCGAAGCTGCCGTCGGCCCAGGCCTTGGCCGCCAGCTGGTGCGAGCGCGCGGCGAAGGCGTCCTGCTCCTCGCGGGAGACGGCGTTCTCGTCGACGTTCTCGGCCTCGGTCAGCAGGCCCATCGGCTGCTCGGTGAAGACGTCCCACAGGCCGTCCACGATCATCGAGTCGGCGAGCGTGGTGTCGCCGTACTTGAACCCGTCGCGGGACTTGGGCAGCAGGTGGGGGGCGTTGGTCATCGACTCCTGGCCGCCCGCCACCACGACGTCGAACTCTCCGGCGCGGATGAGCTGGTCGGCCAGGGCGATGGCGTCCAGGCCGGACAGGCAGACCTTGTTGACGGTGAGGGCGGGGACCGTCATCGGGATCCCGGCCTTGACCGCGGCCTGGCGGGCCGGGATCTGCCCCACGCCGGCGCCGAGGACCTGGCCCATGACGACGTACTCGACCTGCTCCGGGCTGACCCCGGCCCGGTCGAGAGCTCCCTTGATGGCGACGGCGCCGAGGTCGGCTCCGCTGAAACCCTTGAGGGAGCCCATGAGCCTCCCCATGGGCGTACGGGCGCCGGCGACGATGACCGACGGGGTGGATGCAGCGGACATGGGTGAGGCCTCCAGCAGCGATGGTGGGTGAGGTCTGTGCATCCCCACCATAGTCAGCGGCGCCAGCGGGGAGCGCGACGCACAGGTCGTGGCTGGTGGGGCGTCGTGGTGACTCTCGTCATAGGCCCCTCGCGACCGACCCCGGCTGGGGCGCGCCGGCGCGGGGGTCCTAGGCTGAGGGCATGGCTGACAACGACCTGCAGGGACTGTTCACGCACATCGACCACGTCGGCATCGCCGTCCGTGACCTCGACGAGGCCATCGAGTTCTACGAGACCAAGTACGGCATGAAGATGGCCCACCGCGAGGTCAACGAGGAGCAGGGCGTCGCCGAGGCGATGATGGCGGTCGGCGACTCGACCTCCCACATCCAGCTCCTCGCTCCCCTCAACGAGCAGAGCACCATCGCGAAGTTCATCGACAAGAGCGGCGTCGGCATGCAGCAGATGGCCTACCGCGTCGAGTCCATCGACGCCGTGTGCGCCACGCTCAAGGAGCGCGGCCTGCGCCTGCTCTACCCCGAGCCCAAGCGCGGCACCGCCGGTTCCCGCATCAACTTCATCCACCCCAAGGACGCCGGTGGGGTTCTCGTCGAGCTGGTCGAGCCCGCGCCGGGCGGCATGCACTGAGGTCCTGCCTCCAGCACGTATGGCGGAGCGCTCGTCCCTGACCGGGGGCGGGCGCTCCGTCGCGTGACGGGCTAGCGGACCGTGCCGGACGCCGCGAGGTCCGCCACCGTCACCGAGGTCAGCCCCCGGGCGCGAAGCGACGCCAGCAGGTGGGGCAGCGCCTCCACCGTCGCGCTGCGGTCGTAGGTCTGGGCCCATCGCCCGGCGACGTGTCCGCCGTCGTGGGCGAGGACCACCGCGCCCGGCGCCAGGTCCTCCCCCAGCGCACGGCCCCCGGCCGCGACGCCGTCGTGCAGGTTGGCCTCCAGGCAGTCGGTCCAGAAGACCTGTCGCTCCCCCGCCGCGCGCGCCTGCCCCGTGACGGCCCGGCTGGTGCGCCCGACGGGCGGTCGCAGCAGCCACGGCTCGCCCCCGCCGGATCTGGTCGCGGCCGTCACCGCGGCTCGCCCCCGCCGGATCTGGTCCCCCGCCTCCGGCGCCGGGACCGCGGTCAGGTCCGGATGGTCGTGCGTGTGGTTGGCGACGAGGTGCCCCTCGCGGCGGATCCGGGCGGCGAGGTGGGGGTGGGCCGCGGCGTTGGCCCCCACGAGGAAGAACGTCGCGTGGGCGTCGTACCGCCGCAGCAGGTCGAGCACCGCGGGGGTGTATGCCGGGTCCGGCCCGTCGTCGAAGGTCAGCGCCACCCACGGGCGGGAGGTGCGAACGGCGTTGATGCATCGGGGGTCTGCCGCCCGCCGCGCCTGCGGGGACGTCGTCGGGCCGCCACAGGCCAGCTCGAGCCGCCCGTCCTGCACCACCGTCAGCCCGAGCCCGGACAGGGCGCACAGCGCCGAGCCGACCAGGATGGTTCGCCGAGGTATGCCGGGGTCAGGGGCCGCCCCCTGGCGGTCTCCCCCGTCACCAGACCCCCGCCCTGGCCCCGCACGCTTCATCCACCCATCGTAGGCATCCCGTGACGGACGTCACCGGTGTGAAGGGGCTCTCATCCCCTGGCAGCCCTCCCGACGCGCCAGTAACGTCGACGAGACAGGCACACGGTGGTGCCCTGCCAAGGAGCCAGAGATGACGAACGACCGCATGATCGCCATCCGCGACGCCATCATGAGCGGCGACCGCACCGACGAGACCTACGCCGGCCTGGACCTGCCCGAGTCCTATCGCGCGGTGACCGTCCACAAGGACGAGGTCGGGATGTTCGAGGGTCGCGCCAGCCGTGACAAGGACCCCCGCGAGAGCCTGCACCTGGACGAGGTGCCGCTGCCCGAGCTCGCCCCCGGCGAGGCCCTCGTCGCCGTCATGGCCAGCTCGATCAACTACAACACGGTGTGGACCTCGATCTTCGAGCCCGTCCCGACGTTCGGCTTCCTGGAGCGCTACGGCCGCACCTCGACCGCCGCCAAGCGCCACGACCTGCCTTATCACGTGGTGGGCTCGGACCTCGCGGGCGTGGTCCTGCGCACCGGCCCCGGCGTCCACATCTGGAAGCCCGGCGCCGAGGTCGTCGCCCACTGCCTGTCCGTCGAGCTGGAGCACCACGACGGGCACGACGACACGATGCTCGACCCGGAGCAGCGGATCTGGGGCTTCGAGACCAACTTCGGCGGCCTGGCCGAGCTCGCCATCGTCAAGGCCAACCAGCTGATGCCCAAGGCCGGGCACCTCACCTGGGAGGAGGCCGCCTCCCCCGGCCTGGTCAACTCCACGGCATACCGCCAGCTCATCTCCCGCAACGGCGCCGGCATGAAGCTCGGCGACCGGGTCCTCGTCTGGGGTGCGTCCGGTGGCCTCGGCTCCTACGCCACCCAGATGGCGCTCGCCGGCGGGGCCACCCCGATCTGCGTCGTCTCCTCCCCGGAGAAGGCCGAGATCTGCCGCAAGATGGGCGCCGAGCTCGTCATCGACCGCAACGCCGAGGGTTACCGCTTCTGGAAGGACGAGCGCACCCAGGACCCCCAGGAGTGGAAGCGCCTCGGGGCCAGGATCCGCGAGCTCACCCACGGTCACGACCCGGACATCGTGTTCGAGCACCCCGGTCGGGAGACCTTCGGCGCCTCGGTCTACGTCACCCGCAAGGGCGGCACCATCGTCACCTGCGCCTCGACCTCGGGCTACATGCACGAGTTCGACAACCGCTACCTGTGGATGAACCTCAAGTCGATCATCGGCTCGCACTTCGCGAACTACCGCGAGGCGTGGGAGGCCAACTCGCTGATCCGTCGCGGTCTGATCCACCCCACGCTGTCCGTGACCTATGCGCTGGAGGACGTGGGCCAGGCCGCCCTCGACGTCCACCGCAACGCCCACCAGGGCAAGGTCGGCGTCCTCACGCTGGCCCCCGAGGAGGGCCTCGGCGTCAGCAACCCGCAGCTGCGCGACGAGCTGCTGACCGAGATCAACCGCTTCCGTCACGTCTGACCCCGCGCCGCCTTCACCGGGGCCCGGGTCGCTGCCCGCGACCCGGGCCCCGTCCTGCTCGTGCCGCCGGCGCGGCGGTCGCGGCTCACCACGGCCGTCGAGATCCCGGTCTGTGACCTGCCTCAAGACGTTCCGGCTCGGTGCGTCGGGACGACGTCTGCGTCGGTCAGACCAGTAGCGTCTCCCTCGTGGAGAGCGTCGAGGACCTCAGCCGAAGAGTGTCGGAGCTGCAGGACATCGTGATAGCTCTGACCCTGAGCGCCGCCTATAGCGGGCAGGAGCCTGTCGAGGAGTTCATGGCCAGGAACCAGATCGGCGGCGAGCGCAGGACCGCCATCGCCCTCGTCCTGGCTGCCCTCCTCGGCCGGGCGTCCGGCGACCCGCTGGACGGTGTCCCCGGAGGGGCCTTGTCGACCGGTTTCCCGCCCTGGCCGAGGCCTGCGGCGCCGGACCGGTCTCGTTGGAGGACGTCGTCGCCGTCCTCTCCCCGCTCGTGGGATCCGAGGAGCGAGCCCACGAGCTCCTGCGGGCGCACCAGGCCCGAGGATTCACGCCCGAGGCCTACGAGGCGCTCGGGATCCCGTGACGCGGGCGGGGTGTGCCCGGGTGGCACGCGCCGGCCCGTGGCACCCGTCGTCGCAGGCAGACGACCGACCACGACCCGCGAGGCTCCGATCAGGACCCCTCAGCCACCTCGCCGGCATAGGTCGTCGGCAACGGGCCGAAGCCCGGCCGCACCCGGGCCACGATCTCGTCCAACGCCCGTCGCACGTAGGTCTCCCCCACCCACAGGTGCTTGCACCCGTCGATCCCGACGACCTCGGCCTGCGGGACCAGCGCGAACCTCTCCCGCGCCTCCTCCGGCTGCAGGTAGTCGTCGTGCTCGGGCACCAGCGCCACCAGCGGTCGCCCGTCCACGGCCCACTCGCGCAGGTGCTCGGGCTGGGTCCACCGCAGCGGGGGGGACAGCAGGACAGCCCCCTCGATCGCCGGCTCCAGGCCGTACATCAGCGTCAGGTCGGTGCCGAAGGACCACCCGACCAGCCACCGGTGCGGGAGCACCGGGCTCTGGCGCAGCTCGGCATACTCGATCGCCGCTGCGACGTCGAAGCGCTCCCCGTCGGCGTTGTCGAAGGACCCCTGGGACGTGCCACGCGGCGAGCTCGTCCCCCGCGTGTTGAACCGCAGCACGGCGATGTCCGCGAGCGCCGGCAGCCGGTAGGACGCCTTCTTGTAGACATGGCTGTCCATGAAGCCGCCGTGCGTGGGCAGCGGGTGCAGCGTCACCAGCGTCGCGACCGGGTCCCGCTCGAGGGGCAGGGCGAGCTCGCCGACGAGGGTGAGCCCGTCAGCGGTGTGCAGCTCGATCTCCTCCCGCCGCGCGGGCAGGATCGTGTTGGCGCGGATCTTGTGCTCAGCCATGGGTTCCTCGTCGGTGGTGATGATCAGGTCGTATGCCGCAGGACGGCGTCAGCGCCGCCCGTCCGGGGCCGGGGCGTCAGCGTCGTCGCCCCGGCAGGTGCCGGTGGTCGCGCGCGGTCCAGCACCCGCTGTGCCAGTGGCGCCGGTCGGGCAGGCCGCGCAGCCCCTCCGCCGGCCAGGCCACCACGTGCGGGAGGGAGTCGTGCAGCTCCTGCTGGCAGCCGGGGCAGCGGTAGACCTTGCCGGTGGCCGCTCCCCGCACGGCGCGCACCATCCACGCCCCGTCGGGGTGCTCCTCGCGCCGCTCCATGCCGGCGAGCCGTCCGACCGCCAGCGGTACGTGCTGGTCGGAGCGTCGGTTCGCGCGGGGCATGAGGTCATTGTCGCAAACCGACCGACGCGGGAGGCCGCTGCCGGGCGCTGTCCCCGGCCCGCCTCACCGGCGGGGACCGGAGTAGTAGGCCTTGGTGGGGTCCATCCGGCCGAGCAGCTCGGGCACGGTGACCAGGACGTAGCCCTGGCGCTGCAGGGTCTTGACGATGCCCGGCAACGCCTGCGCGGTGCTCGGGTGGATGTCGTGCATCAGGACGATGGAGCCGCGGCGGGCGCCCGCGAGCGCGCGGCGGGTGGTCACCGCGGCGTTGCGGTTCTTCCAGTCCTCGGTGTCCACGTCCCACAGGACGAAGGGGAGGCCGGCGTGGGGGGTGCGCCGGTCGAAGGCGCCATAGGGCGGTCGGACCGCGACGGGGGCGGCCCCGGTCGCGGACCGGATGGCGTTCGTCGTGCGGGTGATCTCCTGGGTCACGGTCTGGGCGGGCAACCGGGTCAGCTGACGGTGGGTCCAGGTGTGGTTGCCGACGGCCATGCCGAGCTGACGCATGCGACGCATGGTCTGCGGCGCGGCCTTGACCGCGGGGCCCAAGGTGAAGAAGGTCGCCCGCGCCTTGTGGGCGGCCAGCGTGTCCAGGATCGCGGCGGTGTGCTTGCCCGGTCCGTCGTCGAAGGTGAGGGCGAGGCACCGGACCTTGCGGCAGTCGACCGGGGGCCTGGCTGCGGGGGCCTGCGCGGCCACGGGTCGGTCGGCGGCGGCGGATGCCGGGGTCGAGCGCACGACGGCGTCGCGGACCCGGTGACCGGCCGGTGACAGCAGGCGATCGCTCGTGGGCCGGTCGAGGGTGACGAGCACCTGTCGGGTCGTCCCGGTGCGACCCTGCGGCGCCGGGACGACGAGCTGCAGCCCGCCCTGGCGGGTGAAGCCGAGGTCGTCCAGGACCCGGTCCGTCCCACCGGTCCGCGCCGACGCGGTGCGGTGATCACGCCCCACCGCGTGGTGCACGGCAGCGGCCACCCGACTCCGAGCCTGGGGGGTAATCAGGTCGGGACCGCGCCATACCTCCCGCCCGTCCCGCGTGCCGTAGACCGTCGTGCTGTCGCGCTCGGTGTGGGTCCCGCTCGTCTGCTCGGTGCGCAGCCGGACGCCGAGGACGCCGCCGTGGTCCGCCACCACGGACCAGGTGGTGGTCAGCTCGGAGTCGGTCCGTTGCCTGGTGGGCGGGACCTGGGCGATCCGTCGCCGCACCTGGGTCTGCAGCTCCGTGTCGAGTGCCGTGGCGGCCGGGACGGACGGCCAGGCGGCGTGGATCCGCCGGGGTGCCCAGGAGGTCTCGGCGGCCACGTCGAGCGCAGGGATGGCCACGGCCCCCGGGTCCTCCTCCGGCCCGAGCGGCCGGGCGGAGGCGGCGACGGCGGGGGTCGCGGCGACGGGTGCCGGGTCCGGGGTGGGCGCGGCCCAGGAGGGGGCAGCGGGAAGCACACCGAGGGCGAGGGCGGGGAGGAGGGAACGGCGGATCTGGAGGGTCGTCGGGATCACGACCTCAGCCCAGCACGGTCCCCTCCACGCCTCCTGACCGGGTGGGTGGCGGACGGCCGGTCAGTAGGAGCGGAAGCCGCGCCTGGTCTTGCGACCGAGGTAGCCCGCCGTGACCATGTGCTCCAGCAGCGGCGCGGGGGCGAACCCGCGGTCGCGGAACTCGAGGTAGAGCTGCCTCTGGATGGCGTAGGACACGTCGAGCCCCACCACGTCGAGCAGCTCGAAGGGTCCCATGGGCAGCGCGCAGCCGTTCTTCATCGCGGTGTCGATGTCGTCGGCGGTGGCGTAGTGCGCCTCCAGCATCTTGACCGCGTCGTTGAGGTAGGGGAACAGCAGGGCGTTGACGATGAAGCCGGCCCGGTCGCCGCAGCGGACCGGCACCTTGCCGAGCCCGGCGCACAGGCGGACGACGGTCTCCTGGACGTCGGCCGCGGTGGAGACGGTGGAGACGACCTCGACGAGCCTCATGACCTGGGCGGGGTTGAAGAAGTGCATGCCGATCACGTCGGCGGGTCGCCGGGTGGCGGCCGCGACCTGGATCACCGGCAGGGAGCTGGTCGTGGTGGCCAGGACGGCGCCGTCCTTGCACACCTCGTCCAGGCGCCGGAACATGTCGGTCTTGACGTCGACGTCCTCGGCGATGGCCTCGACGACGAGGTCCGCGTCCGCGAGCGCCGAGACGTCGGTGGCACCGGTGACCAGGCCGAGCGCGGCGGCCTTGGCCTCCTCGGTGACCTTGCCCTTGCTGACGGCCCGGTCCAGGCTCGCGGTGATCGCAGCCGTGAGGCCGGTGATCTTGTCCTGGCCGCGACCCACGACGGTGACCGGGTAGCCCGCCTTGGCGAAGACCTCGACGATGCCGGAGGCCATGGTGCCGGTGCCGACGACGCCGACGGTCCGGACCTCGCGGGTCGGCGCCGTGCTCGCCTCGGGCGAGGGGGTCTGGGCGTCGGGGACGATCGTGCCGGAGCCGGGGGCCTGGTAGGTGTAGAAGCCGCGTCCGGTCTTGCGGCCGAGCAGGCCCGCGGTGACCATCTGCTTGAGGATCGGGCTGGGGGCGTGCAGCTTATCCCGGCCCTCGCGATACATGGTGTCCAGCACCTGGTATGCCGTGTCCAGACCGATCAGGTCGAGCAGCGCCAGCGGACCCATCGGGTAGCCGCAGCCGTGCTGCATCGCCGCGTCGAGGTCCTCCCGGGTCGCGTAGCGCGACTCGTACATGCTGATCGCGTGGTTGAGGTAGCCGAAGAGCAGGTAGTTGCCGATGAAGCCGGCCTTGTCCCCCACCACGACCGGGGTCTTGCCCAGACGCTCGGCGAGCTCGCGGGCCGCGGTGACGATGTCGGGGTCGGTGACGACCGTCGAGATGATCTCGACGAGCTTCTGGACGGGGGCGGGGTTGAAGAAGTGCAGGCCCACCACCCGCTCGGGGTGGCTGGTGGCCACGGAGAGCTCGGTGACGGACAGGCTGGAGGTGTTGGTCGCGAGGATGCACTCGGGGCGCACGACCTGGTCCAGGCGGCGGAAGAGCTCCCGCTTGATGTCCAGCACCTCCGGGACGGCCTCGACGACCAGGTCGCACCCGGCGACCGCCTCGAGCTCCGCCGCGAAGGTGATCCGCCCGAGCAGCGCCTGCTGCTCGTCGGCGGCCATCTTGCCGCGCTCCACCGCCCGACCGGTGGACCGCTCCACGTGACCCCGGCCGCGGGTGACGGCCGCCTCGTCCATGTCGACGGCGACGACCTGTAGCCCGTGCTTGGCACAGACCTCGACGATGCCGGCACCCATGGTGCCGAGCCCAACCACTCCGATGCTGTCCACGGTGCGCTCCATGCTGAGAGTCTTTGCGGTGTGCGGGAACGCCAGCAAGACTGTCGGACTGCGGGCTTGGTCACAAAACTACTGCTCGGTAGTGGTCTCCTGCGGGCGTGACCGTCGTGTGGTGACGATCACGCCGCCGGTCGCGGGCTAGGGTGCTCCGCGTGCGTCTCGTCATAGCCCGCTGCTCCGTCGACTACGAGGGCCGCCTCACCGCCCACCTCCCGCTCGCCACCCGCCTGCTCATGGTCAAGGGCGACGGCTCGGTGCTCATCCACTCCGACGGCGGGTCCTACAAGCCGCTCAACTGGATGTCTCCACCGTGCGTGCTGGCCGAGGTCGCTCCCGAGGAGGCGGAGACCGAGGAGGGGGCCGTGGCCGTCTGGGTCGTCCGCAACGCCAAGTCGGGCGACGCGCTCCGGATCGCGATCCACGAGATCCTCCACGACTCCGCCCACGACCTCGGGGTGGATCCGGGCCTGGTCAAGGACGGCGTCGAGGCCCACCTGCAGCGGCTGCTCGCCGAGCACATCCACACCCTCGGCGAGGGCTGGAGCATGGTGCGGCGGGAGTACATGACGGCGATCGGCCCCGTCGACATCCTGTGCCGCGACGAGACCGGCGCGCACGTGGCCGTCGAGATCAAGCGCCGGGGCGAGATCGACGGGGTCGAGCAGCTCACGCGCTATCTCGAGCTGCTCAACCGGGACCCGGCGCTGGCACCGGTCACGGGCATCTTCGCCGCCCAGCAGATCAAGCCGCAGGCCCGGACCCTCGCCACCGACCGCGGCATCCGCTGCGTCACCCTCGACTACGAGGAGCTCAAGGGCATCGACCGGTCGGAGTTCCTCCTCTTCTGAGGCGTATGCCGAGACCCGGGGGGTCACCCGCCCGTCGGCGCGCGACCCCGCCCTCGACGACGCGACCACCAGGACGCAGCGGGCCACCCTCCACGGTGTCGAGGGCGGCCCGCTGCGTCGCCTGACTAGGCGTCGAGAGGATCGAGCCCGCGGGCGGACCGGATCACCGCCACCACCTGGCCCATGATCTCGTCGAGGCCGAAGTCCTTGGGCGTGAACACCGCGGCCACCCCGAGCTCGGTGAGCCCGCGTGCGTCGGCCTCGGGGATGATGCCGCCCACCACGACCGGTACGTCCGTGACGCCCGCGGCGCGCAGCCCGTCCAGGACGTCGGGCACGAGCGCCATGTGCGAGCCGGACAGGATGGACAGCCCCACGACGTGGACGTCCTCGGCGACGGCGGCGGCCACGATCTGCTCGGGCGTGAGCCGGATGCCCTGGTAGACCACCTCGAAACCGGCGTCGCGCGCCCGGACGGCCACCTGCTCGGCGCCGTTGGAGTGCCCGTCGAGGCCGGGCTTGCCGACCAGGAAGCGCAGGTGGGTCCCGAGGTCCTCGCCGGTGCGGCGCACCGCGGCCCGCACCCGGTGGATCGGGGCGTCGCCGTCGGCGGCGGAGGGCAGGTCGAGCTCGCGGGGGGCCGACCCGCCGCTGGCCCCCGACACCCCGGTGTGGGCGCGGTACTCCCCGAAGACCTCGCGCAGCGCGTCCGTCCACTCCCCCGTCGTGACCCCGGCGCGGGCGCAGGCGAGGGAGGCGGGGACCAGGTTGGCCGTGCCGGCGGCGTCGGCGCGCAGCTGCGCCAGCGCGGCCTCGGCGGCCTCGCGGCGGGTCGCGTCGGCGTCCCGCTCCTCGCGCCAGCGGCGCACCGCGGCCACGGCCCGCTCCTCGACGTCGGGGTCGGCCACGTGGATCGCGGTGTCCAGGTCGGCGGTGAGCGGGCTGGGCTCGGTCGCCTGGAAGCAGTTGACCCCCACGACCTTGTCCACGCCCGCCTCGATCCGGCGCCGACGCGCCGCGTGGGCGTCCACGAGGGCCGACTTGAGATAGCCGGACTCCACGGCCTCCACCACCCCGCCCAGCTCCTCGACGCGGCGTATCTCGGCCTTGGCGTCCGCGACCAGCTGCTCGACCTTGGCCTCGATGACGGTCGAGCCCGAGAAGATGTCGTCGTACTCCAGCAGGTCGGACTCGAAGGCGAGGACCTGCTGGATGCGCAAGGACCACTGCTGGTCCCAGGGGCGCGGCAGGCCGAGGGCCTCGTTCCAGGCCGGCAGCTGGACGGCCCGGGCGCGGGCGTCCTTGGACAAGGTGACCGCCAGCATCTCCAGGACGATGCGCTGGACGTTGTTCTCCGGCTGCGCCTCGGTCAGGCCGAGCGAGTTGACCTGCACGCCGTAGCGGAAGCGACGCTGCTTGGCGTCCTGCACGCCATACCGCACGCGCGTGATCTCGTCCCACAGCTGGACGAAGGCGCGCATCTTGCACATCTCCTCGACGAAGCGCACCCCGGCGTTGACGAAGAAGGAGATCCGGCCGACGACCTCGCCGATCCGCTCGCGGGGCACCTGGCCCGCCTCGACCACGGCGTCGAGCACGGCCACGGCGGTGGAGAGGGAGTAGGCGAGCTCCTGCACCGGGGTCGCCCCGGCCTCCTGCAGGTGATAGCTGCAGATGTTGATGGGATTCCAGCGCGGGATCTCGGTGACGGTGTAGCTGATCATGTCGGTGATCAGGCGCAGCGAGGGACCGGGGCCGAAGACGTGGGTCCCGCGGCTGAGGTACTCCTTGATGATGTCGTTCTGCGTGGTCCCCGCGAGGCGGTGCCGGGCCTGGGCGACGTCCTCGCCGGCCGCCAGGGCCTGCTCCTCGGCCACGGTCTCGTAGAGCGCGAGCAGCCACATCGCCGTCGCGTTGATGGTCATCGAGGTGTTCATCTCCGCCAGCGGGATCTGGTCGAAGAGCGCCCGCATGTCGCCGACGTGGCTGACCGGCACGCCGACCTTGCCCACCTCGCCGCGCGAGAGCGCGTGGTCCGGGTCGTGCCCCGTCTGCGTCGGCAGGTCGAAGGCCACGGACAGCCCCGTCTGGCCCTTGGCGAGGTTGGTGCGGTAGAGCGCGTTGCTGGCCGCGGCGGAGCTGTGGCCGGCGTAGGTGCGCATCACCCAGGGACGGTCCTTGGGGCGCGGGGTCGTCAGGTCGGTCGGGTCAGCCGTCTGGTCAGCCATGATCGCAAACTACCGGCGGGTCCCTGGCCCCGCGACCGGTCCGTGGAAGTGACCACAGGTGACGCTCCACACACGCGGATCGGCGCTCAGGAGGAGGTCCGCCGCTGCAGCACCTTGCCCAGGCGCATCGCCGCGACGACCCGCTCGAACCGCGGCGAGGGGTCCACGACGACCAGGGTGCGCCCGGCCCGCTGGGCCCGGTGGTGCGCGCCGGCGATCAGGGCGAGCGCGGTGGCGTCGTAGAGCTCGGCCTGCGCGAGGTCGACGAGGAGCTCGCCCGTCCCCAGCACGATGGCGCGGTGGATCTCCTCGCGCAGCGCGTGGTCGGTGCTCGCGTCGAGCCGGCCCTGCACCCGCAGCTCCTGGCCGGGCGCGACGACCTCGACGGTGGTCGTCTGCTGGGTCCTCATCGAGCCTCCCGCCATGCTGCCGGGCTGCACCGCCACGGTCGTCGCTACTCGTGGGAACATTCGACCACGTCGGGTGAAGAATTTCCGGCATTGGGTCAGGTCTGCCCCGACTGGCTCCCCACGACGCGTGGGACCATGCGGACATGGTCAACCTCACGCGCATCTACACCCGCACCGGTGACGACGGCAGCACGCACCTGGGCGACTTCAGCAGGACGAGCAAGACCGACCCACGCCTGCAGGCCTATGCCGACACCAACGAGGCCAACGCCGCCCTCGGGGTCGCCGTCGCGGCCGGCGGCCTGCGCCAGGACGTCCGCGACACCCTCACCCGGGTGCAGAACGACCTCTTCGACGTCGGTGCCGACCTGTGCAACCCGCTGCGCGACCCCGCCGAGAAGCCGGACTTCCCCCCGCTGCGGGTCCAGGCCGCGTGGATCGACGAGCTCGAGGCCGACTGCGACCGCTACAACGAGGAGCTGGACAAGCTCCGCTCGTTCATCCTGCCGGGCGGGACGCCCGGCTCGGCCTACCTGCACCTGGCCTGCACCGTCGTGCGCCGTGCGGAGCGCAGCACCTGGGCAGCCATCCAGGTGTATGGCGACCAGCCGGCCGCCGGGGGCGCGGAGCGCGGCGAGGGGGGCATCAACGTCCTCACCGCGAAGTACCTCAACCGGCTCTCGGACCTGCTCTTCATCCTGGCCCGGGTGGCCAACGTGGACGCCGACGGGGACGTGCTGTGGCAGCCCGGCGGTGGGCGCGAGACCTCCGACTAGGCACCTGCCGGGGCCACGTCGCCGGACCGGTCAGCGGGAGGAGCGGGCCACGGAGACGCGGTGGACCCGGCGACACCCGTGGCCACGGTTCCGCGCGTGGGGGGCGCCACCAGCCCCTTCCGGACCGCCGACGCCGAGGCGCACCGCGCCGGCGAGGACGACCTCGTGCTGACGGGGGCCGGTCCACCACCGCGCACGGTGCGGGTCGCCGAGGAGGCCGGCTCCATCTGTCGGCGCGAGGCCACGTCCACCACGGACACCGACGCGACCGGGGGCTCCGGTCACCGTCCGCGCCACCGTGGTGGACCTGTGGCGCAGAACCCCGCCCTCGCGGCCGCGAGCCACGAGGACTGCTCGGCCTAGACCGCCCTCGGCGGCGGTCCCGGTGAGGTGGCCTCGTGCCAGGAGCGCATCGCCGTGGCGGTGGACAGGGGAACCACCAGCTCCACCTGCTGCCCGTCCGCGCACAGGTCGACCAGCACCGGCTCGTCCAGCGTGATGGACAGGTCGTCGAGTCCGTCGCGACGTGCCCCCTCCAACGACAGCGCCCGGCGCTGCAGTCGCAGCGCCGGGCGCAGGGTCGCTCCCGTGAGCGGGTAGACGAGGAGGGCATGGGTGTCGAACCGGCCGAGGCCGTAGCGCCACCGCCGCCGGCCCGTGCGGAACGCACAGACGAACATCGGCACTCCCCGGCGATCAGCTGCCGCCGCAGGACGTGCAGGCCCAGGCAGATCAGGACGAGGGCGACCAGGCTCCCGGCGACCACCTCGGTGATCGCCAGCCCGTCGTCCATCGCTCGCCTCGGCTCAGCGGCGGCTGTCGGTCGTGGGCTGGGAGACCTGCTCCGCGAGCAGGGTGACCTGGTCGTCCTGGACGGAGAGGAATCCGGAGTCCACCGTCCAGACCTGCCGACCCTCGCCGGAGGTGATGGCCACGGGACCGGCGACGACCACACCCAGCAGCGGCGCGTGCCCCGGAAGGATGCCGAGCTCCCCCTCGGTCGTGCGGGCGGTGACGGCCGATGCCTCGCCCTGCCAGACGGAGCGGTCCGCGGCGACGAGTTGGACCTGGAGTGGCACGGGTGGCTCCTCGGTGCTCGGGGGTGGTGCCTGCCATGCTACAAGCACGACTCGGCGCCGACGACCACCTGTGTCCCCCGCACCTCGCGTCGCAGGCGGGCTCCCCGAGGGAGAGCTTCGCCCCCTTCGTCCCCCTCCCCGACACACGCCCAGTCACCACCGATCACTCTCTGATGCGAGAGTCGGGGAATCGGGTGGGTTCTGCCATCGCTCAGCCCTCTGACCTGGGGCGCTCGGTAATCTTGACGTGGTTCGGACGACGGGTCGCGGGCGGTGGAGCAGGGTCGAGGAGCAGCGCGTCGACATACCGCCCGGGACGCACCGAGGCGGGGGCCTCGGGCCCGGACCGGCACCGCGTCGACAGCACGCGCCCCGATCTCCGACCGACGGAGCCGGGGGAGCATCGTTCGACCGACTCCTGGGGGGACACCGATGGCCACGACCGACCGCACCACCGCCGCACCGGAGCAGGACCACCGACCACCGCTCGTCTCGGTGGTGGTCCCGACCTTCCGCCGGCCCCACCTGCTCCGCGAGGCCCTGGCCTCCGCGACCGGGCAGACCCTGACCGACCTGGAGATCCTGGTCTGCGACAACGCCGCCGAGGACGCCACCCGCGAGGTGGTGGCGTCCTTCGCCGACGACCGCATCCACTACGTCCCGCGCCCCACCAACCTGGGGATGATCGGCAACGCCCTCGACGGCTTCCGGCGGGCCCGGGGCACCTACGTCGTCAAGCTGGACGACGACGACGCCCTCCTGCCCGACGCCCTGGAGCGACTGGTCGGGGCGCTCGAGCGTCGACCCGACGCCAACGTCGCCTTCGGCGAGATGATCCTCGTCGACCTCGCGGGCAGGGTCCTGCAGGAGCAGACCGCCCAGCTGCGCGTGGACACCGCCAGGGTCGGCCTGGCCGCGGGCTACCACACGCCCGCCAGCGAGCTGGCGATCCGAGGGTCGGTGTGCCTGGCCGCGAGCGTGCTGCGCCGCTCGGCGATCGACTGGGACGCCGTCCCCGCCTGGGCCGACACCGCCTACGACCTCCACCTCGTGCTGGAGTCCGTCCAGGACGGGGCGACCGCCTACTTCGACCCCGAGCCGGTGACCCACTACCGGATCCACGGGGCCAACGACTCGGTCAAGAACGTCATCCCCAACCTCGAGGCAGGTCAGCGGGTGCTGCGCGAGGCCCGCAGCAGCGGCCGCCACCCGAGCTCGCCGACCTACGACCTGGTCCTGTGCCGCGACCACGAGCGGCTGTCCCGGGAGTACCTCCTCGTGGGGGACCGGACCCAGGCCTGCCACCACGCCGTGCTGTCGCTGCAGGCCAAGCCCTCCGCCGCCGGGCTCCGGGCGCTGATGATGGCTGCCCCGCCCGTCCGGGTGGGGCAGCGGATCGCCGCCTCCAGGCGCTCGGCCTACGTCGCCGGACGCACCGTCTGAGCGGGCGGCACCAGCCCCGGTGGAGACGCCGTCGGGGCCGGTGACTCCTGCCCAACACGGAGCGAACACCTCGATCCGTGAGGCAAACTCTTCGTAAGGCCTGTTCGATCCAAGGAGCACCGTGACCGTCAAGAACCCCCCTGCCTCTCCGCTGCAGGCTCTCGCCCGCAACTGGTGGCTCGCCCTCGCGCTGCCGTTGCTCCTGGCCCTGGTGGGGTTCGTCGTGGGCGGCACCCGCCCGGTGGAGTACACCGCCGAGTCCCGGGTGGCGGTGGGCAGCGGCAGCCTGAGCGCCGGTGCGATCGCCGGCTTCCCGCTGGCCTCCCAGCAGCTGGCCGACAACTACGCCCGGTGGGTCAACAACCGCGGCGTGGAGTCGCAAGGCACGACCCAGAGCGACGTCGTCATCGCGGCGTCGCCGATCCCGGAGTCCAACGTCGTGCGGGTCGAGGCCAAGGGCCCCGACAAGGCCGAGGTCGTCGCGGCGGCCGACAAGACCGCCAAGGATCTCGTGGCCGCCGTCAACGGCAAGCGGGGCGACAGCGACCCCGAGGCGACGCTGAAGGAGCTGGACGCGGCGGCCGCCAAGTGGGGCCAGGCCAAGGCCGACTCGGACGCCGCCAACAGCGCCGTCCAGAGCGCCATCGGGGCCAAGAAGCCCCAGGAGGCGGTCGAGCGGCTCCAGAAGGTCTCCGGCGACGCGGCTGCCCGCTCCGCCGTGCTGCAGGCCCAGATGGACGCGCTCTCCGAGAAGTACCGCTCGCAGGTCTCCCAGGGCTCCACCGCAGCCGACCTGCGCGTCGTCGCCCCGGCCCAGATGTCCGCCTCCACCAAGGCGTCCAACCAGCAGCGCGGCGCCCTCGTCGGTCTCGCCCTCGGCCTCGGTCTCGCCCTCGCCGGCGCCATGCTCCTCGAGCGCCGTCGCCGCGGCTCGGTCCAGGTGGCCGCCCGCCCGACGCCCGAGAAGCGCGGGGTCGAGAGCCGCCCCTCCGGGCCCCGGACGGCCGAGGTCCGTCCCGTCGACGGCCGCGTCGAGGGCCACTCGCCCGAGGCGCGCCAGCACGACACCGGCAGCACCCGCACCGTCGATACCCGTCGCAGCGCCCGCCCGGTCTCCCTGGCGCGACGCCGCGGGGCCGGCTCGTCCCGTGACGACGCGGTCGCAGACGCCCCCTGGAGCGAGGACGAGTGACCGCCACCGCGGTCACCGCTCCGGAGGACACCGACGTCACCGTCCATGGCAAGGAGCGGATCCCGGCCTTCGTCTGGGTGATGCTGGCCTACCTCGCCACCAACATGTTCTCCGGCGTGTGGGGCGAGCTGGGCATCCCTGCCCCCCTGGACCGGGGGCTGCTGCTGCTGGCCCTGGTCCTGGTGATCCTGGACCCCTTCCGGGAGCGGCTGCGCTGGCGGTCGGTCTACTGGTGGATGATCGCCACGGTCCTGTGGACGATGTGGTCGGCGCTCACGGCGGACACCCTCACCACCCCGGAAGGGCTCTACGGTCTGCTCGACCGCATCGTGGTGCCCTTCGTGATGTTCCCGGTCGGGGCCCTGGTCTTCGCGACCCCGCGGCGACGGGACCTGGTCCTCAAGCTGCTGGTGCTCATCGGCCTCTACCTCGGCACCAACGCCGTCTTCACCATCCTCGGCCCGCACAGCCTGGTCTACCCGCGCTACATCATGACCTTCGTGGAGACCAACCCGCTGGTGGCCGGCGACAACCGCGCCGTCGGCCCCTTCCTCACCGCCGAGGCCAACGGCTTCACGCTCAACCTCTGCGTCTACGCGGCCGGGCTCGCGGTCTACCGGTTCCGCGGGTGGTGGCGTCGGCTCGCGGTGCTCGCCATACCCATCTGTCTCGCCGGGGTCATGCTGACGCTGACCCGGTCCGCGTGGCTGGCGTGCATCCTCGGGCTGGTGTCCGTCTGCCTGTTCGTCCCGCGACTGCGTCGTTGGCTCATCCCCTCCGCCATCACCGCCGCCGTGCTCCTGGGCGCGGCCATCCTCGCCATACCCGCCCTCAACGCGCTGGTGACCTCCCGCGCGACCACCTCGCGCTCGCTCTACGACCGGGCGAACACCTACGAGGCCGGGTGGCGGGCCCTCGAGCAGCACCCCTTCTGGGGCACCGGGTGGTCCACCTTCATCGATCACGGCGTGGAGTGGGTGCGGCAGTCGCCGGACTACCCGGTCACGACCGTCACCATCGAGATCCACAACGTCTTCATGTCCCGCGCGGTGGAGACCGGCTTCATCGGCGGCGCCCTGTGGATCGTCTGCTGCGCCGCCGGTCCCTTCGCCCGGCTCCTGCGGGGCCCGGACCGGCGGACCCCCGAGCTCTTCGGCTGGTGGTTGTTCAGCCTGATGAGCTTCTTCGCCTGGATCGTCCCCTCGATGACCAGCCCCAACCCCTTCCCCCTGCCCAACATCCTGACCTGGCTCATCGGCGGCATCGTCGCCCGCGAGGTCCTCGTCCGGCCCCGTGAGGCCCTGGCGCTGGACGACGCGGACGAGGGGCACCCCGACGAGCCGCACCTCGAGAGGAGCCCCTCGTGGGCCTGAAGGACATTCTCCGCCACGTGCGCAGCGACGTGCTTCCCAAGGAGCAGCTGCGGCGCCGCAACCCCCACGCCTCCGTGACCCACCGGGCGATCTTCCGAGGAGACGCGAGGCGCGTCGAGCTCGGTCCGAAGGTGTACGTCTCCGGGCCCACGATCCTCATCTGCGAGGACGGGGGCGGCCTCATCGGCTCCCGGATCGTCGTCGGCGAGGAGACCTACATCGGCGAGTTCAACAACCTCCGCGCCGCGGGCGCCCCGATCGTCATCGGCAAGAAGTGCCTGATCAGCCAGCACGTCACCATCGTGGGCTCCAACCACGGCACCGCCCCCGGGCAGACGGTCGTGGACCAGCCCTGGACCGGCGACGGCGTGACCATCGGCGACGGTGTCTGGATCGGGGCCGGCAGCGTGATCCTGCCGGGGGCGCGCATCGGGGACGGCGTGGTCATCGCGGCCAACTCGGTGGTCCGCGGCGAGATCCCCGCGGACTCGGTCGTCGCGGGCGCACCGGCCCGGGTGATCCGCGGGCGCTGAGCTCCCCCGTCACGGCAGACGGGCGTATGCCGCGAGGGCCGGCCCCGCCACGAGGCCGGCCCTCGCGGCATCGCTGTCGCGTCAGCCGACGGGCTTGCCGTAGTCGCGCTGGACGACCTGCATCCGCTGCCACGGGAAGCCCTTCAGCACGTCGTAGGGCATGGTGCTGCCGAGGATCTGCTTCCACGGGTCCTTGCCGGTGCGCGCCTGCTCACCCTGCCCGGACTGACCGATGACCGCGACGGCCCCGGAGGTGTCCACCACCAGGAAGCCGTAGCGCTGGGCGGCCTTGGCGATGGCCTTGCCCATCGGGGGCAGCGGCAGCGACTCCACGTCCACCGCCGGGTCGAGCCTCAGCCGGGCGCCCTCGGGGATGGCGTCCGGATGCTTGGAGACGCCGTCGCTGCGGTTCGCGGGGTACCACACCCGGCTGGAGTCCCCCGTCTCGATCAGGACGAGACCCACGGCGTGCTCGATGACCCCCTTGCGGGCCTCGTCCAGGGTGATCATCGTCCCGACGTGGGTCAGACCCGAGGCGGGGACGCCGAATCCCTGGTCGTAGTACCCCGGGGCCGTGGAGACCTTGTCGATGCGTCCGCCCCAGCAGGCACGCCAGCCGGACGTGCCGCCCTTCTTGACCGGCTCCATGATCCAGAACTCCCAGAGCTGGTCGGTGCTCCGGTCGTAGATGCTCATGGCCTTGTCGGTGCCGTTCGCGGGCTGGGCCCCGGCCGGGATCGGCACCTGCTTCCACATCCCGGGCCCGTCGTGGACCCCCCACGGGACCTCCTTCTTGGTCTGGCAGTCGTAGAACGCGACGTCCTGACGGGGGGTCTTGTCGTCGACGACGTAGTAGCTGGTGTTGTACTGATCGGTGTTGAAGCCCGCCACCCCGTTCCAGTTCGGCGTGATCTGACCGATGAGGTGCTTGATCATCGCCGGGGACCGCGGCTCCACGGGAGCCTTGGTGAGGTCCACCCGGTAGACGTTGTCGGGGGCGAAGAGCCGGCTCGGGGGGATGTCGGCAGCCCGGGGGGTGGCCAGCGGCGTCTGTGGTCCCTCGAGGGCCATCTGGGTGCGGGTCACCCGCGGGCTGGGCAGCGCGGACGTGGTGCCCGGCGCCGACGTGCCGCCCGTGGTGGTCGGTCTCGGCGGCGCCGACCCGTCGCTGCAGCTCGCGGCGCAGAGCAGGACGAGGACGAAGGCGGCGCTGCGCAGGGCTGCGGCGCGGTGGTGGGTGGGCACGTCGGGAGCTCCTGTTGGTTGTGCAGGCAGGGCGGTGCGGCTCGAAGCGGGCAGGACGGGTCACGCCGCGGCCAGGTCGTCCCCGCCACGCCGTTGCTTGACCATGGTGATGGCGGATCGGAACCCTACTGTCGCCCAGACGTAGGCCAGGACGGCGGGAACCGCCCCCAGCCCGCAGACGACGAGGCCGAGCCCGCCCTTGGGCAGGTAGCCCATCTCGATGATGCGGCTCACGCCATACACCCCCAGGTAGGAGATGGACGCGGCGAAGATCATCTCGAGCACGGGCACGTGGATCAGCGGCGGGCGCGGCGGCAGCGGCAGGTGACGACGCACCTGGTGCAGCAGGTAGAGCAGGGACACGAACTGGGCGGTCACGGTCGCCGCGACCGAGCCGAGCAC
The DNA here is from genome assembly GCF_022568795.1 of Arsenicicoccus dermatophilus. Lineage (NCBI taxonomy): Bacteria > Bacillati > Actinomycetota > Actinomycetes > Micrococcales > Intrasporangiaceae > Arsenicicoccus > Arsenicicoccus dermatophilus. Next base: position 1,004,684 of record NZ_JAKZHU010000001.1, on the reverse strand, counting down.
CCCGAAGGGCACGATGACCGCCGCGGTGAGCGCGAGGTTCAGCGTCACGTTGACGAAGCCGTAGCGCATGTCGATCTCGGGGTGGCCGAGGGTGAGGACCCACAGGATCGTCGGCAGCGCCAGCAGCGGGAAGAAGTGACCCGCGAGCGCGAGCGCGGCCACCTGACCCGGCAGCGGCGACGGCATCCGGAGCCACTCCACCACGCCGAACAGGCACGCCGGCACCCCCACGGCCACCCAGCCCGACACCACCGTCACCCACAGCCTCTGGATCTTCTCGAACTTCGGCAGGGTGTCCTCGGCGCCGTTCTCCCCCACCCAGCGACCGAGGGTCGCCTGGATCGGGGTGCCGGCGTTGGTGGGCAGCATCCGCAGCTGCATGGCGAACTGCGAGCCGGTGCCGAAGATCGCGGCATACGGCGAGGCGAAGCGCTGCACGATGAGCATGTCGCCCTGCAGCCCGGCCATCTCCAGCACCGACGCGATCTGCGCCTTCCAGGCGTAGCCGAAGAACTCGCGCGTCTCGGCCCCGGTGAGGAACCGGAACCGGCGGAAGGTCAGGAAGCGCATGGCGCTCGGGACGATGAGCAGGGTGCTCATCACCTGCTGGACCATGAAGGTGTAGGCGACGCCGTAGAGCCCCAGGTCGAGGTGGATCGTCAGGAGCAGACCGGTGGCGTAGATCGCGTGACCGACCAGGCCGGTGATGCTCGGGACCGAGAACTTCTGCATGGCGAACAGCACGCAGGCGAACAGCTGGCGCACGAGCGCCACCCCGACCACGACCACCATCGTGCGGAACAGATAGGCCGTCTCCGGCATCAGCCGGTCGGAGGTCTTGAAGAAGGCCAGGATCGGGTGGGCGGCGTTCCACAGCCCGGCGAACACCACGACCGACACGACGGTGATGATCCCCAGCAGGGACACGAGCAGGCTGGTGATCCGGTCCCGCTCGTCCTTGCCGGCATACAGCGTGAAGTAGCGCTGGGCGCTCGCCCCGATGCCGCCGTCGAAGGTCGCCATGGCACCCACGAGGCTGTTGACGAGCAGGAACTTGCCGTAGGCCTCGAGCCCGAAGTAGCCCAGGACCACCGGCGTCAGGAGCAGGTTCAGCGCCAGGGGCGCCACCTGGGCCACGGTCTGCCAGCTCGCCCCGCGCAGGAGGGTCTTCGCCGCCGACGACGGGGGCGGCGGCTGATGGGCCGCGGCGGCCGGGTCGGGGTAGCCCTCGGGAGAGGCGTAGGCCTCCGGATCGGCACTCACGAGCGGCCCCTGGGACGACGGCTCCCGCTCGCGGGCAGGCGGCTCGGCGCGTTCCAGGGATGGGGGTACACGCGCCCATCGTACGGAACCGCGCTGGGACCACCATGTCGTTCGGCGGAAGTGCCGAGGTGAGGGGCGCGGTGAGGACCTGTCCCCTCCCGGCCGGGACGGCCGCATACCATGGTCGTCAGCAGGGGGCCGCGGACGGTGCCCTCCCCCGCCACGGAAGGGTTCCACGTGCTCGGACGGCAACCGCTCGTCTCCGTCGTCATCCCGGCCTACCAGGCGCAGGACGTCGTCGGAGCGGCCATCTCCAGCGCTCTCACGCAGAGCTACCCCGAGGTCGAGATCATCGTGGTGGTCGACGGCGCCACGGACCGCACCGAGGCCGTGGCCGCGGCCTACGCAGACCGGGTGCGCGTCATCACCCAGCCCAACCGCGGCGTCTCGGCCGCGCGCAACACCGCGATCCGCGCCGCCAGGGGCGAGCTGATCGCCCTGCTCGACGCCGACGACGTCTGGCTGCCGCCGTACCTCGAGACGGCGGTGCGCACCTGGCTGGCGGCCGGTGACCCGCGCTCCTTCGTCACCTGCGACGCGCACCTGCTGACACCTGCCGGCTTCGTCGAGGGCCGCGCGGTCCTGCCGTCCGGCACCCCGGGCGCGGCGCGCCAGCGGATGCAGATCCTGGAGAACAACTTCGTCTCCATCTTCTCGGTCTACCCCAAGGCTCTGTGGGACGAGCTCGGGGGCTACGACGAGTCGATGCCGGTGTGCGAGGACTACGACTTCTGGGCACAGGCGATCTTCCGCGGCTGGACCGCGCACTTCGTCACCGAGCGCCAGGCGTTCTACCGCCGCGGCGCGGGCAGCCTGTCCACCCAGCGGGAGCGGATGTATGCCGGGGAGCAGCAGGTGCTGCGCCACGTGGCCGACCGGCACGGCGACCGGCTGAGCCCGCCGGAGCGTGCCTTCCTCGACCTGCGCCTGTCCCAGGGGTCGGCCATGCAGCAGATCGACCTCGGCGAGGCCGCCCTGCGGGCCGGCGACCGCGCCACCGCCGCGGAGCGGTTCGCGCTCGCGGCCCGCCTGATGCCGAGCGCCCGCCGGATCCGCCTCAAGGCCGAGCTGGTCGGACGTATCCCCCTGGCGGCCCAGGCCTACGCCCGCCGCCTGGCCACCACCGACCTGGAGACCGGTCGCGCCGCCGAGGGCCAGAGCCGGTGACCTTCGACTCCGCCCGCCCCCGGGCGAGCGTGATCATCCCGGCGCACGACGAGGGCCGGGTCATCTCGGACTGCCTGCAGGCGCTGCGCACCGCGGCCGGCGAGATCCCCCTCGACGTGGTCGTCGCCGCCAACGGCTGCACCGACGACACCGTCGAGCGGGCCCGGGCCTTCCCCGGGGTGCGCGTCCTCGACCTCGCCACCCCCTCCAAGGTCGCCGCGCTCAACGCCGGGGACGAGGCCGCGCGGACCTTCCCCCGGATCTACCTCGACGCCGACATCGTCCTGTCCCGCGAGGCCCTGCGCGACATGATCAGCGCGCTCGACACCGACCGCGCGATCACCAGCGGCCCCACGGTGCAGTTCGCCACCACCGGCTCCAGCTGGCCCGTGCGGGCGTTCTACTCGGTCTTCGCCGAGCTGCCCTACGTGCAGAACAAGCTCGTGGGCCTCGGGGTCTACGGGCTCAACGCCGCCGGGCGGGCGAGGTTCGACCGCTTCCCGGACCTGACGAGCGACGACCTCTTCGTCCAGCGGCTGTTCTCCGCCGAGGAGCGGGTCGTCGTCCCGAGCACCTTCCTCGTCCAGGTCCCGCGCACGCTGACCAACCTGCTCAGGGTGCGGGTGCGCGTCGCCAAGGGCAACCGCCAGCTCGCCGAGCACGGGCCGGAGGCCGCCGAGGGCGACTTCACCCCGTCGACCGGCGGGACCGTGTCCGCGATCGTCCGGCTGGTGCGGCGCAGTCCTGCCGCCATACCGGCCGTGCTCGTCTATCTCGCCGTCACCGTGGTCGCCCGGTGGCGCGCCCGGCGTGCGTCCGCCACGCAGTGGGAGCGCGACACCTCGACCCGCTGAGCACCGAGCCAGCCCACGACGCGGCCCCGGCCGCGAGGAGGAACCCATGACCGCACCCCTGCGGGTGGCCTATCTCGTCAGCGCCTACCCAGCCCTGTCGCACGCCTTCATCGAGCGCGAGGTGCTGGCCCTGCGCGGCCTCGGCGCCCAGGTCGACACCTTCACCATCAACGAGACCCCGGCCGAGCAGCTGCACTCGCAGGCGATGCGCGCCGACGCGGCGACGACCACCCCGGTGAAGACCGCGTCCGCCCTGACCTGGGCCCGTGCCCACCTGGGCGTCCTGCGCCGCGACGCCGGCGCATGGGGCCGACTGCTCGGCACCGCGCTGCGCACCGGGGAGGCCACCCCCAAGGCACGCCTGTGGCAGGTGTTCTACCTCGGCGAGGCGGTCGTGCTCTACGACCTGATGCGGCGCCGCGGGCTGCGCCACGTCCACGCCCACTTCGCCAACGTGTCCGCCGACGTCGCCCGCCACGTGGTCACCCTCGGCCGGGACCTGGACGGTCCGGAGGCCGGGTGGCGCTGGTCCTTCACCATGCACGGGCCGACCGAGTTCGAGGCGGTCGACCGCTTCGACCTGCCGGCCAAGGTCCGGTCCGCGTCCGGCGTCTCGTGCATCTCCGACTTCTGCCGCAGCCAGCTGATGCGCATGGTGGAGCCCGGCGAGTGGGACAAGCTGGCCCTGGTCCGGATGACCGTCGACGCGGACCGCTACCGGCCGCCGGCCGACGGCCGCGCCGGCCGGGAGGGCGCTCCCCTGCGGGTGCTGTATGTCGGCCGCCTGGTCCCGGAGAAGGGCGGACCGGTCCTCCTCGACGCCGTCCGGCGCCTGCGCGACCGCGGCATCCCGGTCCAGGTGCGGATCATCGGCTCGGGTCCGCTGGAGGACTCGCTGCGGGAGCAGATCGCCCGGCAGGACCTGGGCGAGCTCGTCGAGCTGGCCGGGGCGGTCGGGCAGGACCACCTTCCCGAGCACTACCACTGGGCCGACGTGTTCTGCCTGCCGTCCTTCCAGGAAGGGCTGCCCGTGGTGCTGATGGAGGCGCTCGCCACCGAGCTGCCGGTCGTGACCACCCGGATCGCCGGCGTCACCGAGCTGGTGGCTGACCAGGAGATGGGCCGGGTCATCCCCGCGGGCCGGGGCGACGCGCTGGCCGATGCCCTGGCCGACGAGGCCGCCGACCCGCAGCGACGAGCCGCCCAGGGCCGAGCCGGGCGCGCCCGCGTCCTGGAGGAGTTCACCCCGCAGACGGCCGGTCCTGCCATGGCGGACTTCCTGCGGTCGGTGCGCTGACCCGGCTCACCCCGCGCCCTGTCGGGCGGGTCAGGGGCGGTAGCCCAGCACCGCCAGGATCGACTCCACGTAGTGCTCCGGCATGAACCGCGCCTTGACGTCCGCACGGGCCCGCCGCCCCATCTCGGCATACTCCGGAGCGTTGGCCGGGTCCATGACGTGGCGCAGGGCGGCTCGCAGGCTGTCGACGTCCCGGGAGACCACCACGCCGGTCACCCCCGGGGTGATGTAGTCGGTGACGCCCAGTCCCTCCGTCACGACGACCGGCTTGCCGAGGACCATCGCGTTCAGGTAGGTCTGCTGGCCGGCGCTGCGCACCGAGCTCTGCAGGGGCAGCACCATGGCGCGGCAGCCCGCCAGCAGGTCGACGAACTCCTCGTGGCTCGTGGGACCGACCTCCAGCTCGGGGCACGGCACCTCGGGCCGCCAGGTGGTGGCCACCCGCACCCGGATACCGGTCCCCCGCACGGCCTCCGCCAGCAGGTCGTAGTCCCGCAGCGAGTTCCCGCCGGCGAAGATGTAGTCCCCCGACGTGACCGGCCGGTCGAAGTCCTCGTAGAGCGTCATCGGGAAGGGGGTGAACACCACCCGTTCCTCGGGGATCCCCCACTGCTCGCTGAAGGTCGTGCGCTCGCCCTCCGACAGCACGGCGAACTTCATGTGCGGCCCGTCCAGCGCCCGGATGAGCACCCGGGCGACGGCGGGGATGACCGGCTCGAGCCAAGGGAACCTGGCCGTCAGCGACCGGCTGCGCGGCTCCCACGTGGCGTCGGTCATCAGGGTCCGCGGGGGGTGGGGGTGCCAGCGCAGGGCGAGGGCGAACACCAGGTCGCGGTACCACTCGCCCATGGTGACCGAGCCGCGCAGCACCAGCGCCTGGCGGTGGGGCGATCGGCGGAACAGGTCGACGAGCGACCGGGCGGGGTGCCCCAGCTCCGGGTGTGCGGCCTCCATGCGCTCCCCCCAGGCAGGTGTGTCGGGGTCTCCCACGGTCGACAGGATGGGGCGGCGCGGTGCCACGCAGGTCTCCTTCGAGATCGGTACGGCGGGTGGTGGGGCGGTCGCGACGATCGGCATCGGGGCCGTCACCTCGACGGTGACGGCCCCGATGCCATGGGTGGTGCGACTAGCTGATCAGAGAGACTTCTGGATCTCGTGCCACTGACGCTCGACGTCCTCGAGACCACCGCACATGAAGAAGGCCTGCTCGGCGACGTGGTCGTACTCGCCGTCGCAGATCCGGGTGAAGGCGTCGATGTTCTCGTCCAGCGGCACCGTCGAGCCCTCGAGGCCGGTGAACTGCTTGGCGACGTAGGTGTTCTGCGACAGGAAACGCTGGATGCGGCGAGCGCGGTTGACGAGGATCTTGTCCTCTTCGCTGAGCTCGTCCATGCCGAGGATGGCGATGATGTCCTGGAGCTCCTTGTTGCGCTGCAGGATCCCCTTGACGCGCACCGCGGTGTCGTAGTGAGCCTGGGAGATGTAGCGCGGGTCCAGGATGCGCGAGGTCGACGTCAGCGGGTCCACGGCCGGGTAGATGCCCATGGAGGCGATGTCGCGGGAGAGCTCCGTGGTCGCGTCCAGGTGGGCGAAGGTCGTGGCCGGGGCCGGGTCGGTGTAGTCGTCGGCGGGCACGTAGATCGCCTGCATCGAGGTGATCGAGTGACCACGCGTCGAGGTGATGCGCTCCTGCAGCACGCCCATCTCGTCGGCCAGGGTGGGCTGGTAGCCCACGGCCGAGGGCATCCGGCCGAGCAGCGTCGAGACCTCGGAACCGGCCTGCGTGAAACGGAAGATGTTGTCGATGAAGAGCAGCACGTCCTGCTTCTGGACGTCGCGGAAGTACTCCGCCATCGTCAGCGCGGACAGGGCCACGCGCAGACGCGTGCCCGGCGGCTCGTCCATCTGGCCGAAGACGAGCGCGGTCTGGCCGAGGACGCCCGCCTCCTCCATCTCGACCATGAGGTCGTTGCCCTCACGGGTGCGCTCGCCCACACCGGCGAACACCGACACGCCACCGTGGTCGCGGGCGACACGCGCGATCATCTCCTGGATGAGCACCGTCTTGCCCACCCCGGCGCCGCCGAACAGGCCGATCTTGCCGCCCTGCACGTACGGCGTCAGCAGGTCGATGACCTTGATGCCCGTCTGGAACATCTGGGTCTTGGACTCGAGCTGGTCGAAGGCCGGAGCGGTGCGGTGGATGCCCCAGCGCTCGTTGACCTCGAGACGCTCGCCCTCGCGGAGGTTGAGGCACTCACCGGTGGTGTTGAACACCTTGCCGAGGGTCGCGTCACCGACCGGCACCGTGATGGGGCCGCCCGTGTCGCGGACCGCAGCGCCACGGACCAGACCGTCGGTCGGCTGCAGCGAGATCGCGCGGACGAGGTTGTCGCCGATGTGCTGGGCGACCTCGAGGTTGAGGGTCTTGCTCTCGCCCCCGAGGACGACGTCGACCTTGAGGAGGTTGTAGATGTCGGGCATCGCGTCGACGGGGAACTCCACGTCGACGACCGGGCCGATCGAGCGGGAGACCCGGCCGACGCCGCCCTCGGCGGGGGCGCCCTGGTGGGCCTCGTTCATCGTGGCAGTCATGAGTCTCTCTACCTTTGCTGTTGGGCGGCTTACTTGGCGTCCGCGAGGGCGTTCGCGCCGCCCACGATTTCGCTGATCTCTTGGGTGATCTCGGCCTGACGTGCCTGGTTGGCCAGACGCGTGTAGGTCTTGATGAGCTCCTCGGCGTTGTCCGTGGCGGACTTCATGGCGCGCTGGCGAGCCGCGAGCTCGGAGGCCGAGGAACCGAGGAGACAGGTGTAGATCCGGCTGGTCACGTACTTCGGCAGCAGCGCGTCCAGCACCGTCTCCACGTCGGGCTCGAACTCGAACTGCGGCTGCAGGCCGTCGCGATCGGGCTCCACGAGGAAACCCTGGTCGACCTCGACCTTCTGGCCACGCTCCACGACCTCCAGCGGCAGGAGCCGCAGCGCCCGGGGCGTCTGGGTCACCATGGTGCGGAAGCGGGTGTAGACCACGTGGATCTCGTCCACGCCGTCCGGTCCCTCGGTCAGGAAGTCCCGCATGACCCGATCGCCGATGGCCTTGGCGTGCTCGTAGCGCGGCGCGTCGCTGAAGCCCTCCCAGGACTCGGCGAACCCGCGGTCGCGGAACGTGAACCAGGCGATGGCCTTGCGGCCGACCAGGTAGGGCACGACCTCCTTGCCCTCGCCCCGGAGCCGCTCCATCAGCTCGTTGGCGGTCTTGAGCGCCGACGCGGAGTACGCACCGGCCAGACCGCGGTCGCTGGTGATGATGACGACGCCCGCGCGCCGACCACCCTCGCGATTCTTGGTGAGGGGGTGCTCCTCCCCTGCATAGGTCGCGGCCGCCGACACGGCGCGGGTGAGCGCGTGCGTGTAGGGAGCCGAGCTCATGACCGCTTCACGCGCCTTGATCACCCGGGATGCCGCGATGAGCTCCATCGCCTTGGTGATCTTCTTGGTCGCGCTGACGGACCGGATGCGCTGGCGGTAGACCCGCATCTGCCCACCCATGTAGTTGCCGCCTCTCTGCTGTCTGTCGTGTCCGGGGTGTCACTGGCCGACGAGTACGGTGCCGGGGGCCTCGCCGGGGCAAGGCCCCCGGCACCGTGCTGCTCGTCAGGTCAGTGCTTCTCGATCTGCGCGCGGTCCATGTCGCCGTCCTCGATGGAGTCGAACTCCTCGGGGCCGGGGTGGACACCCGCGTGCTCGGTGCCCGGACGGAACTGCTGCTTGAAGGCGGTCATCGCGTCGTCCATGGCCGACTTGCTGTCGTCGTCGAGCTTCTTGGTCTCGCGGATGGCGTCCAGGATCCCGCCGCGCTCGCGCCGGACGAAGTCCAGGAACTCCCTCTCGAAGCGGCGCACGTCCTCGACCTCGACGTCGTCGAGCTTGCCGGAGGTGCCGGCCCAGACCACGAGGACCTGCTCCTCGACCGACATCGGCGAGGCCTGCGGCTGCTTGAGGAGCTCGACGAGTCGGGCACCGCGTGCGAGCTGCTGGCGGGAGGCGGGGTCCAGGTCGGAGGCGAACATCGCGAAGGCCTCCATGGCGCGGAACTGCGCCAGGTCCACCTTGAGGCGGCCCGAGACCTCCTTCATGGCCTTGATCTGTGCGGCACCACCGACGCGGGACACCGAGATGCCCACGTCGACGGCCGGGCGGACGTTGGCGTTGAACAGGTCGCCCTGGAGATAGATCTGACCGTCGGTGATGGAGATGACGTTGGTCGGGATGTAGGCCGAGACGTCACCGGCCTTGGTCTCGATGATCGGCAGGCCGGTCATCGAGCCGTGGCCCAGCTCGTCGGAGAGCTTGGCGCAACGCTCCAGCAGGCGTGAGTGCAGGTAGAACACGTCGCCGGGGTAGGCCTCGCGGCCCGGCGGGCGGCGCAGCAGCAGAGAGACGGCGCGGTAGGCCTCGGCCTGCTTGGACAGGTCGTCGAACACGATCAGGACGTGCTTGCCCTGGTACATCCAGTGCTGACCGATCGCGGACCCGGTGTAGGGCGCGAGGTACTTGAACCCGGCCGCGTTGGACGCGGGGGCCGCGACGATGGTGGTGTACTCCATCGCACCGGCCTCCTCGAGGGTGCCACGCACCGAGGCGATGGTGGAGCCCTTCTGGCCGATGGCGACGTAGACGCAGCGGACCTGCTTGTCCGGGTCTCCAGACTCCCAGTTGGCGCGCTGGTTGATGATCGTGTCGACGGCGACCGTGGTCTTGCCCGTCTGACGGTCACCGATGATCAGCTGACGCTGGCCGCGGCCGATCGGGATCATCGAGTCGATGGCCTTGATGCCGGTCTGCAGCGGCTCGTGCACGGACTTGCGGCTGACCACGTTGGGCGCCTGGAGCTCCAGCGCACGCCGGCCCTCGGCCGGGATCTCGCCGAGGCCGTCGATGGGCTGGCCGAGGGGGTTGACGACACGGCCCATGAAGGCGTCGCCCACAGGGACGGAGAGGACCTCCCCGGTGCGGCGGACCGTCTGGCCCTCCTCGATCCCGGAGAACTCGCCGAGGACGACGACGCCGATCTCGTGGACGTCGAGGTTGAGCGCCAGGCCGAGGGTGCCGTCCTCGAACTGCAGCAGCTCGTTGGTCATGGCCGAGGGCAGCCCCTCGACGTGGGCAATACCGTCACCGGCGTCGACGACACGACCGACCTCCTCGCGGCTGGCCGCACCAGGCTGGTACGACGCCACGAAGCTGTCCAGGGCGTCCCGGATCTCCTCCGGACGGATCGAAAGCTCCGTCATTGTGTGTCTCTTCTCCTCGTAGCGGTCGCGGGGACCGACTCGTAGTCAGGTGGTGCGTCGGACCCGCTCAGGCGCCGAAGTGGCGGCGCGCTGCGTCGAGCTTGGTGACGATGGTGCCGTCGACGACCTCGTCGCCGACCTGCACCCGGATGCCGCCCACGACCTCGGGGTCCAGGACGACCTTGAGCAGGACCGCGCGCCCGTACGTGCGCCCCAGGGCTGCGGTCAGCCGAGACTGCTGCTCCGCGGTGAGCGGGGCGGCCACGGTGACCACGGCGCTGAGCTGGTCACGGCGCTCGGCCGCGACGGCGAGGTACTCCTCGAGCGTCGACGAGAGCTTGCGGCCGCGTCCCGCGGTGACCGCCTGGTGGATCAGCCGGCCGGTCTCGGGATGCACCTTGCCGTAGAGCAGGCGCTCGATGAGCTGGGCCTTGCTCTCGACCGGGGCCTGCGGGTCGGCGAGCGCCTCGCGCAGGGCGGGCGTGCCCGCCACCGTGCGCTCGAAGCGGAACAGCTGCTCCTCGACGTCGTCCGCGCGACGACCGGCCACCGCCATGGCGACCTGGGTCTCCACGGCCAGCAGCTCGACGGCGTCGGACAGGTCGCGCTCGCTGGACCAGCGCTGGGCCGTCACGGCGGACAGCACGGCGATGGCGGCGGGCGTCACCTTGCCGTCGAACAGGCGGCGAGCCAGGACTCGCTTGCTCTCGGCGTCACGCGTCGGGTCGGCGAAAGCGCGGCGGAGGGTGGCGGACCCGTCCAGCACCGAGGTCACCGCGAAGAGGTCGTCGGAGAGCCGGGACCAGTCGGTCCCGGAGTCCAGGACCCCCTGCAGCGTCCGGCGGCTCTCGACGAGGGCTCCACGCGATGCCCCCTGCATCAGAAGGCTCCGTCCGTGGGCTGCCAGCGGGAGGCTCCGGAGGCGGCGGTCCCCTGGTCGGCGACGCCGTGCGCGGGCGTCTCCTGAGCAGGCGCGCCCTGGCCGACGGCCACGGGACGGATGTCTCCGGCCTCGAGCTCGGCGAGGAAGCGGTCGACGATGCCCTTCTGCCGAGTCTCCTCGTGCAGCGACTCACCGACGATGCGGCTGGCCAGGTCGGTCGAGATGCGCCCGACCTCGGAGCGCAGCGAGACGACCGCCTGCTGGCGCTCGGCCTCGATCTGCTTGTGCGCCGACTCGGTGATGCGGTTGGCCTCGGCCTGGGCCTCGGCACGCATCTCCGCGATGATCGCCGCGCCCTGCTCCTTGGCCTCCTCGCGGATGCGGGCGGCCTCCTCGCGGGCCTCGGCGAGCTGCGACTTGTACTCCGCCAGGGCAGCCTCGGCCTCCCGCTGGGCGGCCTCGGCGCGGTCCATGCCGCCCTCGATCGCCGCGGTGCGCTCGGCATAGGCCTTCTCGAGAGCAGGGACCACCTTCTTGGCCACCACGAGAGCCAGAATCAGGAACACCGCGAGGGTGAAGATCAGCTCGGCGGTGTGCGGCAGCAGCGGGTTGTGACCGCCCTCCGCGGCGGCCGGGGCCGCCAGGGTCATGAGCTGCACATTCTCTCCTTCGGTGTCAGGGGGTCGGCTCGATCACGCGATGAAGAGCCCGACGAAGGCGAGGATGGCGAGGGCCTCGGCGACGGCGAAGCCCAGGATGGCCTGGGGACGCATGAGTCCGGCGGCCTCGGGCTGACGCGCGATGCCGTTGAGCAGGGCGGCGAAGATGAGACCGATGGCGATGGCCGGGCCCAGCGTGGCGATGCCGTAGCCGATGAGGGACAGCGAGCCGGTGATCTCCAGGAAGTGGTGCATCTCAGGATTCTCTCTCTAGGGGTGACCCGGGGGGCGGCCCGCCCGGGAGGTGGGGGTTGTGCGGTTGTGGTCAGCAGGTCTGCGGGGAGAGCGATCGGTCAGTGCTCGTCGGCCACGGAGGCACCCAGGTAGGAGGCCGCCAGCATGACGAACACGTAGGCCTGGATGGCCTGGATCAGCAGCTCCAGGAGCTGCATCCCGAAGCCGAGGCCGAAGGCGCCGATGGATCCCGCCATGAGCACGGGCTTGCCGGACATCAGCATGTAGGCGCCGCCGAGCACGAACACACCCATCAGGATGTGCCCGGCCATCATGTTGCCGAACAGTCGCAGGGTGAGGGTGAGCGGGCGCGTGATGAAGAAGGTCATCAGCTCCACGACGAAGATGACCGGCACCACGAAGCCGGGGATGCCCTTGGGAACCATCGAGGAGAAGTAACCACCCAGGCCGTGCTTCTTGATGCCGGCGTAGTGGTAGGCGAGATAGACGATGGCGACCAGGGGCAGCACCACGCCGATGCGCGCGGTGGGCGGGAAGTTGGCGAAGGGCAGCGAACCGAACCAGTTGTTGACCAGGACGAAGAGGAACAGGGAGAACAGCAGCGGGGTGAAGCGCTTGAAGTCCCGGGTGCCGATCATGTCCCGGGCCACGCCGTTGCGCACGAAGTCGTAGACGCTCTCCAGGATCCACTGCCTCTTCGAGGGCACCACGGACACCCGCCGGGTCGCCCAGAGCAGCCAGGCCAGGATCAGCACGACCGAGATCAGGACCAGCAGCATCGGTCGGGTGAACCAGTCACCGACCAGCGGGACGTAGAACTCCTCCGGGGACGGCGGGGTGAAACCCTCGCCGCTCGCGGCCGGAAGGCTGCTGGTGGCAGGCCACGCGTGGACGATCACGGTGTCTCCTCGTTGAAACTGAGCTTGATGGGTCGGGAGGGTCGGGCTGGGCATCCCGGCAAGTCCATGGCAGTCAGGGCCTACCGTACCGGACCCAGACGATGTACAGGGACAGCGCCAGACCGAGCAGAATCCCGGCAGGAACCCCCACCGCAGAACCGAGCCACCGGTCCAGGCCGTAGCCCAGAAGGCCGAACGACGCAGGGCCGGCCAGGAGGTAGGCCGTGACGTCGGAAGCGGTCGACTGGGCGAGGGCGTCCTGGGTGCGACGGTCCCCGTCGACGCGCCCCTCGTGGTCCGCGCCGTCGGCGGGCCTGCCCTGACTGTCAGGGAGCATGACGACCTGGCTCCTCCCCCAGAACGGGGTGGCGGGAGCTCTGGGAGCCCAGCGCCGCGCCGGCCTGGAAGGCCACGGCCGCGGTCGCCGCTGCCGCCGCGAAAGGACGCACGTCGAGGCCACCCCAGCGGTCGAGACGCCAGGCCCCGACCAGCAGCAGCGCCACCATGGTGAGGTAGAGCAGGAGGCCCAGCGGGAGCACCAGCGCCCCGGCCCCACGCACCAGCATGGTCATGGTGAGCAGGCCGAGCGTGAGCGTGGTCAGGCAGAGCGTGCCACCGCCCAACGCCGACCAGGCCGCTCGCGGCCCGGACCACCACCAGGCGACTGCCGCGCACACGGGCACGGTGCAAGCCGCCACCAGTGCCGCGGTACGCACCATCACGGACATGACATCCGTGGCGGCGCGGTGAGGCACGTGGTCTCCTCCGGATCGGGGTGGTCGAGGAAGGGTTCTCGGCTGACCGGAGCGCCGGGTGGCGACGGTCTGCAGGCACGGCAGCATGCCGCACCCGTGCTTGTGAACGCTATCACAAGGTCTTCCGGCGGGGCGAGCCCGCTTTGCGGAAGGTGAGCCGGCTCGCGATCAGCAGGGCGCCGACGACGCCGACCAGCGGCGCCCAGCCGTCGAGCATGGCGACCGCCAGCATCCCCACGGACACGATGGCCGCCCACAGGTAGAGCAGCAGGACGGCCCGGGGGTGGGTGTGACCGGCCCGCAGCATCCGGTGGTGCAGGTGGTGGGCGTCCGGCCGCCAGGGCTGCACGCCCGCCCGGGTCCGGCGAACCACGGCGAGGACCATGTCGAGCAGCGGCAGCGAGAGGATCGCGAGCGGCAGCACCAGCGGCATCCAGCCCATGACCTGGTTCCCCCGGCCCGGACCGACACTCACCTGGGTGGGGTCCAGGGAGGTGAGCGAGATGGTCGCGGCGGACAGCAGCAGCCCCAGCAGCAGCGCCCCGCTGTCCCCCATGAACAGCCGCGCCGGGTGGAAGTTGTGCGGCAGGAAGCCCGCGCAGCACCCCGCCAGCGCCGCCGAGATCAGCGTCGCCGACGAGAACGCGTTCGGCGGGTTGTAGGACATCGAGACGACGTAGGAGTACGCGAAGAAGGTGAAGGCCGCGATCCCCACGATGCCGGCGGCCAGCCCGTCCAGCCCGTCGACGAAGTTCACGGCGTTCGTCGTCACCACCACGATCCCGATCGTGATGGCGAACATCACGGCGATCGGAAACACCGTCTGTCCCCCCAGGAAGGGGAAGGACTGCAGCTGCATGCCCTGGTAGGCCATGATCCCCGCGGCCAGGATCTGCCCCGCCAGCTTGGTGAGCCAGTCGAGCTCGCGGACGTCGTCCACGGCCCCCACCAGGCACACCAGGACCGCGCCCACCACGACGCCGGTGAGCCGGCCGTCGGTGAAGACGCTGTCCGTGGGCGGCTGCCCCTCGACATACCCGCCGAGGAAGGGCAGGCGCCAGGCCACGAGCACGGCGCCGAGGAAGCCGAGCAGGATCGCCACGCCACCCATCCGTGGGATGGGCACCACGTGGACGTCGCGGTCGCGGACCGCGGTGACCGCCCCGGCGCGGACGGCGAGCCAGCGTGCGAGAGGTGTCGTCAGGAAGGTGATCGCCGCGGCGACCACCATCACCAGGAGGTACTCACGCACGCCGGCTCGGCCTCCTCAGGGGTCAGCGCGGGTAGGCCGGGAAGCGGGTGACCAGCTCGTCCACCGCGGCCCGGACCTCGCGGGCCACCGGGTGCTCGCGGTCGCCGTCGGTCCGGGTGACCGCGCGGTGGATCAGCTCGGCGATGGTGTCCATCTCGGCCAGGCCCATGCCCTGGGTGGTCACGCAGGGGGTGCCCACGCGGATGCCCGAGGCGATGTTGGCCTTCTGCGGGTCGAAGGGGATGGCGTTCTTGTTGAGCACGATCCCGGCCGCGTCGCAGCGCAGCTCGGCGTCGGCGCCGGTGACCCCCACCGGCTGCAGGTCGAGCAGCGCCAGGTGGGTGTCGGTGCCGCCCGTCGTGGGCCGCAGGCCGTGCCCGGCCAGACCCTCGGTGAGGCGCTGGGCGTTGGCGATGACGTCCTTGGCGTACTGCTGGTAGTCCGCCGACATGCACTCCTTGAAGTTGACGGCCTTGGCCGCGATGGTGTGCATCTGCGGGCCGCCCTGCATCATCGGGAAGACCGCCTTGTCGAGCTTGGCGGCGTGCTCCTCCTTGCACACGAGGGCGCCCGAGCGAGGCCCGCGAAGCACCTTGTGCGTGGTGAAGGTCACCACGTCGGCATAGGGCACCGGCGAGGGGATCGCCTTGCCGGCGACCAGACCGATGAAGTGCGCGGCGTCCACCCAGAAGATCGCGCCGACCTCGTCCGCGATCTCGCGGAAGGCCCGGAAGTCGATCAGGCGCGGGATCGCCGAGCCGCCCGCGAGGATGACCTTGGGGCGACGCTCCCGGGCCAGGTCCCGGACCTGGTCGTAGTCGATGTCCTCGGTCTCCTTGTCGACCCCGTAGTGCGCCACGTCGAACCACTTGCCGGAGAAGGACACCTTGGCGCCGTGCGTCAGGTGGCCGCCGTGGGGCAGCGACATCGCGAGCACGGTGTCGCCGGGCCGGCAGAAGGCGCCGTAGACCGCCTGGTTGGCGCTCGCGCCCGAGTGCGGCTGCACGTTGGCGTGCTCGGCTCCGAAGAGCTCCTTGGCCCGGTCGATCGCGATCTGCTCGGCCTTGTCGACCTCGGCGCACCCGCCGTAGTAGCGACGCCCCGGGTAGCCCTCGGCGTACTTGTTGGACAGGGTCGAGCCCAGCGCCGTCAGCACCGCCGGGCTCGAGAGGTTCTCGCTCGCGATGAGCTGCAGGCCGCTGCGGATGCGGGTGAGCTCGGACTGCAGGACGCCCGCGATGTCCGGGTCGAAGGCCTCCAGCGCGGCGTAGTCGGAGCCGTAGAACGTGGTGTCGGACATCGGTGTCTCCCGAGTGGGTCGTGGGTGGTGCCGGGCCGGGCCGGGCCAGGCCAGCCTAGAGGGTCGGGTCCGCAGGTCGGACGGGGGTGGCCGGGACCTGGACGGTCGTGTCGCCCGAGGGGGCCGGCAAGGCGTCCGCCGCGACCGGGTCACCGACCTGCTCGACCGGCCCCTGGTCGCCCTCCATCCGCACCTCGCCCAGCGCCTCGCGCAGCTCCTCCTCGGTCACCGCGCCGTGCCGCAGGATCCGCGGACGGGACTGGGTGCAGTCCAGGATCGTCGAGGCCTCGCCGTCCTCGCAGGCCCCGCCGTCGAGGTAGACGGCGACCGACCCGCCGAGCATCCCCTCCGCCTCGGCGCACGACAGCGCGGCCGGCGAGCCCGTGGTGTTGGCGCTGGTCACGGCCATGGGCCCGACCTGGGTCAGCAGCGCGAGGGCGGTCTCGTCGCGCGGGATCCGCAACGCCACGGTGCCGTTGGTCTCGCCCAGGTCCCACATCAGCGAGGGCTGGGCGATCAGCACCAGCGTCAGCGCACCGGGCCAGAAGCGCTCCATCAGGTCGCGCGCATAGGCCGGCACGTCCACGGCGAGCCCGTCGACGGTGCGGGCGTGCGGCACCAGGACCGGCGGCGGCATGTCCAGGCCCCGGCCCTTGGCCGCGAGGACCGCGCGCACGGCCTCGGGGTTGAACGCGTCACCGCCCACGCCATACACCGTGTCGGTCGGGAGCACCACGACCTCGCCGCGACGCACCGCCTCGGCTGCCTCCGTCAGACCTGCCTCGAGGCCCTCGGGGCTCGTGCAGTCGTAGGTCTCGCTCATGGGGCGAGCCTAACCGGCGAGACCCTCGGTCCCTCCGGAGCGGCGTGCCGTCGTCACCCGGGGCCGTCCGGCGAGGTCGCGGTGGTCGCACACGTCCAGCCAGCCCCCGGCCCGCAGCGCCGCGGGCAGGGTCTCCCCCTGGCTGTCGGCGTGCTCCATGACCAGCAGGCCCCCGGGGCGCAGCAGCGCCGCGGCGGTCCGGGCCACGGCCAGGGGTATGGCGAGCCCTTCCGCGGAGCCTCCGTAGAGCGCCAGGTCCGGGTCGTGGTCACGCACCTCGGGATCCCGCGGCACCGCACCGAGGGGGATGTAGGGCGGGTTGCTGACCACGACGTCCACGCCACCGACCAGGTCCCGCAGGGGCGCGAGGTCCGAGGCCGTCCGCGGGTCGCCGGTGGCGTCGGCATGGATCACCGTCACGTCGAGGTCGAGGGTCGTGGCGTTGTGGCGGGCCCGGCGGGCGGCCCGCTCGGACAGCTCCACGGCGAGCACCCGCGTCGCCGGTCGCTCGTCCCGGACCGCGAGCGCGATCGCGCCGGAGCCGGTGCACAGGTCCACGACGGTGCGAGCCGGGTCGGCCGCGTCCGGGTCGGCCGACCCGAGAACGTCCAGCTCCCCCAGCACCAGCTCGACCGACAGCTCCGTCTCGGGGCGCGGCACGAAGGTCCCCGGACCCACCGACAGCTCCAGCCGTCGGAAGCCCGCCCGGCCGGTGAGGTGCTGCAACGGCACCCGGGCGACCCGGTGGTCCACCAGCTCGGCATACCGCTGCCGCTGCTCGTCGGTCAGGGCTGCCCCCAGCAGCATCCGGCGCTGCACCTCCCCGGGTCCGCACCCCAGCACGTGCGCCGCCAGGTGCGCCGCGTCGACGGCCGGCGAGGGCACGTCCGCCGCCGCCAACCGGGCCGTCGCCGCGCGCACGGCGCCGCGCAGGTCAGTCACCGGCGCCCGCGACCGCGGCGAGCCGGGCGGCCTCGTCCATCTCCACCGCGGACTGCACGACCGGCTGCAGGTCCCCGTCGAGGACCTGGTCGAGGTTGTAGGACTTGTAGCCGGTGCGGTGGTCGGCGATGCGGTTCTCCGGGAAGTTGTAGGTGCGGATCCGCTCGGAGCGGTCGACCGTGCGCACCTGGGACCGGCGGGTGTCGGACGCCACGGCGGCGGCCTCGTCGCGCGCCGCCTGCAGCAGCCGCGCCCGCAGCACGCGCAGCGCGGACTCCTTGTTCTGCAGCTGGGACTTCTCGTTCTGGCAGGAGACGACCGTGCCCGTGGGCAGGTGGGTGATCCGGACCGCGGAGTCGGTCGTGTTGACGCTCTGCCCGCCGGGTCCGGACGAGCGGTAGACGTCGATCTTGAGGTCGGCGTCGTGCAGCTCGACCTCCGTGACGTCCTCGACCTCGGGCATCACCAGCACGCCGGCGGCCGAGGTGTGGATCCGGCCCTGCGACTCGGTCACGGGCACCCGCTGGACCCGGTGCACGCCCCCCTCGTACTTCAGCAGCGCCCACGGCGCCTCCCCCGGCGCCACCTGCCCGCGCGCCTTGACCGCCACCGAGACGTCCTTGTAGCCGCCCAGGTCGGACTCGGTGGCGTCGATGATCTCGGTGCTCCAGCCCCGACGCTCGGCATAGCGCAGGTACATCCGCAGCAGGTCGCCCGCGAACAGCGCGGACTCCTCGCCGCCCTCGCCCGCCTTGACCTCCAGGATCACGTCGCGGTCGTCGTCGGGGTCGCGCGGGACGAGCAGCCGGCGCAGCCGCTCCTCGGCCGCGTCCCGGGTCTCGCGCAGGGCGGGCAGCTCCTCGGCGAAGGACACGTCCTCCCCGGCCATCTCCTCCGCGGCTCCGACGTCGTCGGTGGCCGCGCGCCAGGCGTGGAAGGCCGCCACCGTCGGGGCGATCGCGGCATACCTCTTGTTGAGCCGGCGCAGCGCGGCCTGGTCGGCGTGCACGGCGGGGTCGGCGAGCCGACGCTCCAGCTCGGCGTGCTCCTCGACGATGGCCCGGGCGGACTCGAGCATGGTTCTCCTGGGTGGTCGCAGGTATGGCGGGGGAACGCGAAGGGCCGGTCCTGCACCGCGTGTCAGCGGGAGGACCGGCCCAGGCGTGGGCGTTACTTCTGGCGCTTGCCGTAGCGCGCCTCGAAGCGGGCGACGCGACCACCGGTGTCGAGGATCTTCTGCTTGCCGGTGTAGAACGGGTGGCACTGCGAGCAGACGTCGGCGCTGATCTTGCCGGAGGTCGCGGTGCTGCGGGTGGTGAACGTGGCGCCGCAGGTGCAGGTGACCTGGGTCTCGACGTACTCCGGGTGGATGTCCTTCTTCATGGTGGTCTCCCTAGGTGGTGGGCCGTGCCGGGTCGAGCAGCCGAGGACTCGGGCGTCCTGCGGCCTCCCCCGCGGGCGGGGAGCTCGTGAACCGGCAACCTCTCCATTGTGCCAGAGGGTGGCACGTCGGTCCTAACGCTCCCCCGCCAGCGCGCATTCCGCCCGGGCGCCCGCCAGGTCCAGGGCGCCGGCGACCCCTCCGCGAGACGAGGAGGCCCCGGAGAGCTCGCTCCCCGGGGCCTCCTCGTCTCGTCCGGTCAGTCCTCGGAGCCCAGGCCGCCCGTCGGGGCGGTCTGCTGGACCTGCATCAGGAACTCCATGTTGCTCTTGGTCTTCTTGAGCCGGTCGAGGAGCAGCTCCAGACCTTGCTGGGAGTCCAGCGCCGACAGCACGCGGCGCAGCTTCCACATGATCTTGAGCTCCTCGCTGCTCATGAGGATCTCCTCACGACGCGTGCCCGAGGGGTTGACGTCGACGGCGGGGAAGATCCGGCGGTCGGCGAGCTGGCGGGACAGCCGCAGCTCCATGTTGCCGGTGCCCTTGAACTCCTCGAAGATCACCTCGTCCATCTTGGAGCCGGTCTCCACCAGCGCCGTCGCGAGGATGGTGAGCGAACCGCCGTGCTCGATGTTGCGGGCGGCGCCGAAGAAGCGCTTGGGCGGGTAGAGCGCGGACGAGTCCACACCACCGGACAGGATGCGCCCGCTCGCGGGGGCCGCGAGGTTGTAGGCACGCCCCAGGCGGGTGATCGAGTCGAGCAGCACGACCACGTCCTGGCCGAGCTCCACGAGCCGCTTGGCACGCTCGATGGCGAGCTCGGCGACGGTCGTGTGGTCGGACGCGGGTCGGTCGAAGGTCGAGGCGATGACCTCGCCCTTGACCGTGCGCTGCATGTCCGTGACCTCCTCGGGGCGCTCGTCGACGAGCACGACCATGAGGTGGGCCTCGGGGTTGTTGACCGTGATGGCGTTGGCGATGGCCTGCAGGATCAAGGTCTTTCCGGCCTTGGGCGGCGAGACGATCAGACCACGCTGACCCTTGCCGATCGGCGACACCAGGTCGATGATCCGGGTCGTCAGGACGTTGGGCTCGGTCTCCAGGCGCAGCCGGTCCTGCGGGTAGAGCGGGGTCAGCTTGCTGAACTCGACCCGCTCGCGCGCCTGCTCGGGCGTCTGGCCGTTGACCGCGTCGACGCGCACGAGCGCCGAGAAGCGACCCTGCTTGCCGTGCTGGTGCTGGCCGGCGCCGTCCTCGCCAGGGTCCTTGATGACGCCCTGGACGGCGTCGCCCTTGCGCAGGCCGTAGCGCTTGACCATCGGGAGCGTGACGTAGACGTCGCTCGGGCCGGGAAGGTAGCCGCTCGTGCGCAGGAAGGCATAGCTGTCGAGCACGTCGAGCACGCCGGCCACGGGGAGCAGCACGTCCTCGTCGGAGTAGCTCACGTCCTCGTTGCGGACGTCGCCGCCCTCGCGACCACGGCGCTTGCGGTCACGACCACGCTGGCGGCCGCGACGGCGGCCCCCCATCTCGTCGTCGAACCGGTTGTCGTGGCCGCGGTCGGAACGGTTGTCACCGCCCCGGTCGCCGCGCTGGCGCTGGTCGCGGTCGCCGCGGCCCTCACGGTCCCGGTCCCGGTCGCCGCGCTGGTCACGCTGGTCCTGCTCCGGACGCTGCTCGCGGTCACCGCGCTGGCCGCGGTCGCCGTCCGGGGACCCGGACTGACGCTGAGCCTGCTCGCGCAGCTCCGCCGCGAGGTCCTGGGTGCGGCGGTCGACGTCGGCGTCACCGCCGGTGCCCGCGGCACCGGCGGGCGCGGACGCCACCCGGCGACCCCGCCGAGTGCGGCGCTCGCCCTGGGAGCGCTCGGCACCGCGCTCGTCACGCGAGTCCTCGCGCTGCTCGCCCTGCGATCGGTCCGACGCCCGTGGCTCGGTGACCTCGGGGCGCTCGGCGGCCTCGGTCCGCGCGGTGCGGTCCGTGGCCGGGGACCGGTCGGACGGCTCACGGTCGGCGTCGCGCGCCGCCGCAGGTGCGGCCGTGGGCGCCACGGGCGCCGCCTCGGCTGCGGCGCGGCCGCCGCCCCGACGCTCCCGGATGGCGGCGACGAGGTCGCTCTTGCGCATCTTGGCAGTGCCGGAGATGCCCATCTCCGCGGCCACGGCCTGGAGCTCGGGCAGACGCATCGCCGAGAGTGCGGTCGTGCGTCGCTGGGCACCACCGGGGGCGGTGGTGTCGGTGTTGTCGGTCACGAAGGTTCCTTCCCCCTCGTCGTCTGCGGGGCATCCGCGCCGCCGCAGGAGCTAGCGCCGAGACGGTGGCTCGGCTCTGGTCCCGTCCAGGCCCCGCCGTCCATCGCCAGGGGCGAGGGATCCGCAGGAACCGATCCGAGCGCAAGGGGGCGCCTCGGTGGATGGGTGCATCTGGGGCAGATCATGTCGCCACCCGCTGGGCACCACTCGTCGACAGCAGGGTGTCGGCACGGGGATCGGCGTCACGTCTCCGGATCGACCGGCCGCGCCGGGGAAAGTCTCCCCCGGTCCGACCACAGGTCCGGTTCTGGTGCTCGATGCACGGTCAGGCTATCACCGGTGATGAAAAGGGGCGGGATCCGCGTGCACACGGTCCGGTCCCAGGCTGCTCCGAGCGGCTCCGTCAGGCAGGCAGGGGTATGGCGACGACCCCTGTCGTCGCCACCCCCGGCGCCAGGCGCAGCCACCCCTCGGGCAGCGACAACGACTGCAGGACAGCGAGATTCGTCGCCGTCGCCAGCACCAGCACGGTCGGCCCCGCCCCGGACACGACGGCGGCGAGACCGGCCGCGCGCAGCCGGTCGACCAGCGCCATCGTCTCGGGATAGGCGGCGCGTCGCTGCTCCTGGTGCAGCCGGTCCCGGGTCGCGGGCAGCAGCAGCTCCGGGCGTCGGGCGAGCGCCTCGACGAGCAGGGCGGCCCGGCCGGCGTTGGCCGCGGCGTCCCCGTGCGCGACCTGCGCGGGCAGAGCGGCTCGAGCGGTGGCCGTGGCTAGGGCCGTGTCCGGCACCAGCACGACGGGCACGACGTCGGGGTGCGCGTCGAGACGGACGGTCCGGACCGAGACGTCGGTGCGCGCGGGCGCGCCGGGCAGGTGGACGGCCCGGCCGCGCGAGACGTCCCCGGCGTCCTCGACCCAGGACAACGTCATGCCGCCGAAGACCGACGCGGAGGAGTTGTCCGGGTGCCCCTCCCGGGCCCCGGCCAGGTCGTTGACCAGGTCCAAGTCGAGCGGCCCGGCCAGGGCGGACGCCGCGGCGTAGCCCGCGACGGCGGCCGCCGCCGAGGAGCCGAGACCGCGCGAGTGCGGGACCACGTTGCGGCAGACGACCTTCAGACCGGCGGGCGGCTCGACGCCGAGCCGGTGCAGACCCTCGAGCAGGCAGGCCACGACCAGGTGCGAGGCGTCGCGCGGGACCTCCTCGGCTCCCTCCCCCACCACCTCGACGACGAGACGGTCACCGGTGACCTGGACCGCCACGGTGTCACGCAGCTCCAGGGCGAGCCCGAGGGTGTCGAAACCTGGCCCGAGGTTGGCCGAGCTGGCCGGCACCTCGACCCGCACCCCCGTCCCGGGAACCAGCCGGCGCGGCACCGCTCAGCCCTCGAGCCCGAGCGCCGCGGCCACCGAGACCGCGTCGACCGGCACGGACACGGGCGTGATCTCGTCGCCGGCGGCGGTCCGCAGCGCCCACTGCGGATCCTTGAGGCCGTGCCCCGTGACGGTGCAGACGATGCGGGCGCCGCGGGGAACCAGCCCGGCCTCGGCGCTGCGGAGCAGGCCCGCGACCGACGCCGCGGACCCGGGCTCCACGAAGACGCCCTCCCGCGAGGACAGGATCCGGTGCGCTTCCAGGATCTGCGCGTCGGTCACCGCGTCGATCAGCCCGCCGGAGTCGTCCCGCGCCTGCTCGGCCTGCTGCCAGGAGGCCGGGTTGCCGATCCGGATCGCCGTGGCCACCGTCTCGGGGTGGTCGATCGGGTGACCCTTGACGATCGGGGCGGCCCCCGCGGCCTGGAAGCCCCACATCCGCGGCAGCTGCGTGGCGACGGGCTCGAGTCCTGCCGTCTCCTCGGCATACTCGCGATAGCCGCGCCAGTAGGCCGTGATGTTGCCTGCGTTGCCGACGGGCAGGCAGTGGATGTCCGGGGCGTCGCCGAGCGCGTCGACGACCTCGAAGGCCGCGGTCTTCTGCCCCTCGATGCGGGCGGGGTTGACCGAGTTCACCAGCTCCACGGGATAGGCCTCGGCGAGCTTGCGGGCCACGGTCAGGCAGTCGTCGAAGTTGCCGTCGACCTGCAGCAGCGTGGCGCCGTGGGCGACGGCCTGGGAGAGCTTGCCCATCGCGATCTTGCCCTCGGGCACGAGGACCGCGCAGGTCATCCCGGCCTTGGTGGCGTAGGCCGCGGCGCTCGCGGAGGTGTTGCCGGTGGAGGCGCAGATGACCGCCCGGGCCACGGACCGCCTGGCCACGGACATCGCCGTGGTCATGCCGCGGTCCTTGAACGAGCCGGTGGGGTTGAGCCCCTCGTACTTGAGGTGGACCTCGGCGCCGACCAGCTCGGACAGGTGCTCCGCGGGGATCAGCGGGGTGCCGCCCTCCCGCAGGGTCACGGTGGGCGCACCGGCCAGCATCGGCAGCCGCTCGCGGTACTCCTCGATCACCCCACGCCACTGGTGGACCATGGTCACTCTCCCTCGACTCGCATCACGGACGACACCTCGCGCACCTGCGCCAGCCCCGCCAGGGCCTCGACCGTGGCCGCGAGCGCCGCGTCCGGCGCCGCGTGCGTCACCACGACGAGCTCGGCCCGCTCCTCCGCGCGGTGCTCGTCGTCGGCGCGGGCGGTCTGGCGGACGGTCTCGATGGACACCTGGTTGCGCGCGAACTCCGTGGCCACGGCGGCGAGCACGCCTGGCTCGTCGGCCACGTCCAGGCTGATGAAGTAGCGCGTCCGCGCCTCGCCCATGGGCAGGGTCGGCAGGTCGGCATAGGTCGACTCGCCCGGTCCGCGCCCGCCACCGACGCGGTGACGGGCGACGGCGACCACGTCGCCGAGGACGGCCGAGGCGGTCGGGTCGCCGCCTGCGCCGCGGCCGTAGAACATCAGCTCGCCGGCGGACCGCGCCTCGACGAAGACCGCGTTGAAGGCCTCGCGGACGCCCGCGAGCGGGTGGCTCAGCGGGATCATCGCCGGGTGCACCCGGACCGAGATGCCGGTCCGGTCGGTGCCGGTCGCCGGGTCGGCGTCGACCCGCTCGCAGATCGCGAGCAGCTTGACGACGCAGCCCATCGCCTCGGCCGCGGCGATGTCGGCCGCGCTCACCTCGGTGATGCCCTCGCGGTGGACGTCGCGGGCGCTCACCCGGGAGTGGAAGGCCAGCGACGCGAGGATGGCGGCCTTGGCGGCGGCGTCGAAGCCCTCGACGTCGGCGGTCGGGTCGGCTTCGGCGTAGCCCAGCGCCTGGGCGGCCTCGACGGCCTCCCCGAAGCCCTGGCCGGTGGTGTGCATCTTGTCGAGCACGTAGTTGGTGGTGCCGTTGACGATCCCGAGGACCTTGCGGACGTCGTCGCCCGCGAGGGACTCCCGCAGCGGGCGCAGCAGCGGTATGGCGCCCGCGACCGAGGCCTCGTGGTAGAGGTCCACCCCGGCCGCCTCGGCCGCGGCATACAGCTCCGGTCCCCGCTCGGCCAGCAGCGCCTTGTTGGCGGTGACCACGGACGCGCCGTGCTCGAAGGCGCGCAGGATCAGGCTGCGGGCCGGCTCGATGCCGCCGATGACCTCGACGACCACGTCGGCGCGGGTGACGAGCCCCTCGGCGTCGGTGGTGAGCAGCGCCGGGTCGACGCCCGCCTCGGAGCGGTCCCGGCCGAGCCGCCGCACGGCGACGCCGACCAGCTCGAGCGGGGTGCCCACGCGGGCGGCGAAGTCGTCGGCCTGCTCCTGCATCAGCCGGGCCACCGAGGACCCGACCACGCCGCACCCGAGCAGCGCCACGCGGATCGGCCGGTGCTTGTCGCTGTCGTCCACGCGTGCTGCTCCTCGTTCCCTGGTCGGCCGGACCGGGACCCACGTATGCCGACCCCCGGTCACCCTCAGTGTGGGTCGCCTTCCGGGGTCGCCCGCGGCCGTGTCCGGCATCCGGGACCCGTCCGTCTCGCCGGCCGCCTCCCGGTCACGCGATCCGGAGCACCCGGCGCTGGACGAGCAGGGTGATGGCCAGCACCGAGAAGGCGACGGCACCCGTCCCCAGGGTCACGACGCTGACCGCCCCGACGTCTGCCGTGGTGATGTCGAAGCCGTAGCCGACGACGGCGAAGGCGCAGGCCGCGATCCAGCCCATCACCGCAGCGGTCATGATGGGCAGGCCGAGGCTGATGAGGTGGACGCGATCAAGCTCCGCGGCCCGGATGCCGAGACGCAGCAGGGGCCGGTCCTCGAGCACGGCCAGCAGCGCGCGGTCTCCCATCTCGCGGCACAGGCCCAGGATCGTCACCGTCACCGCGGCCAGCCAGGCCAGGAGGACCCAGCCCGGGGGCGCTGCGCCGCGCGGGCCGTCGGGTGCCTGCACGTTGACGGCGGGCAGGCCCGCCATCCCGCGCCAGAGGACCGTGTCGTCCCCCGCGCGGGGTCCGGCGACGTGGATGGTGGATGCCTTCGGCTGGAGCGCGCCCACCGTGATCGTCTTGCCCAGCGAGTCCGTCACCCACCGGGCCAGGTCCGGGGAGACGGCAGACCCGGTGCACCCAGCGTCCAGGCCCACGCCGTGGGCGAAGAGATCGGCGTCGGCGCAGGAGGCCGCGGTGACGACCTGAGCGTCGTCCAGCCCCGCCAGGACTCCCAGACCGTGCGCGGACAGCCGTCGGCGCACCACCTCGGCGTCGCCGGGACGCTCTCCCCTCCAGTCGGCGACCCGGACCACGGGTCGGTCCAGCTGCGCCCGCTGCTCCGGCTCGAGCCGGAGGGCGGCCTGGTAGAGCGTCAGGCCGGCGCCGGCGACGAAGGTGAGGACGGCGACCATGAGCGCGGGACGAGCGAGGGCGTGGGCGCGGGTGCCCAGCCGGGCTCGGGCCAACCAGGCAGCGCTGCCCGGGCCGGGCCGCAGGATCGGCCCCATCAGGCCGACCAGCCGAGGCACGGCCGTGGGGACGCTGCTCAGGAAGAGCAGGGCACCGCTCACGAGCAGGACGACCCGGATCGGCGAGGTCCAGGGGGCCCAGCGGGCCAGGGCCATCAGGAGCGCCGACACCGCCACCATCACGACGGGCAGGGGGGCGAGCGTCCCGGTGCGGCTCGGCACCGTGCGTGCGGGCACGCGGACGCCTCCGGAGGCAGCCGCGGACGCCAGCGCCGTCAGGAGACCGACCGCGGCGACCACGACGACCGGCAGGTGCGCGGCGCCGGGCACCAGGGTGCTGGCGCTCCAGGGCCACCGGGTGACGTCCTGCAGGAGCCACCACCACAGGGCCCCCGCCGAGGTGACGCCGGGCAGGGCCAGGAGCAGCCCCTCCACGACGAGCACCCGACGGACCCGTCGGGCGGGCACCCCGAGACGGTGGAAGAGCTCGGCGCGGTCCTGCCGCACCGGGCTGACCGCCCGGGCGCCACTGACCACGAGATAGATCACGGGGGCGAGGACCAGCAGCGCCACGCCGATCGCGGCCTCGGGCAGGGAGGGGAGATCGCGGTCGTCGCCCTCGTTCGGTGCCCCCTCGGAGCCGAACCCGCGCAGCGCGAGGAGCGCGCCCCCTTGCCCCAGGGTCCGTCCCGCCTCGGGACGCGCGTAGGCGAAGCCCTCGGACCGTGACTTGAGCCCCGCATCACCGATCACCCCGCCCGCGCCAGCACCCGCGGAGGACGCCCTCATCCCCAGGCTCTCCGCGGTGATGCCCCGGGCCACGAGCCCGGGCGACAGGACGACCTCCCCGGGACCGGGGAGACGCGTGAGTCCCGGCGGCACGAGGTCGGGGTCCTGCTCGTGTCCCTGACGCGGCTCCAGCCAGAGCACCGGCATCTGCCGACCGTCCACCCACAGCAGGCGCGAGGAGGCTGCGAGGGGAGCGGTGCCGGGCTGGTCCGCCCACTGCATCGACCGGGCACCCTCCACCTGGTCTGCGCGGTGGGCGGCCGACATCACCCCGAGGGCGGGGAGCAGGCAGGAGACGCCGACGAAGGTCGTGAGGATCACCATCAGCTGCCGCCACCGGGCGGCAGGCGTGGTGGCGTAGGCCAGGTGCCACGCCATCCGCAGCGTGGTCATGCTGCCGGCTCACCGAGGTGGACGACCCGGTCGCAGCGACCTGCCACGGTCGGGTCGTGCGTGGCCACGAGGGCTCCTGCCCCGCGGGCCCGGACGTTGTCGACGAGCAGGTCGATGACGTGTTGGGCGTTGCCCTGGTCCAGGGAGGCGGTCGGCTCGTCCGCGACGACGAGCCGCATGTCCGGCTGGGCGAGAGAACGTGCCAGGGCGACCCGCTGGGCCTCGCCACCGGAGATCTCGTGGACCCGGCGTCCGGCAAGATGGGCGATGCGGACGGCGGCCAACGCCTCGGTAGCCCGCTCCAGGGCCTTGCGGCGGGATGCCCCGTCGAAGATGAGCACGAGCGCGACGTTCTCGACGACCGACAGCTCCGGGAGCAGCTCCGGGGCCTGGAAGACCATCCCCAGCTCGCGCCGCCGCACAGCCGCGCGCCCCGTGAGCGTCATGGCGGTGAAGTCGTGGCCAACGACTCGGACCCGGCCCGAGTCCGCAGACAGCAATCCGGCGCAGATGTCGAGCAGCGAGGACTTCCCGGTGCCGGACGGCCCCATGACCGCCACCGCCTCCCCGACCCCGACCTCGAGGACGACGCCTTCGAGAACGGGACTGCTGTGACGATACGAGAAGGTCACGTCGTGCAGGGCCAGCGGGGATGTCTCGCGCAAGGTGGCGGTCACGGGGGAAATAGTCCCTTTCAGGAGGAGATCCGAACAATCTGAGCGAGGACTACTTCGGCGTCTTCCAGGGGCCGTAGGCGTCAGCGCTGTACGGCACCAGCTCGACGCAGCGGTGACGATGGATCCACGACGTGCTGACGTCGAAATTGTTGTGCCCGCCCTTGGTGTTGATAGCGGTGCTCATGCCATTGGAGCCTGCTTGGTACCACTCACCGGCAACGTCGTGATCGTCAGCCTCACCATCGTGGATGCGGAGGCTGAGATGGTTCGAGTTGTTCCAGGTGTAGTCGTCACCCTGGGAACTCGTCAGGGATTCACCTGCTGAGGCTCCCGTCGGTGCCGAGATCATGAGGGCCACTGCCAGGCCGCCTATGGTCATGGCAAACGTGTGCATCCCAACCTCCTTGGGGAAGGGTCGGGCAGCGGCGCTGCCTGGACGACCCAGTAGCCAGAATCCCCCCCGGCCGCCGCCCTGATACCTCCATACGGGTGATGTTGCACGAATTCTCTCGTAGGATAGGCAAATTCACGACGACTCAGGCTTCGTCCACGTCCAGCGCGAGCAGGTCCTCCACGGTCTCCCGCCGCACGACCAGCCGGGCCCGGCCGTCGCGCACGGCGACGACCGGCGGGCGCGGGGTGTGGTTGTACTGGCTCGCCATGGCCCGGCAGTAGGCCCCCGTGCCGGGCACCGCGATCAGGTCACCGGGGCGCACGTCGGCGGGGAGGTACTCGTCGCGGACGATCACGTCGCCGCTCTCGCAGTGCCGCCCCACCACCCGGGAGACCGCGGGGTGGGCGTCGGAGCGGCGGTTCGCCAGGGTGCACGAGTAGTCCGCGCCGTACAGCGCCGTGCGGATGTTGTCGCTCATCCCGCCGTCGACGGCGACGTAGAGCCGGCTCGCGGCCCGGTCGACCTGCACCCGCTTGACGGTGCCGACCTCGTAGAGCGTGAACGTCGACGGGCCCGCGATCGCCCGGCCCGGCTCGATGGACACGCGCGGCGGCTCGACCCCGAGGCCGCGGCACTCGCGGGCCACGATCTCGGCCATCTGCGCGGCCAGGTCGGCGGGGGTCATCGGGTCGTGCGCGGTGGTGTAGGCGATGCCGAAGCCGCCGCCCAGGTCGATCTCCGGCAGGGCCAGGCCCAGCTCGTCGCGGACCCGGGCGTGCAGCCCCAGCACCCGACGGGCGCTCAGCTCGAAGCCGCTCGTCTCGAAGATCTGCGACCCGATGTGGCTGTGCAGCCCCAGGAGTCGCAGCCCGGGCCGCGCGACGATCCGCTCGCACGCCGCGAAGGCCTCCCCCGTCGACAACGAGAAGCCGAACTTCTGGTCCTCGTGCGCCGTCGCGATGAACTCGTGGGTGTGCGCCTCGACGCCCGCGGTGACCCGCACCATGACCCCGACCTCGACGCCGCGCTCGCGGGCGATCGCCGACACCCGGTCGATCTCGGTGTGGCTGTCGACGACGATCCGTCCGACGCCCACCTCGACCGCGCGTTCCAGCTCGGCCATGCTCTTGTTGTTGCCGTGCAGGCCGATCCGCGCCGCCGGCATACCGCCGCGCAGCGCCGTCTCCAGCTCGCCGCCGGAGCACACGTCCAGGTGCAGGCCCTCCTCGGCCATCCACCGGGCGACCGCCGTGCACAGGAAGGCCTTGCCGGCGTAGTAGACGTCCGCGCCGCCGCAGACCTCGGCGAAGGCCGCGTCGTAGGCCTCGCGGAAGTCGCGCGCCCGCGCCCGGAAGTCCGTCTCGTCGACGACATAGGCCGCCGTCCCGAACTCCGCCGCGATCGCGGTCACCGGCACGTCCGCCACGGTGAGCACGCCCTCGTCGTCCTTGCGGACCGTCCGGGCCCACAGCCCGGGCTCCAGCGCGTTGACGTCGGCCGGCCAGGGCAACCACTCGGGGGCGGCGGAGTATCCGGGGGCGTGCAGGGCACCGGCCTCGTGGGCGTGCATCGATCAGAACCTCTCGCTGGGTGGCAGTCCTGCGGCGCGCAGGGC
The DNA here is from genome assembly GCF_022568795.1 of Arsenicicoccus dermatophilus. Classification (NCBI taxonomy): domain Bacteria; kingdom Bacillati; phylum Actinomycetota; class Actinomycetes; order Micrococcales; family Intrasporangiaceae; genus Arsenicicoccus; species Arsenicicoccus dermatophilus. The sequence goes on along the minus strand of NZ_JAKZHU010000001.1, from coordinate 974,618 downwards.
GCTCGCCAGGGTCGCACGCGCGGCCGTGACCAGCCTGGGGTCGTGGCGGCGCAGGTCGGCGTCCTGCGTCCAGGTCACCACAGCCGAGCCGGTCGCGGCGATCCAGTCCACCAGGTGGTGCGGCCGGTGCTCGCCGCGCAGCCGAGCCGCGACCCGGTGGGCGTCCGCGAGCAGCACCAGCACCGGGTGCGGGATCGGAGCGTATGCCGGGAGCGAGGCGCCCTCGGCGACCGCGAGGAGCGGACGGCACAGACGGGCGTGGGCGAGCACCGCGACGTAGGCCGGGTCGTCCAGGCTGCGGCGTCGGGGTCCGGGCACGACCGGCGCGCACCCGCCCGCCTCGCACGCGTCCTGCGCCCAGGGGGGCGGCAGCCCGGTCGCCATGGCGCCGAGCAGGTCGTCGTCGACCGTGAGCGCCACCAGGCCGGGTGGCAGCACCTGTGCCGTGACCCCGGGACGCGCGTCGAGGGCGCTCGCGAGCCGCGTCGCCAGCTCCGCCGCCTGCGGACCGCCCCGGGCGACTCGCACGGCGGCCGAGGTCACCCAGTCCCCCGGTGCGGGGGGCCGGCAGCGCTCCAGCGGCGCCTCGGCAGGCAGACCGAGCTCGGTGAGCGCCGCCGCGAGCAGCGCGTCCGGACCGGTCACACCCGCCCCGACGCCGCGAGGATGCCGACCATGGCGAGCAGCTCGTCCGGCTCGAAGGGCTTGGCGATGAAGCCGTCCACCTCGGCCTGCTCGGCCTGCTGCCGGTGGTGCGACTGCACCGACGCGGTCACCATGACGATCGGGATGTCGGCCAGGGCCGGGTCGGCACGGATCATCCCGACCGTCCACCAACCGTCCCGGCGGGGCATGAGGGCGTCGACGGTGACCACGTCCGGCCGCGGCATCTCGGGGTCGCGCAGGATGGCGAGCGCCTCGATCCCGTCTCCCGCCTCGATGACGTCGTAACCCTCGAGCTCGAGGTTGAGGCGGATGAGGGTGCGGATCTGCTCGGCGTCGTCGCACACCAGGACGGTGGCGGTGGACTCACCTGCTGCGCGGGGCCATTCCATGTTTGGCAGCCTAGGCTGGTAGTGTCGGGCTCCGCACGTGCGACAGGGACCTCTCGCCCCGGTCGTCGTCGACCCTGGCCCCCATAGCTCAGGGGATAGAGCACCGCCCTCCGGAGGCGGGTGCGTAGGTTCGAATCCTACTGGGGGCGCCACCCAAAAGGGCCTCTGACCTGCGAGAACAGGTCAGAGGCCCTTTCTACGTGCAACCTGCGTGCGATCACACACCAGCCACGCACGAGAGGTGCCACCATGCCTACCACCCTGTCGGACCCTACGGACTACATCGTCGAGACCCTGGCGGCGACCGCCACGCGCTACGCCGAGTTGTCGCGCAAGCTCAACGACCCGATGAGCCCCGAGACCCGTGAAGCCGTCATGGCCCACTGGTCCGATGTGCAGCTGGCCACGCACCACCTCGCGGCCCTGCTTCTGACCCAGGAGCACGTCGATCTGCCAGGCGAGCTGACCCGCCGCTGAGCCCCGATGGGGTGGTGCATGCACCCCCTCACCGCACGACGCCCGCCCCCACCAGGGGACGGGCGTCGTGGCGTCACCCGGTGATCTGTTTGATGGGGATGGTGACGTGGTGGGGCGTGGCGCCGCGCATGTGGATCAGGGCCTCGCCGGCAGCGGTGTACCACTGGTCCCGCCACCGGATTCGCTGGGTCTGGGGGTCGAAGGTGACCGGGGGCGCGATGACCCGCAGCTCCTCGGACAGGACGAACTTGCCGTTGGCGTCCAGGGCGGTGGAGGTGTGGGTGACCTGGGCGGGCAGCATGACCGTGGCCTGCGGGTCGTCCCAGTCGATCGCGTCGTTCCCGAGGTCGTCCACGTACTTGCGGCCGGTGATGAGCTCGATGCGGTCTGCGAGCCTCATAGCGCCCGCTTCCGGTAGCGGTGGAGCACGGCGAGCTCGGGCAGCGTCCAGCCGTCGAGGACGGCTGGACGCTCGGAGTAGTCGCCGGCCGTGTAGGCCTGGGTGCGCTCGGGGTTGGCGACCAGGCGGGCCGTGGCAGAGGTGATGACGGCCGCGAGCGGGGGTGCCGGGTGTCCGGCGTCGTCGAAGCCCTGGTCCCGCGTGTAGGCCTGCACGAACGCGGTCACGACGGGCAGGTGCTCCCCGGCAAGGGCGACGACAGCGGGGTCGTCGCCCTTGCCCAGGAAGCGGGCGACCGTCTCGGGGGTCGGCGCGGTCATCGTCAGCGGGTGATCCCGGTCAGGGTGACGATCGCCTCAGGGTTGAGCGGGGCGGCGTCGTAGCGGGCCACGACACGGATGCCGACCTGGTCGTAGTCGGCGTACCGCTCGGTGAGGACCTTCACGCTCGGGGCCAGGTCGCGGGCGACGGCGATCTGGGAGAAGTCCACGAGAGCAGCGCGGCCGGTCGGGGTGCTGCCGGTGGTGTCCGGGACGCGCTTGGTGACGATGACGGGGGCGCCCCAGACACGGAACACGCCGTCGGCGGTGGGGTCGGCCTGCAGCAGGTAGCGGCCGGCAGTGTCCTTGATCTTGCGCAGGGCCACGAAGTCGCCAGGGGCCATCACCCACTTGAGCGCGGTCATGGCGACGTTGGCGGACAGAGCCTTGCCCCAGGCGTCGAGCAGGTGGTCGAGGGTCATCGCGCCACCGACCTTGACCTCCTGGGTACCGGCGTAGGCGAACAGGCCCTTTGGGGTCGTCACGCCGTCACCGGACGCGGACAGGAACTGGGCGTCGAGCTTGTCGGCCACGTCGCGCACGAGCCGGTCGCGGATCGCCTGGTCCAGGTTGATCACGGACTGGCGGGCGAGCTCGGCCGAGACGCGGGTGATGACCTTCACGCTCTTCAGGGTCGAGGGGAGCAGCTTCACCTCGTCGAAGTCGACGTCGCGCTCCGGGATCTGCTCGTTCTCCCCGGTCCAGCCGGGGTCGGTGATGGGGCCACCGTTCTTCGGCAGGCGCAGGGGGCCAGCGGTGTCGAAGATGCGCGGGCCGGCGGCGAGGAACACGGACTGGGCGCGCAGCGGCTCGACGAGGATCGCCTTGACGTCCTCGGCGGTGAGCTCGGGGGTGGCGACGCTGCCGGCGGCGGCGGTGGTGGTCTGGGTGGCAAGGGCCATGAGGGGTCTCCTGACGAGGGGAACGGGTGGGGTGCGTTCCGGCCGCCAGGGCCGCGAGCGTGGTTGAGCCGCCTGGACTCACTGCCCAGCATACCCCTGGGGGGTATGCTGGGAGGGCGTTGAGAGACGCGTGGTGTGCGGTTGGTCGCCGCAGCGCGATGCCCCGGCCCCGGGAGGGGTGCCGGGGCATCGTCGTGTCCGGACGCCAACGCTTCCCGGCGCCGGGAAAGTGGTCCCGGACATCCCTGGTCTTCCTGCTCTATGCGCAGGTCAGCACATGGTCACCACCCTGGTCACCGCCTGGTCGCAGGACCAGGGGTGCGACCAGGCTCTAGACCAGGGATCGGGCGCCCCGAGACAGGGGCGCCCGATCTGTGGTCTTTGTGGTCTTTGTGCAGGTCAGCGCGTGGTCAAGGCTGTGGTCAACGTGTGGTCAAGGGACCACATCACGTGGTCACGCGACCACGCCAGGGACCACGTCAGGGACCACGCTCGTCAGGTCCTCGTGGCGCGCTTCTCCTCGGTGATGAGCGAGTGCTCGTCGTTGGTGAAGTCCCCCTGACGCAGATGGGCGACGACCTCGCCGAGGGCGTAGGCGATGCCGGCCTGACGGGCGTCGTCCCGGTGGCTCTCGTCCAGGCGCCGGCACCACCCCTCGAGCCAGTTGGCCACGTCGAGGTGGTTGGCGTAGAGCTCGGGCTCGTGGCGCTGGATCTCGGCGATGCGGTCGGGGTCGTAGTCCGCGAGGCGGGTGGTGTCGAACGTGGGCATGTGCTTCTCCTTCACTGGGCGGCCCGGCGGAGGATGCCCGCCAGGTCGACTGCGGACGCGGGGGCGGTTGCTCCCTGCGCGATGGACCCCGTGGGCCGGCGGCTGGCGAGGTGGGGCTTACGGGCCAGGAGCTCGTCGACGGCGGCGGTGAGGGCGTCGGGATCGGTCAGGTGGTCCTCGCTGAATGCGAGGTCGGTGGGGTCGGCCAGGCGACCGGTAGCGGCGACGAGGGCGGTGTGCAGTCGCTCGGCCAGGGAGTCGCGATCCCTGGCGCGCACGCGGGCGTCTGCGGCCTCCTGGCGCAGCTTCTCGACGTAGGCGCGCGGGAAGGTCTCGGGGTCGTCCTGGTCGTCGTCGGTGTGGGTGGCGGTCACCTCGTCGGCGGCGCGCTCTGCGGCCACCTCGTCTGGGGTCGTGTCATCGGTCTCGATGGTGATGGTCTGGTCGGTCATGGTCAGGCTCCTCTCGTGGCGGGGATGGGGTGGCACCGGCACCCGGCGTGCCGGTGCATCGGTTGATTGGCGGGGTAGACGTAGCCGAGCGGGTCGAGGTGCCGCTTGGCCAGCCAGACGCAGAGCTCGCAGGCGCCGTCCTCGAGCTGGCGGCGGTAGCCGGTCACGTGCGGGGACCGCTTCACGGCCTCGTTGAAGGCCCCGCCGGCGGCGTCCAGGGGCTCGTTGCGGGCGAGGCGTTCCACGCGGCGCGCCACGGCGTCGTGCTGCTCGTCGGGGGTCGTGGCGGTGGCGTTGGGCTCGGGGTCGCCCAGGATCGTCGTGGCGGCTTTGGTGAGACGGTCGAGGTCACCGGCCGGGGCGGTCAGGCCCAGGACGGGCACGGGCCGCGCCATGTCGCTGGTGAGGGTGGCGGCCAGCGACAGGTCGGCGAGGGCGACAGCGTGGGCGTTGGCGCGCGCCACTGTCGCGGCTATGGCGCGTGTCGCGTCAGGTGTCGCGACACGGCCCGCCAGCCACGCCACGACGACCCTCAGGCACGTCGTGACCGCGCCATCGGCCAGGGCGACAAGGGCCCTCTGGTAGGGAGTCTCGCTGCTCATCGGGCCACGACACCGCCAAGATCGAGGCGCGACACGGCGTCAGCGGACATGTCGCGGCGGATCGCGTCAATGTCGCTGTCGGAGTAGCCCAGGCGTCGCAGCGCGGCCGACGCGGGCAGCAGACCCGCGCTGTACAGCTTCACAACGGCGTCCGCCTCCTGCGCCACGGAGCGGGTGGCGGGGTCGGCCCACGACACGGACGGCGCCACGGTGGCGGGGTCGACACCGTTCTCGACGGCCAGGACCAGCCGCGCCACGCGCTCCCACGCGCGCCCGAACACCTGCTGACGGGCCTCGGCACGAGCGGTCAGGCTGGCCTCGCTGGCGCGCAGGGCGTCAGCGCTGGATGGCTGGTTCGACAGCACACCGACGTAGTGGGCTGGCAGACCCGACACCGCCATGATCTGCGACGTGACGACGTTCACGGCGTCGGTGTAGGCGGAGAGATCCGCCGCCGGAAGGCTGCCGAACTTCGTGTCGGGCGACTCCGAGACCATCATCTTGATGCCCTCAGCGAACGGGTTCGCCGCGTTGCCGTCCGCGTCCTCTGCCAGCTCGACGCCGGTAGCCCAGCGCCGGGGCCGGGCGTAGTACTCGCTGCCGACGAGCATGTCGGCGAGGAGCTTGGAGAGGGCGTCGACCAGGGGCAGCAGGTCGGCCATCTCGGAGACCCCGCCGCCGAGCAGGCGGTCGGTGTTGTGCAGCGGCGTGACGGGCACGACTCCCAAGGGGTTGTCGATGCGCTCGACCACCCGGAAGCCGGCCGTGGCGCCCGCCTGCGGGGCGAAGTGGTGGCGGATCGTGTCGGCGGTGTACACCACAGCGTGGGTTCCCTGGGCGTCCTCCCAGCGCTTGATGGCGGCGGTCACCTCTCGGGTGGCGGGGTCGTGGATGGTGACGACCTGACGAGCAGATTCGACCGTGACCAGGGCCTTGCCGTCCTCGCCGGCCCACGTCGCGACGTAGGCGCTGCCGAGGGCCAGGGCCTCGCGGTGCGCGACCCCGGCGAGCTGGTCGAGGTCGTTGCGCCGCCACGCCTCCCACAGTTGCGTGGCGGGCTTGCCGTCGAGGGTGAAGCCGGTCACCCGCAGCCGCTCCGCGAGCGACGTCACGGCCAGACGCGGCAGGTTGGACGACATGGTGGTCAGCCGTTCCCCCAGGGCCTCGCGGGCCTCGGGCGCCAGGAACGCGAGGGGCTGGGTGCCGGCGTAGTAGCGGTCGAGCGCGGCGTACCGGGCCTGCGGGGCGTCCAGGGCCGTCAGGAGCGTCGTGAGCAGATCAGTGGGCATGAGGTGTCCTCCGGTCATCGGAACCCCGCGACGCGGCGTCGAGGGGGCTTGCGGGTGGCGCGCCAGGTGGCGCGGGAGTGGGCCATGACCAGGCACGCGGCGAGGTCGATCTTGCGGGCGTTGCGCTTGCGGTTGGGCTTGGCGAGGCGCACCCCTCGGGCGTCCTCGGTGATCACGGCGGCGGCGACGTGCGCGGCCAGGCGCGGGTCACCGGAGTGCGTCAGCTCCCCGTTGTTGGCGGCGTTCAGCAGGTCACCCGTCGCGGCCGTCAGCCGCGATGGCGAGTGGGGGAACTCCACGACGGGCAGGCCCTCGGCCTCCAGCGCCTGGAGCGTGCGCGTCCAGCGGAAGGGGTCCGCGATGATCTCCACCACCCGGTAGGTGCGGGCGGCGGCGCGGATGGTGTTCTCGACCTCGGCGATGGGCACCCGCCAGGCCTCGTCGCTCGTCGGTCGCTCCCACGTCGCCAGGACGTCGAAGTGCGGCCGGGTCGACACGGTGCCGAGCAGCAGCGCCGTCGTGTCGTCGCTGAACGATCCGTCGAGCGCCAGCACGACGTCGGTGCCCTCGTCGATGCCCTCGCCCGTGCTCAGTGCGTCCCACACGCCGGGCGCCAGGAACGCGCCGTCGGTGTCGGTCACGAACTGGCACAGCCGAGCGCGCCGGAACGTCGCCTCACGCACCTTCGGCGGCAGCAGCGCCGTCAGCGCGTCGCGGTGCAGGTAGTCGTCCAAGGCCGGGTTCGCCAGCTCCCAGCAGTGCTCGCAGTTGACCGGGTGGTGCTCGAACCCCGCGGCGCTGAACTCCCGCCACACCTGCGTCAGGTCGTCGGGGTGCTCAGCGGCATACACGCGCATGTCGGTCAGCACGCTGTTGTGCGGGTCCGGGCCGGGCGTCCCGATCCCGATCAACGTGGACTGGGCGCGCTTGCCCTGGGCCAGGGTTAATACCTCGAACACGTCGCGGTCCACGACGCCCAGCTCGTCCACTATCGCCAGGGACGGGTCCAGCCCCTCGATCGCCTTGGGCGAGGCGGGGAGGCACTGGAACTTCGCGCCCCGCTCAGGCACCGTCAGCCGGTCCTTGTAGACCTGCACGCGCGACGCGAGGTCGTCGTGTAGCTCGACCATGCGCGCGGCCGTGCCGAACACGATGCCGGCCTGCCGCTCGTCCACGGCCACGACATCGACCTCGGCGCCCTCGTCGCCCAGGATGAGGTCGTACAGGCCGAGCGCGGCCACCAGGGTCGACTTCCCCTGTCCACGCGGCATCATCCAGCCGGCGGTGCGAGGGCGAGGGTCAGCGTCCAGGACCGAGCCGACGAGCTCGACCTGCCAGGGCCGCAGCTTCATCGGGGACCGCGCCCCGGTGCCCTTCGGCGTGACGATGTAGCGCTGGCAGAACCGGGCGAACCGGGCCGCCCCCGTGGCTCGGGTGCGCAGCGGCAGGGGCGACGGGTCCACGGCTCCCTTCGGACCGGCCTTCACTGGTCACCCTCCGTGGCATTCAGTCGAACAGGCGTGCGAGTGTGATGGCCCCTGCGCCTGGGCGCCGGGGGAGGGGCGAGCGCTGAGCGACCCCCTCCCCCCAGGTCGTCACTCTCGGTCACGGGTCGGGCTCGTCCTCGCTTGCTGTTGCAGGACCGGCAGACCACGGCGACGTCCTCCAGGCGGATCGCCAGTCCGGCGGCCTTGCGCTCCCACGCTCGGGGCGAGTGGTCGGTGGTGAGGTCGGTGGTGGCTCCGCAGTCCTCGCACAGCGGCGAGAGGCGGCGGGCGCGGCGACTGAGCTTCACCCAGGCCCAGTCGTAGCCCCGCTCGTGGCCAGGGGCCTTGGGGTAGTGCTTGGGCCTGTGCTCCTCGCAGTGGCTCCCGGCGGTGGGCTCACCGCAGCGCAGGCACGGACGCATGGTCATGCGGTCACCTCGCGCTTTTCGTCGTGGGAGGCGAGGCGGTGTCGCCAGGAGGCTCCGTCCCGGTGGCGCGTGATGACGCCTGCGGCGATGAGGCAGCGGAGGGCGATCTGTGCGAGGTCTGCGTACATGCCGCCCTGTTCGCGGGCGGTGGCGATGAGCTCTCGACGGTTGAGGTCGGGCTGCTCGGCGACGACGCGAAGGTAGGTGTCGACTGCGGCGTCGATCTCTTGGTCGGTGACCCATACGGCCATGACGGGGTGCTCCTTGGGGTCTGTGGTTCGGCTGCGGTGACGCTCGGAGAAGGTGCGTAGATAGATCAAGACGTGGCCCTCTGACCTGCGGGTTTGAACGCTAAAGGGGAATCTGGTTCCTCATGAGGGGAATCTGGTTCCCCTTTACGAGCGCTTCTGCGTAGTAAGGGGGAATCTGGTTCCCCTTTAAGAGCGGGTGGCGTGGGTGTAGCGGTGGGCGTCGAAGGCCACGAGGTCGGCCGATAGGACGAGTTCCATCGACGTGCTGCCGGGCCCGTAGAGCCCCGCAGCGACGCCTCGGTCGATGGCCTTGCGCAGGGTGCTGCGCTCACCCACGTCCAGCAGCTCGGCCAGTTCTCCTCGCCCGAAGGTGGCTCGGCGCCGGCCATCGACCGAGGCACTCGCGACAAGCCACAGCCGTAGGTCGAGAGGGAGCGGTGCCACCTTCTGGCCCGCCTCGCGCTGCTGGGCGACCGTGGCCTGGTGGCGCTTGATGAACGGCCGTACCTTGCGGCGCAGCAGCTTGGAGAACAGCTCGACAGGCTCACTCACCCCGCCGCCTTTCTGGCCTTGGACTCGACGACGCGCCAGCCCTCGACCTCGGCTACGGCCATGACGTCGGGGAGGCGTGAGGCCCGCACGGTGCGGAACGGCTCCTTGCCGGCGGATAGGATGCGGGCGCTGAGCAGGAGCTCGTGTACGTCTCCCCCGGTCGGGCTGAACAGGGGTACGCGGCCGTTGAGCTCGCGGCAGATCACCAGGACGTCCGTCGCCACGGTGCACCTCCTGTCGCTGCTGCGATGAGGCGGCGTGCGCGGGCTTCGTCTACGGCGTCGCGAAGGCCGGCGAGGTAGCCGTCGTCATAGCCGACCTGGTAGACGTGGCGGTCGGCGTCGAGAGTGGGTGTGGGGGCGAGGGGCTTGCCGTCGAGGTAGGCAAGGGCCGCCCGAGCGACGTTGGTCGCCCAGGCGTACTCTGCGCTGGCCTGCGTGGTGGCCCCTGCCCGCTGGGTTGCGGGCGTCACGGGTCAGACCGTCGGGGTGGGGACGGGGACGAACAGGGCGTCTACGTCTTCGGGGCGGAGGCGAATCGTCTTGGCGCCGATGCGATACGCAGGCAGCTTGCCCTCGGAGATCAGACGGCGGACGGTCTTGTCGCTCACGCCCAACCGCTCTGCGGCTGCGGGAATCGACATGGGACGGGGCTTACTGGCGGTTGCCTTCTGGGGCATGATGGTGGCGCCTCTCTGTGACTGAGTAGGTAGGCGGCCCCGGTGGATTCTTTGGCGAGAGACACCGGGGTCGTCACTGTGTGTAACGTAAATTGCTAACAACGAGCCGCCTCCGTGCTTGGGAGGCGGCTAAGTCAGGTATGTGGTTGTAGTCCGGCGGGGCGCAGGCACTGCCCCATGTTGCCGAGTCACCACCAAACGTAGACTTGCTGCCTTGTTTTGGTCAACTACGTCCAGGCATCCCCCCTCCCATCCTGTCCGCGATCCACTTGTCGCGGCCCTGGGCGGCGTGCTGGTAGCGCAGGGCGGCCGTGGGCGTGGAGTGCCCCAGCCGCGCCATCAGCTCGGCCAGCGTGGCGCCCGCCTGGGCTGCCAGGACGGCTGAGGAGTGGCGGAGGTCGTGCAGCCGTAGGTCGGGCCGGCCGATTGACTCACGGGCGGCGTAGTACGACGTCATGAACGTCTTGTGCAGCATGTGGTCGTTGGTGCCGGGGCGCGGGAACAGCAGGGCATCGGGCTGGGGCTGGACGTGCTGCTCGAGGTGGGCTGCCAGGGCCGGGAGCATCACGGGCGGGACGTGCACGGTGCGCACGCCGGCCCGGCTCTTCGGGGTCCCCACGATGTCCTTCCCATCCACGCGGGTCACGGCGCGCTCGACCCGGATCGTGCCGGCGGCCAGGTCGACGTCACGACGCCGCAGCTCGGCCACCTCGCCCCACCGGAGCCCGCACCAGCCGCAGATCAGCACGAGGGCCTGCAGTCGGTCCGGCATCGCGGCGGCGAGCCGGGCGACGTCCTCGGGCGCAACCGGGCTGATCTCGCGGGCGCGGCTGGTCTGCCCTGCGCCGGTGATCTGGCACGGGTTGCTCGGGATCAGTCCGTCAGCGACGGCCTGGCCCATGACGGTGCGCAGGAGGCTGTAGGCATGCGCGCGTCGGGTGGGCGTCTTGGGGTCAAGCCCGCCGTACCAAGCCGTCACCGCGTCGGGGGTGATGGAGCGCAGCGGCAGGTCGCCGAGGGCCGGCAGGATCACATGGTCGAGGTGCCAGGTGTAGAGCCGCCGGGTGGTGGGCTTCAGGGGTTCGCCCCGGACGTGCCGTCGCTCGATGACGCCGGGGGCGTACTCGCGCAGCGTGGTCGTGCCCTTCGCGCGCTGGGCGCGGGCCTTGGGGGGTACCCATGCGTCGCCGTAGTTGTGGTGGCGGCTGACCAGGTGCTCCTCAAGCCCGAGCCATGCCTCGGCGTCACCCTTGGTCTGGAAGGTCGCCGGGGCGTTGTGCCGCGTCAGGTCCGGCCCGGTGTAGCTCGCTTGCCATCGGCCGGATGGCAGCTTGCGCAGCGCGCCGAACGCTCGGCGGGACCGCTTCCTTGCCATGCGCATCCCCTCAGATCGTGCAACTTCGGTGCAAGGAACTATTGCACACAGGGGTATTGCTGTCTACGTGTGGGTAGGTCTATAGTCCAAGTCATCGCAGGTCACGAGCATGAATCCCCTGGTCGGGGCGCATGCAACGTGGAGCGCATTCCATAGGTTCGAATCCTACTGGGGGCGCCACGGCGCCGAAGGCCCGTCTCCTGCCGCGGCAGGAGACGGGCCTTCGTCATACGTCGGGCAGGTCGCCGGGGGCCGCTCCGCCGTCCGAGTGCACCCCTGAGGGCGCTTCGCCACTTTAAGTAGTTGAAAACTACTCTGCGTCGTGAACTCACGATCGGAGCCCCCGTGCCTGCCTCCACCCCCCGCCGTGTCCTGAGCGTCCTCGCGCTCCCCCTCGCCACGCTGCTCGCCGTCGCCGGCCCGGGGACGCCCGGTCCCGCGGAGGCGAGCCCCCGCCCGCAGCCGGCCCGGTCGACCGCGCCGACGCCGTCGGCCGCGACCCTGGACCCCGCCGGGTTCTACCTCGTCACCATGGCCGCGCCCCCCGCCGCCACCGCGCCCGCCACCCGGCCCGCCACGAGCCAGCGGCTCCAGGTCCACGCCGCCGCCACCCAGGCCTACGCCCGCGACCAGCTGGGCCGCCAGCGCGCCGCCGCCGCCCGGGCGCACGCGACGATCTCCCGGCAGCTCACGCTCGCCACGAACGGCTTCACCGCCGCGCTGGACCCCGCCCAGGTCACGGCCCTGCGCAAGGACCCCGCCGTCGCCCGGGTGCAGCCAGTCCGTGCCCGCCGGGCCGCGGTCTACCGCACGCCCGACACGCTCGGCCTGACCGGGGCCACGGGCGTGTGGAGCCAGGTCGCCCCCGCCCCGACCGCGCCCCTGACCGCCGGCCAGGGAGTGGTCGTCGGCGTGCTCGACACCGGCGTCTGGCCGGAGAACCCGGCCTTCCGCGGCGCCGCCGTCGCCACCAGCGCGAGCAGCACGCCCGGGACGGCCTGGAGCACCGACGGCAACGCGACCGTCACCGTGCCCAAGGTCGGCGGCGGTACCTTCACCGGCAGCTGCACGGGTGCCGTCCCCGGGCAGGTCACCGAGGCCTGGCAGCCGACCCTGTGCAACCAGAAGCTCGTGTCCGCGCGCGCCTTCCCGACCCACTACCCGTCCTACGCGAAGTCCCCCGCGACCAGCACCACCGCCCCGGACTACTGGTCACCGCGGGACAACGACGGCCACGGCTCGCACACCGCCTCCACCGCCGCGGGGGCCGATGCCGACATGGGCTCGGCCTACGGCCGCAGCGCCGGGATCGCCCCCGGTGCCTCCCTCGCGGTCTACAAGGTCTGCTGGGACTTCGCCGGGACCGATGCCGACGGTGACGGCGCCACCGACAACTACTGCCTGGACGACTCCACGGTCGCCGCCGTGGACCAGGCGGTCGCCGACGGGGTCGACGTCATCTCCTACTCGGTCTCCGGGGCCACCGACGAGGTGACCGACCCGGTGTCCGAGGCCTTCCGCGCGGCCGACGCCGCCGGCGTCAGCGTGGTCGCGGCGGCGGGGAACTCGGGCTCGGCCGCCGGGAGCGTCAACCACGTCGCGCCCTGGGTGACGACGGTGGGCGCCTCGGCCTACACCGCGCCGTACGCCGTGCAGGGCTTCTCCGGTCGCGGGCCCACGCCGGTCGCCGAGGGCGGGCTGCTGAAGCCGGACCTGACCGCGCCGGGGGCCGCGGTCGTGGCCGCCACGGTGCCTCCGGACTGGTCCCCGACCGCGGCCCCCGCCTGGCAGACCCAGTGGGGCACCTCGATGGCGACCCCGCACGTGTCCGGGCTGACGGCCCTGCTGCGGGCACGGCACGCGGGCGACCCCGCGTGGACGACCAGCGCGATCCGCTCGGCGCTGATGCTCACCGCGCGGGCCACCTCCACCCCCGACCCCTTCGCCCAGGGAGCGGGCTACGTCAACCCCGTCGACGCGCTCGACCCCGGCCTGCTGCTGGACGTCACCCCCGAGGAGCTGGCGGGCTTCGCGGCCACCCAGGGGACGGTCACCGGGCGCACCCCGGTCGCGGCCACCGACCTCAACCTCGCCTCCATCGCGGTGGCCCGGCAGGGCGGCCCCGTCACCGTGCGGCGGACCTTCCGCGCCACACGACCCGGCACCTGGACGGTCAGCGGCAGCCTGGCCGGCTACCGCGTCACCGTCCCCGCGAGCATCACCGCCGCCGCAGCCGGGGCCCTGGCCCCCCTCGACGTGACCCTGCAGCCCGCGGGCGCCACCCCCGGCTCCTGGGCCAAGGGGACGCTGACGCTCACCCCCACCAGCGGCCCCACCCTGCACCTGCCCCTCGTCTCGCGCCCCGGCTTCGTGCAGCCGCGGGAGCTGCGGGCGAGCGGCCGCAGCGGCCGGGTGCCGCTGCGGGTCGCCAGCCCCACGGCCGGCCGGTTCACCCCGACCGTCGGCCTGGCCACGGGCGTCACCGGCACCGCCCAGGTGGCCGACGGCGCCTGGTGGACCGGCCCGACCTTCACGGTGCCCGCCGGGACCCCGCACCTGCGCGTCGTCGTGGACGGGGTCCCCGAGGAGGACCTGGACCTCTACCTCCAGGTCCTCGACGCCACCGGGACCTGGACGGACGTGGCGTCCTCTGCCGGCACCGGCGCGCACGAGCAGGTCACCGTGAGCAGCCCGACCCCGGGCAGCTACCGTTACCGGGTCGCGGGCTACGCCGTCGGCAGCAGGGGGACCTTCACCCACAGCCGGTATGTCGTGACGACCACGCCGCTGCCGGCTCCTGCCGTCGCGACCTTCACCGTCAACCCGCGCACCTCGCTGCTGCAGGGGGGCCTGACCTCGACGCCGTGGGCGGTGTGGAACGGCCTCGAGCCGGGCCGCAGCTACCTCGGCTACGTGCTCTATCCCACGTCCGTGGCCGCGACCACCATCGTGATCACCACCTGATCCCGGGTGGCGCCCCGAGCCCGTCAACGAGGCAGGTGGGTCCGCGGCGCCATCCGGGCACCCCGCCGGGGCCGCCCGCCCCGCGTCGCCAGCACCAGCCGCACCACCCGGTGGCGGTGACCGGCATACGGGCGCAGCAGCTCTGCCAGCCCGTGGTCGTCCAGCTCGCGACCCAGCACCGCCCACCCCACGTCCTTGGCCACGTGGTAGTCCCCGAAGCTCACGGCGTCCGGGTCGCCCAGCGCCCGCTGGCGCACCTCCGCCGCGGTCCACGCCCCGATGCCCGGGACCGTCCGCAGCCGCCGGTGGGCCTCGCGCAGGTCGAGCCCGGTGATCTCCTCCAGGCGGGGCGCGACGGCGAGCGCCCGTACGACGGTGTCGGAGCGGGCGGCGTCCACACCCGCCCGCAGCCAGACCCAGGACGGCAGCTGCCGCCATACCGCGACCGAGGGGGCCACCACCAGCCCCAGGTCGGCGCCCGGCCCCGGCGCCGGCTCGCCGTGGGACCGGACCAGCCGGCGGTAGCCGCCGAAGGCATCCTGCCCGGTCACCCGTTGCTCGATGATCGCGGGCACGAGGGCCTCCACGACCAGGCCGGTGCGCCCGATCCGCAGCCCCGGGGCGCTGCGCACGGCGTGGGCCACCACGTCGTGGACGGGTTCGAGGCCGGAGGCGTCGTCGTGCTCACCGACGAGGGCAGGCAGGGCGTCCAGCACCCAGGCCGCGCCCGGCCCCCAGGCCTCGCCGAGGACCTCCGGGCCGACCCGGCGCACGTGCAGCGTCGCCGGGCCGTCCGGGGTGCGCAGGGCCCGCCACCAGCCACCGGCTCCACGTCGGCCGGTGGGATCCCCTCCACCCCGCTGCAGGACCCCCAGGGTGGCGTCCAGGTCCAGGGGGCGGTCGAGCCGGATCCGGCGCACTCACCGCCGCCGGAAGGTCAGGCGAAGCAGGGCATAGGGACCGTCCGCGTCCGGACCCCCGTCGCGGGCGACCCGCGCCAGGTGCGCCAGCCGGTGCCCGAGCTCGCCGTCGAGGTCGCCGACGAGCACCAGGCCGAGGTCGTGGGCCCGGGCGACCAGGGCGCGCAGGTCGGCCCGCCCCAGCGCGCCGTCCGCACCGTCGTCACCGACCGGCACCGTGGTCACCACCGCGCCCCCGGGACGCAGGACCGCGGACGCCCGCTCGAGCAGGTCGTCGACGTCGTCGGCGCGCACCCGCGCCGGGTGCACCCGGACGACCAGGTCGGCACCGCCCGCCTCGGCCGGGAGCTCGCGCGCCACGGGGAAGCCCACGGCCCGGCACCAGCGCGAGACCGCCGAGCGCGGC